>NZ_CP013021.1:2015000-2390000 GCF_001420915.1 Agarivorans gilvus | reverse complement strand
GAGGTGCCGCGTCTTTCTTTGGCGCGTCTGCAAGAGGTATTAGCTCACACCGGTACTGAGGCTTTGTTTACTGCCAGCGAAGCACAATTACGTGGCTGGCAGTTTAGCTCCGCGCAAATTTCCGCTTTATTAAAACCCAATCAACAGCGCATCGACAATACCCTTAGTTGGTTAGCTGAATCAGGTTGCCAAGTAATCGGCTGCTTTGACGCTTTATATCCTGAATGTTTACGTAATATTCAGCGGCCACCCTTGCTATTGTTTGTTCGTGGCAATGCCGCTTTGTTAAAGCGACCTCAACTGGCCATTGTCGGTAGTCGTCATGCCAGTGTGGTGGCCTTACGGCATAGCCAAATGTTTGCTCAGCAACTAGCAGAACAGGGCTTTACTATTACCAGTGGCTTGGCTTTAGGCATCGATGCGGCAGCCCATAAAGGCGCTTTGCTGGCAAGGCCAGACGCTACCATTGCCGTGGTGGCAACCGGCTTGGATAGAGTCTACCCCAAGCGCCATCAACAGCTCGCCCATCAAATTGTTGAACAAGGCGTCATAGTAAGTGAATTTTGGCCGGGAACCGCCGCTAAGGCTAACCACTTTCCTCGGCGTAATCGAATTATTAGCGGCTTGAGCAAGGCGGTATTGGTGGTGCAAGCAGGCTTGCCCAGTGGCTCTTTGTTGACCGCTAACTATGCTGCAGAGCAGGGGCGAGATGTATTTGCTGTGCCGGGTTCCATCGACGATCCTTTGCATGCGGGTTGCCATTATCTGATTCAGCAAGGCGCTAAATTAGTCAGCTCGGCGGCCGATATTATGGAAGAGCTTGAAGGTTTTATTGAGACGCCTATTCCCCTTTCTCCGGGAATGGAGCAAAATATGCAAGAACAAAATTTGCCTTATCGTCAATTGTTGGATAACGTAGCTTATGAGACAACTTCAATTGATGATTTGGTCTTAAGCACTCAACAACCTGTTGATGCTGTACTGGCTCAGCTAACTGAGCTTGAGATATTGGGTGTTGTGGCCGTAGTGCCAGGTGGTTACGTCAAGCTGAGGAGGAACTAACTATGTTTGATATCCTCATGTATCTGTTCGAAACCTACATACATAGTGATGTAGAACTGTTGATGGATCACGATGAGCTAACTGAAGAGCTTAGTCGGGCGGGGTTTCATAAAGAAGAAATCTATAAGGCCTTAGATTGGTTGGAGCAACTTGCTTCGTTGCAAGACAGCGACAAACAGCCTTATTTAAATCCTTCTGAACTCCCTTCACTTCGGGTGTATACCGCCCAAGAGATTACCAAGTTGGACGTATCTTGCCGTGGCTTTTTATTGTTCTTAGAACAAATGAAAGTGCTCAACGCCGAGACTCGCGAGATGGTTATCGATAGAGTGATGGAGTTGGATGGGCCGGAGTTAGAGCTGGAAGACTTAAAATGGGTCATTTTAATGGTGCTATTTAATGTTCCCGGCAGTGAGTCCGCCTATCAGCAGATGGAAGAGTTATTGTTCGACTTAGGGGATGGGCCTCTTCACTAGTCCGCTCCGTCGTTCAAGGTGCGCCGCTTATTAGCGGTGTGCCGACCAACTTTTGTCGCTATTACACTGCGCTTGCGTCTAATCAATAGCCTATTATTACCATTTTGTTATGCTTAGCACAGTTTAACGAGGTGTAAGCATGTCTAAGATCGATCCTAAATTATTTACCGCCCATGAACACGCCTTAGAAAAAGAATACGATGTTTGTCCTAAATGCGGTGGTGAACTGCAACATCGTAATAGTAAGTCAGGCCCATTTTTAGGTTGTAGCCAATATCCAAGTTGTGATTATAGCCGACCGCTTCATCAACAAGATCATTCCTTAGAAAAGCGACTCCCCGGCACTGCCTGTCCAGAGTGTGGAGAAGAGTTGATGTTGCGCCAAGGCCGTTATGGCATGTTTATCGGCTGTAGCGCTTTTCCTGCTTGTCAGCATATTGAATCGGCTCAGCCGAAAACACCAGCCAGTCCCGACATTACTTGCCCTGCCTGCAATAAGGGCAAATTGGCGGCTAGACAATCGCGCTATGGTAAAACCTTTTATGCCTGTGATGCCTACCCGAAGTGTTCTTATGCGGTAAATGACCAGCCGGTGGCCAAGCCTTGTCCCGAATGTGGCTGGAAGTTATTAGTAGTGAAAAAAACCGCCGCAGGTAAGCGTGAAGTGTGTCCTCAGAAAAGCTGTAAGTATAAGAGTGCTCCGTTAGCCGATTAGTGCGCTTGAGCCCAATAAAAAAGGAGAACCTCGGTTCTCCTTTTTTATTGTTGTTTTAGCTTAAGCCTCTACGTCTAACTCTTTCAATTTACGGGTGAGGGTATTGCGCCCCCAGCCAAGCAAACGTGCCGCTTCTTGTTTGTGCCCGTGAGTATGTTCTAGGGCGGTGGTAAGCATGATTCGCTCAAAGTCGGGCATGGCTTCACTAAGAATATCGATTTGTCCCGAGACCAGTTGTTGAGAAACCCAGCTTTTCAGCAGGGTACGCCAGTTGGCATCGGCTGTTTCACCTGGCTCACTGGCCACCGGTTGGCTCAACTCTGGTGGTAAGTCAGTAGGCAGAACCTCTTGACCACTGGCCATTACCGTTAACCAGCGACAAACGTTTTCTAATTGACGCACATTACCCGGCCAAGCCAATTGCATCATGAAGCGTTGAGTATCTTTGTGCAGCTGTTTGCTTTCTACATTGAGCTCTTTAGCAGCAATCTCTAGGAAGTGCTTGGCTAAAGCTGGAATGTCCTCACGTCGTTCACATAATGAAGGAAGGTGAATACGAATCACATTTAAGCGGTGAAATAAATCTTCACGGAAGTCACCTTCGGTCACCTTCTTCTCTAAGTTTTGGTGAGTCGCGGCGATAATCCGCACGTCTACCTGTACCGGCGAATGTCCACCCACTCGGTAGAATTGTCCATCGGCCAAAACGCGTAACAAACGAGTCTGAATGTCTAGCGGCATGTCACCGATTTCATCGAGGAATAAGGTACCACCATTGGCTTGCTCGAAACGTCCATGGCGTATGTTGTTGGCTCCGGTAAAGGCACCTTTTTCATGACCAAACAGTTCTGACTCAATCAAATCTTTAGGAATCGCGGCCATATTCAGCGCAATGAAGCTGCCGCTAGCGCGAGGGCTGTGCTTGTGTAAGGCGTGAGCGACCAACTCTTTACCGGTACCCGATTGACCATTAATTAACACTGAAATACTTGAGCGTGAAAGGCGACCAATGGCGCGGAAAACTTCCTGCATCGCAGGTGCTTCGCCGATGATTTCTGGTGCTGGGGAGCTAGGCTTGTTATTGGCTTTGTTACCTTTTTGCTCTCTAGATACGGTAACTGCGCGTTCTGTTAAAGCAACGGCTTCGTCGATATCAAAGGGTTTAGGAAGATATTCAAAGGCACCTCTTTGATAAGCATTTACAGCACTATCCAAATCGGAGTGTGCAGTCATGATAATCACTGGCATATCGGGGTAATGCGCTTGAATTTTTTCCAGCAGGCTTAAGCCGTCCATACCGGGCATGCGAATGTCTGAGATCACCACATCGGGTTGCTCGTAATCCAGTTGCTGAAGCATCATTTCGCCATCGGCAAAGCTCAAACAGTCATATCCCGCGGTTTTAAGCGCTTTTTCTAAGACCCAACGAATTGAGCTATCGTCATCAACCACCCATATTGTTGCTGCCATGCTAGTACTTCCTTAACGTCGTAGTGGAAGATGAATGGTAAACTCGGTGTGGCCTGGCCAACTTGCGCATTCTATCTTCCCTTTATGCTGATTAATTAAATTCTGTGAAATTGATAAACCGAGGCCGGTACCGCCTTCTCGCCCCGTGACCATGGGGTAGAACAGGGTGTCGAGTAACTCGGTTGGGATCCCCGGACCATTATCAACGATGCGTATTTCTGCGGCTAGCTTGTAACGCTGACCAGCAATAGTGGCTTGATGAGCTGTTCGGGTAATAATACTAATAATGCCGCCTTTGTCGCCCAAGGCTTGCACTGCATTTTGTACGATGTTGAGAAAGGCCTGCAGTAATTGCTCATGGTCCATCTCAAAGTCGGGAATACTTGGGTCGTAATCACGCTCTACAGTGATTCCCTCGGGTAAATCAAGCTTAACCAGTTGCCTTACTTTCTCTAATACCGAGTGCACATTGTGCAATTCGTGAGTGCCGGGGCGTTGTGGGCCTAATAAGCGGTCAACCAATTTGCGAAGTCGGTCAGCTTGTTCAATGATAATGCCGGTAAACTCTTTTAATTCTGGATTTACCAGCTCTTTCTCTAATAATTGTGCTGCGCCGCGTAGCCCGCCCAAGGGGTTTTTAATTTCGTGGGCTAGTCCGCGAACCAATTCTTTGGCCGCCTGTTGTTGGGCATGTTGGTAGAGCTCTTGAGAAATTTTCTTTTGCTGGCCAATCGCCCGCATTTCCAGCATCAATAAGTTTTTTTTGCTGCTATTGATATGGGTTGCAGAAAGCTCAACCAAGGCGTGATGACTATCAAACACTAAGGTGACTTCGTTGTCGGTAAAGCTTTGCCCATTACTACACAGGGCGTTGAGTTTACTAAGGTCTAGTGAGCTATGTTTCACCTGCATCGCGAGTGGTTCGCCAATTAGGCGTTTGGCACTTTGACCGAGTAACTGCTCGGCTGAGGCATTGACATATTGGATCTTTAACGCAACATCAAGTAGCACAATTGCTGTGACTTGGTTTTCGAGTACTAAGCGCTCTAATCCAGAAATATCTAACACTACTCTCTCCTGAATGGCGCGCACCAAATTGGTGCGCCTGCACGGATTATAAACCTAAAAAGCAGAGAGTGGTTGATCAACCTCCCCCTGAGGCCGTTGCTCCGCCTACTGATGCGTTAGCGCGGTGCAAAAATACAGTTATAGATTTAGACGATGCAATTTCCTTGCCCGATTCATCAACAAGCTGCACTTTTATAGTGTGAGCGCCTCGATCAATATTGGTGAGTTGAAAGTTAGCTATTGGGGTGATCTGCCCTTGCGGAATACCATCCAAAATCAGTTTAAAGCCCATATTGTTTAACGGGGCTGGTTGAGTGGTGGCGCTAATATCCAATTTTCCCTGATTATCGCGGATCGTTTGTTCATGGTTAGGACTGGTTATATTTACCTGATATTTAATCGCTTTTTGTTGTTTTTTTAGCGGCTGTCTCGGGGTGACTAGCGGGCCTGTGGTGGCCGGTGGTGTGACCTCAACCTTTAGTGGAGTAGCCCCTTGTTGAGGGCGGTCTGAAAAATGGGTTATGCCGTTCTCATCAACCCATTGATAGATGGTATCTGCGGCATAGCTAGACGCTACGCTACTCATTAGCAAAGATAAAACTATCAACCATTTGTTCATTAACACTTCCTCCTGATTGTTGCTAAAGGTGGGCGTAATTGCATGAAAATGCAATAAAAAAACCCGCTTTAAAGCGGGTTTTTCAAGCTAAGTAACGTTTTACTTAGTTATACACTGTAGTACATTTCGAACTCAACTGGGTGAGTTGTCATGTTTAGACGCTCGATGTCTGCAGCTTTCAATTCGATGTAAGAATCGATGTAGTCATCAGAGAATACGCCGCCAGCAGTTAAGAAGGCACGGTCTTCGTCCAAGTTTTTCAATGCATCTTCTAGAGAAGTTGCCACTTGTGGAATCGCTGCTGCTTCTTCAGCTGGTAGGTCGTACAAGTCTTTATCCATTGCATCGCCAGGGTGGATCTTGTTCTTAATCCCATCTAGGCCAGCCATCAACATAGCTGAGAATGCTAGGTATGGGTTAGCTGTTGGGTCAGGGAAGCGAACTTCGATACGACGAGCTTTTGGAGATGGAACTACTGGAATACGGATAGAAGCAGAACGGTTACGTGCAGAGTAAGCCAACATAACTGGAGCTTCGAAGCCAGGTACCAAACGCTTGTAAGAGTTAGTTGAAGCGTTGGTGAACGCGTTCAATGCTTTAGCGTGTTTGATGATACCGCCAATGTAGAATAGAGCAGTTTCAGATAGGCCGCCGTATAGGTCGCCAGCAAATAAGTTTTCGCCGTCTTTCCAGATAGACTGGTGAACGTGCATACCACTACCGTTGTCGCCAACTACAGGCTTAGGCATGAAAGTAGCTGTTTTACCGTAAGCGTGAGCAACGTTGTGGATCACGTACTTAAGGATTTGAGTTTCGTCAGCTTTACCAATGATGGTATTGAACTTAGTTGCGATTTCGTTTTGACCAGCAGTCGCTACTTCGTGGTGGTGAGCTTCAACAGTTAGGCCCATTTCTTCCATTACTAGACACATTGCAGAACGAATGTCTTGAGAAGAATCAACAGGAGCTACTGGGAAGTAACCGCCTTTCACGCCTGGACGGTGACCAGTGTTGCCGTCTTCGAAAGCTTTGTCTGAGTTCCAGCAAGCTTCGTCAGCATCGATTTTGTACATAGAACCTGACATGTCAGTTTTGTACTTAACGTCGTCAAACAAGAAGAATTCTGGCTCTGGACCGAAGTAAGCAGTATCTGCAATACCAGAAGCGCGCATGTATTCTTCAGCACGTTTGGCTACTGAACGTGGGTCACGGTCGTAACCTTGCATAGTAGCAGGCTCTAATACGTCACAACGAAGGTTTAAGGTAGTTTCTTCGGTGAATGGGTCAAGAACGGCAGTTGCAGCGTCAGGCATTAGTACCATGTCTGATTCGTTGATGCCTTTCCAGCCAGCAATTGAAGAACCATCAAACATTTTACCGTCGGTGAAGAAATCTTCGTCAACTTGGTGCGATGGAATAGATACGTGTTGTTCTTTACCTTTAGTATCGGTAAAGCGTAGGTCAACAAATTTAACTTCTTGCTCTTTAAGCAAAGCTAAAACTTCTGCAGACATGTTTTTAACCTCCGGTGTCATCAAAATTGATGGTTCAATCGATTTAATAGTATTTATTTTTACGAATAATCGTCGTTGTTTTGCATCAAGCTAAAACTATGCCAAGACGTAAATCATTGAAATTATTAATGATTGACGCGAGAGGCATCAATATAGTGCAATTCGTTGCACTACTATGGTGCTGTGTCTGTCCGTTTTGGTGCATTAAGTTGTTAGCTGGCAATATAATACCCTATTCGGCTGAATTAAAAACCGTGATCAACTTAAAACTATGAGAATTTGTCGTTTATATGTACAATAGCGCACTTTTTCTTTTTACCTCACTTTATGAAGGGCTGAAAGCCGTGCTAGATAAGTTAAGAAACATCGCCATTATTGCTCACGTTGACCATGGTAAAACTACCTTGGTAGACAAACTATTGCAGCAATCGGGCACTCTGCAAACACGTGGAGATGCGGAAGAGCGAGTGATGGACTCAAACGATCTTGAAAAAGAACGTGGAATTACCATTTTGGCCAAGAATACGGCGATTGAGTGGAATGATTACCACATCAATATCGTTGATACTCCTGGACACGCTGATTTCGGTGGTGAGGTAGAACGCGTATTGTCTATGGTTGATTCGGTATTGTTGTTGGTAGACGCCCAAGAAGGCCCAATGCCACAGACCCGTTTCGTAACTCAAAAAGCGTTTGCGCAAGGTCTAAAACCGATTTTGGTGATTAACAAAATCGATAAGCCCGGTGCTCGCCCTGACTGGGTAATGGATCAGGTATTTGATTTATTCGATAACCTTGGTGCAACTGACGAGCAGTTAGACTTCCAAGTGGTTTACGCTTCAGCCCTGAATGGTTGGGCTAGCTCTGAAGAGGGCGTACAAACCGACAACATGGAAGCACTATTTCAAGCCATCGTGGATAACGTTGCACCACCAGAAGCCAAAAGCGGTGAAGGCCTGCAAATGCAAATCTCTCAGCTTGATTACAACTCTTACGTAGGTGTAATTGGTGTGGGCCGTGTATCACGTGGTTCGGTGAAAACTAACCAACAAGTGACCGTAGTGGGTGCCGACGGTAAAACTCGTAACGGTAAAGTGGGCCAAGTATTGGGTTACTTAGGTCTAGAGCGTCACGAAGTCGCTGAAGCCAATGCCGGTGATATTATTGCTATTACTGGTTTAGGTGAGCTGAAAATTTCTGACACCATTTGTGACCAAAGCAATGTAGAAGCCTTGCCTGCCTTGTCAGTTGATGAGCCTACCGTCACCATGACCTTCCAAGTAAACACTTCTCCTTTTGCCGGTAAAGAAGGCAAATACGTGACTTCACGTAATATTTTGGAGCGTTTACAACAGGAGCTAGTACATAACGTAGCGCTACGTGTAGAAGAAACTGATGATCCTGATAAATTCCGTGTATCGGGTCGTGGTGAACTACACCTAGGTATTCTGATTGAAAACATGCGTCGTGAAGGCTTTGAGCTAGCGGTATCACGCCCTGAAGTAATTCTTCGCACCGTAGATGGCAAGTTAGAAGAACCTTATGAAGTGGTGACCATCGATGTGGAAGAAGAGCATCAAGGTAGCATCATGGAGCAAATTGGCTTACGTAAGGGTGAGTTAACCGACATGGCACCAGACGGCAAAGGCCGCGTGCGTATGGACTTCATGATTCCTTCGCGTGGCTTAATTGGTTTCCAAACCGAGTTCATGACCCTAACTTCGGGTTCTGGTTTGCTTTACCATACTTTCGATCACTATGGTCCCCATAAAGGCGGCACTATTGGTCAGCGCCAAAACGGCGTATTGATCTCTAACGCTACCGGTAAAGCGCTAACTTACGCCTTGTTCAACCTACAAGAGCGTGGCCGCTTATTCACTAAGCATGCTGATGAAGTGTATGAAGGTCAGGTTGTGGGTATTCACAGTCGCGATAACGACCTTACCGTGAACTGTCTTAAAGGCAAGCAGCTAACTAACGTTCGTGCTTCGGGTACTGATGAAGCGCAGGTGCTAACGCCACCCATCGTGATGACGCTAGAACAAGCGCTTGAGTTTATTGATGACGATGAATTAGTTGAGGTAACGCCAGAGAATATTCGTATTCGTAAGCGTCACTTAACTGAAAATGAGCGTAAACGTGCTGCGCGTCCGCCTAAAGCTTAAGCGGAACCTGTACTGGTAATATTAAGGCAGCTTAGGCTGCCTTTTTTATTGCACAAAAAAAGGGCGAGGCTACTTAGCTCTGCAGAGGCAGGGGAGCAGGGTAGCAGGGTAGTTATTTGGATTGGTGCTCGCTTGAGTTAGTAGTCCCATGCTGGCCTGTACGTTTTGTTTTATCAACTCAAACAAGGGCTGATATAACAGCGGTAAATAGCTTTGAAAGCGCTCGATAGTAATATGGTAGGCGGCACGAATACCATGGTAATCAATATCGGGTCCGATGCGGGTCATTTTGATGCCAAATAATGACAAGCTACGGGCCAGTTTGGGTTCTACCATGACGTAAGCGTGCTTGATTCCGCTATGCTCAGCGATGATCGATGCGGCTAGGTAGAGGCTGATACTGATATAAGGAAAGGTGCGTAGCTCCTTATCACTAAAGCGATCTAAACCGACTCCAGAGGGTCTTGCCCCATATTGCTGGTCGATGCGACGGCGACGAAACAAGCCATCTAAGGCCACTCGTGATACTTCACAAATATCTTCTTTAGCAAAATTGTCGGGGTGCAGCTTACGATCGGTAATTGCGGAACTACAGGCATCCAATAAGGGGAGGCTTTGCTGGCTATTAGGGTTAACCAGTCTTAAGCAGCCCGCATCTAAACCCGAATTGAGATGTTGTACACGACAAAAGTGAGAGTAGCTATCGTATTGGTCACGCTCTAGTTGTAGCGCGTTACTCGGCTCAAACTGAAACTCTTCACAGTACACTCGATGGCGTAGTTGAAAGATGCTGCGTAAGTCGTGCTCGGTGCTGGCAACGCTGGCCTGAAAATAACGTTGGTAGCGTTGCGCTAGTACTTCGCCTTGATGTAACAGCGTTAGCTGTTTCACTGAGGGGGCGGAATAAGCATGTTTACGAGGGGCAATACTGCTCGGTTGCTGATGACTCACATGAAAACCCTGTGTTATTCCCTAATGGCTAACCTTGGCTAGCTCGAGTTGGCTAAAAATTGACAAGATAATTAGATAGCCTTTTAAGCAAGTGGTCACTTAAATTTGATGTTTCAATGGCAAATCTGTGCTTTGGCGCATTGCTTTAGGTATGAAAACCTTACCAAAATTTCAGTTTTATTTCAGGATTTTGATGGCTTTATAGTGTTGCTTGGCTGAGTTTTAGCCTATAACAGCGGGCTGAAAATATGGATGATGTTCTCCATGAGGCGGCGATAGAGGGGGCGTTTTCGCCAAGCGATGGGATTAATACGGCTGCTTTGTTTTAAGTAGTCCTGAATAATCCGATACAAGTCTTCGGCGTAGGCAGGGTCGTCAATAATTGAGGTCACTTCAAAGTTGAGCCAAAAACTGCGCATATCTAAGTTAACCGTGCCCACCAATGCGATTTGTTGGTCTATTAACAGGCTTTTAGTATGCAGTAAGCCGCCCTTAAAACGAAAAATGTTCACACCCACATCAAGCAATTGTTGATAGAAGGAGTGGCTGGCGTAACGTACCAAGCGAGAGTCGTTTTTTGCAGGCAGGATCAGGATCACTTCTACGCCTCGGCTAGCCGCGGTAACCAGTGCAATTTGTAGGCTCTCATCGGGAACAAAGTAGGGGCTAGTGAGTACGATCTGTCGTTTCGCCGCATAAATAGAGCACAGTAGCAGTTGAATAACGTGGTCGCCAAAGATCCCCGGCCCCGAAGGCATTATTTGCATCTTTTGCTGCCCGTAGCTGGCTTGCTCTTGCTGCAAATTTAATTGCTCGATGGCGGCATCGCCGGTTTCCATCTCGATGTCGTAAGCCACTATGGCTTGTAGATTGAGTGCTGCGGGCCCTTCAACCCTGAGCATCAGATCGACCCATTGGCCTACACCGCGCTGTTGATTAAAGTAACGCGGGTCTACCAAGTTCATTGAGCCGCTATAGGCGATACGCTGATCGATGGCGACAATTTTACGGTGTAATCTTAAATCGACACGTTGCAATAACATTCGTACTGGGTTGGCATGTAATGCGTCAACTATGTTTAACCCTTGTTTTTTCAAGGATTTACACTGCGCAGACTTAAGAAATTGACTCGAACCTACTGAGTCCGCTAATAGGTAGACTTTGACGCCACGCTCACTCGCTTGCTGCAATTCTTGTAATACTGGGTCAACTAAGCCCCCTGGCTGCACAATGTAAAATTCCATATAAATCGTGTGCTGGGCGAGTTTAATATCTGCGCATAACTGTTGCAGGGTGGCGAGGGAGTCTTGAAAGTTTTGCAGTTTATTGCCACCCAAAATGGGCAATCCAAGTAAGCGGCGAGTAAGGTTGTTGAGTGGCTCTGCTTGAGCGGAACCAGAGTGTTGCACCACATGAGGGGAGCGGCTCAAGAGCTCGATGCGTTGTTTATATTTGACTTCCATAATTCGAGCGCGCTTCGCTCGAAGTCGTCCAAGGTAGCGCTCGCCAAACAATTGATAGCAAATAATGCCAAATAGGGGCAGAACAAAAATCAATAACAGCCAGCTAAGGGTGACGCCTACGGCTCTGCGTTTCAGAATCACTTGAAAGGTGACCAGGCAAATCAACAGGGCGTATATCACCAAGCCTAAATCGCTTAAGGCGGTATTTAACACGCATATACCTTGGGTAAAAAAGACCTTATTAATCTAGCATAAGCTGATAAAAGCGTCATTGCGGTATCAAGCAAAAGCTCTATTAATAGTGATAAGTAAGGGCGCAGCTTATGGAGGAAAGGGTACCGCCTACATGGTAGGCGGTGTGGGAACAAGCTAAAGCTCAGTAGTTAACAGCTTTGCTGGATGGAACAAGGTTTACAGGCCCATTTCGGCTTTGATTTGCTCTAACCAAATGGACACCCGCTCGTCGGTTAAGTGGGCTTGGTTGTCTTTATCAATCACCAAACCTAAGAATTCGTCATCATCAACGGCATTTGACTCATTAAAGTCATAGCCATCAATCGGCCAATGGCCCACCATGTCGGCGCCACATTCTGCAACGTAGTCATAAAGCTCACCGAGCCCGTCGACAAATTGGTCTGGATAATTCACTTGGTCACCTAAACCAAATAAAGCGACTTTCTTACCGGTTAAGTCTAGGTCGTCAAAGTTGGGTAAAAACTCTTCCCAGCTTTCTTCTGAACAGTCGCTCTCCATGCCGGGCAGTTGGCCTTCACCCAAGGTGGGGGTGCCTAAAATAAGGTAGTCGTAAGCGAGTAGGTCGTCGGCTTCTACCTTGTTAATATTGACCGGTTTAGCGGCTAGCTCATCACCTAAGTGCTGCTGAATTTGTTTTGCCACCTTGCGGGTGCTGCCGGTATCGGTTCCAAAAAATATTCCTACCTTGGCCATAAATAGCTCCTTCATTTACCAATGTTTTTTTCTGCAATTCTCAGCTCGGTGATAACGCTCAGCAGCCACCGATGGGAAGTTGATAAAGGATAATTAGCAATAACTAAGCCAGAGTGAATAGCTGACAAATTGGCTTAAAACTGCGGCAAATCTCCGCAAACTAGCCGAGTTTGCTATCAGAGTGATAAATTTTGCCGAGTGACTATCACTTTGATAGTGATAAGCACTGATAGCGATGATATATCGCAGTTGCCTCGAGCCGACTTACTGGCCGATTAACTGTTGGTAGGCCAGTGGCGTATCGATATCTAAATGAATATTGGGATCATCCAAGTTGAGAAAACGCATCGGGTAGAGCTTCAGCAGGGCTTTCATCGGGCTGTGTTGCTGTTCTTGCTCTATCACAGGCTTTAGCCGAGCAGAGAGCAATACCGGATGGCCGCTTTTCTGCTCTGTACCGGGAAATACCGTCGCCTCACCTCGCTGCTCCCATAAGCGTGTAAAAATCTGCGGAGCGATGCAGGGCATGTCGGCATGGCAAATAAAAAAGTAATCGCTAGTCACTCGCCTTACCCCCTGGCGAATGGATGAATACATGCCTTGCTGATAATCGGGATTGCTCACTATCTCTAGATTGGCATAGCCCTTCAGTCGTTCAGTTAGCTCGTCGCTGCGATGGCCCACCACTACAATCACTCTAGAGCAAACCGCGAGGGCGTTGCTAATACTCTGTTCAATGATACTGGAGTCTTTGAAGGGTAATAACAATTTCCATTCACCCATGCGCGTAGATAGGCCTGCTGCGGGAATAATGCAGTCGGCATTGATTTTTGAGTGTGGGTATTGCATAAGTGATGCTTCCGGTTAATGTTAACGGCCTTATTGCCCAAATTATGCTGCAATTAAATCAATACCATACCACCGCTGCTGATTTTGAAGCCATTCAAATGTTAGCTCCTGCTGCGCGTTTTATCTCGGTGGTGGGGGCCGGAGGTAAATCTCATCTAATCAAATGGTTGGCCGCCGTTTATCAAGCTCAGGGCTTTAAAGTCTGTGTGACTACGACGACCAAAACCTACCTGCCCGAGGGCAACGAATTTAACGCCCAGATCTGCTTGGCAGAGCCTAGCCCCGCGCAGGCTTTGGTAAGGCAGATGGCAAGGGTGAATGTCGCGCCTGGCGGCGTCTATTTTCTCTATAAACAAAGACTGGCCATGCCAGCTAATCAGCCGCCTAAAGTACAGGGCTTTAGTGTTACCGAGCTATCCCAACTAGCCGAACTGGGCTTATTCGATGTTTATCTGGTGGAAGCGGATGGCGCGAAACACCTGCCTTTGAAGGCCCCTGCGGGGCATGAACCTTGCATTTGTGAACAAAGTGATTTGCTGATTGGGGTAACGGGAGCAGAGGCAATTTTTTCGCCTGCAGCACCGCAGCAGATCCATCGTTGGCCACTGTTTTCTAAGATCAGCGGCTGTGTAGAGGGTGCGGAAGTGGATGAAGCAGCACTGAGTAAATTGCTAGTCGATCCGCAGGGTCTGTTTAAAAACAGCCCGAAGCAGGCTAACAAGTTATGGTTAGTTAATAAGATGGACCGTTGCTCAGATCCGCTGCGCTTAAGGCTCTTTGCTCAGCAAGTACTTAGCCAAACGGCTTTGCTGAACGCGGTTTGGTTGAGCCAACTTGATTTACCCTCACCAACAGTAGAACGTTATTTCGCCTCTTAGCCAAGTAGTATAAGGATAGCTATGCCTAACAATACCACGCCCTGTTATTTCCCTTCTCGAGCCTCAAGCATATCCAATGACGGCTTAGTGGTGATTCGTGGTGCCGGAGATATTGCCACCGGTATTGCTCTGCGGCTGTATAACGCCGGTTTTAGCATCATCATGACTGAGATTGAGCGGCCAACCATGATTCGCTGTAGCGTGTCTTTAGGCCAGTGTGTTTATCAAGGCGCACATCAGGTAGAAGGCATTAGCGCCAGCAAGGCCCGCGACCTTAGCCATGCTGTAGAGTTAATCGAGCAGGGCCATATTCCAGTATTGCAGGATCAAGACTTACAGCAAGTCTCTCGCTTGCAGCCGCGCTATGTGATTGATGCCATTTTGGCCAAGCGGAATATCAATTTTCATCGTGATTTGGCCCCCATCACCATCGCCTTGGGGCCGGGTTTTAGCGGGGGTAGCGACTGCGATGCGGTGATTGAAACCAACCGCGGCCATCACCTCGGGCGGGTGATCTATCAGGGCTCGACTCAAGACAATACCGGCGTACCCGGTAATATCGCCGGTTTTAGCCATCAACGGGTGATTCGTGCTCCTTGCGCTGGGCAGATGCGCAGTCACACTCAGATTGGCGCGCTGGTGGAGCAGGGCGAGTTGATTGCCCATGTGGGCGAAACCTCAGTGTATGCGCCACTGTCGGGCATGGTGCGGGGGCTACTAAACAATGACATTGAGGTAAGCAAAGACTTCAAAATTGGCGATATTGACCCACGCGGCGCAGAGGCCGACTTTACCACGGTGTCTGATAAAGCCCGCGCCATTGCCGGTAGCGTATTGGAAGCGATGCTGCACCTACAGCACCGCCGTGCGTTTAAAGCTTAAAGGGTTTACGAGCAATGAAGCGGCCAGCTCCCTCCTGGCCAGTAAATTGGCCGTTTAGGCTGACTAAGGCGCCACGGCTAAAGGTCATCACCGGCCAGCCTTGGCAACTTAGGCCGCTATAGGGGCTGTAATCACAGGCATCATGGGTGGTGTCATCATTGATGCTAACGCTCTGCTGGGGATCGAAAATCACCAAGTCGGCATCTGCCCCCAGCTCTAAACAGCCCTTTTGTGGATAGAGTCCAAATAGCTTGGCAGGCTGGTAGCTGGTGAGGCTAACAAACTGGCTCAGGCTTAAGCGTCCTTTCATCACGCCTTCGGAGAACAGCAGCGGCATGCGCAGTTCCACTCCCGGAATACCGTTGGGGCAGCGGGTGAAGTCGTTGTGGTGAGGCTGCTTTTGTTCGCGCCAAGTAAATGAGCAATGGTCGGTGGCCACCACATCGATGCTGCCGTCGCTCAGCCCCTGCCATAGCTTATTCAGTTCTGCGCTGGCTCTTAGCGGAGGGCTAAGAATGAACTTTTCACCGTCTTCTCGCTGATAATAGCTGTCATCTAATAGTAGATACTGCGGGCAGGTTTCCACCCACACCTTTTGCTGCTGATTTATCGCCAGACGCGCATACTCCAAACCCAAACCGTTAGACAGATGCACGATGTACAAGGGCGCATCATCGGCCATCTTAGCGAGGTTTATCATTCGCGCTATCGCTTCGGCTTCGCACTCTAGGGGCGGCTAAGCGGGTGGTACTCTGGGGTGGTTTTACCCGCAGCACTTAACTGCGCCCGATTAATCGCAATGGCGGCATCGTTTTCTGGATGCACCGTGGTTAAAGCGCCCACTTTTTTCAGCTGCTTCAGAGCGCGATAGGCATCGCCATCATCCAACTTGTAGTCATAGGTGAGGTAGAGTTTAAAGCTGGAGATGCCGGCATTCACCATCGGCTGCATCTGCTGCAGAATTTCCTCATCAATGTGCTGAATCACGCCGTGAAAGCTGTAGTCAATTACCGCCTTGTTTTGCGCCGCCTGCTGATACACCTCTAATTGGTGAAACAGGCTGCAGCCCTTGGGGCCAAAGCCCATGTGGTCCACTATGCTGGTGGTGCCACCACAGGCTGCCGAACGGGTTCCGCTATAAAAGTCATCGCAGCTTTTGGCGATGCCCACATCAATATTAAAATGGGTATGCACATCGATGCCGCCCGGCAGCAAGTAAAGCCCGCTAATATCCAGCGTGAGGCAATCTAAAGCGCTAACATCTATCGACTCTGCCACGGCGGCAATCTTGCCCTTGAACACCAGCACATCACGCTGGCTAGCGTCATGGTGATCGGCCACCAAGCCATTTTTTAATAACAAGTAGCGAGCCGAGGCTTCACTGCCGGCGGCGCTTTGGTGTAGGAGCTGGTGGCTAGTTTCAGTCATAACTATTCCTTGTTCTCTTAAACTCGCTTATCGGTCGGCAGTTTAGGCGTATTTTCCTAGCCAAACTACGTCACGGTAGTTAGCCACGTCGGTATCGCCTTCGGTACTGATCACCAGCACCACCGAGTCTTGGTTTAAGTCCAAGGCTTGCATCAGTTGTTGCTTATCATCGGAGAAGTGCACGGCGGCCAGTAAGCCAGCGCCAATCGCACCCGATTCACCCGATACCACTCGTGGATCGTCGCCAATGGGGTTGCCCAACACACGCATGCCCAAGGCCGAGACCTTGTCTTCACAGGAGACGAAATAACTGGCGCAGTTTTTCAGTACTGTCCATCCCAAGGGATTGGGTTCACCACAGGCTAGTCCCACCATGATGGTGGCCATATCGCCGCCTACGTTCACCATATCGCCCTGTTTGCCCGAGCGGTAGATGCAGTCGGCCAGTTCTGGCTCGGCGATAATCGCTTTGAAGTTATTAGCGCCGAGTTTGTCGGCAAAGCAGCCCAATACGCCGCCAGCCATGGCGCCCACTCCCGCCTGCAGAATGATGTGGGTGGGTTGGCTTAAGCCCTGTTGCTCAATTTGATCGAGGCTCTCCATGGCTAAGGTGCTGTAGCCTTGCATGATCCAGGTGGGAATGTCGGTATAGCCTTCCCAAGCGGTGTCTTGTACCACTTTCCAGCCTTGTTGCTGGGCTCGCTCTACCACAAAACGCACTGTATCGTCGTAGTTCATGTCGGTAACTATGCACTCGGCACCTAAGTTTCGAATGTTGTTTACCCGCTCGGCCGCCGCGCCCTTAGGCATGTAGACCACCGCATTTTGCCCCAACTGCTTGGCTGCCCAAGCCACGCCACGACCATGGTTGCCGTCGGTGGCCGTGGCAAAGGTGAGTTTTTTGTCGATCTTTTGATTGAACTGGGCAAAGTCGAATTGTTCGATGTCTAGCTGGTACTCTTCACACAGCAGGCGGGCAATCGCATACACCCCGCCGAGCATTTTGAAGGCGTTTAGGTCAAAGCGATAAGATTCATCTTTCACCAAGACTTGTTTCACCCCAATCACTTTAGCCAAGTCATTTAATGGTTGTAGCGGGGTGGCTTGATAACCCGGTAAACTCTGATGAAAACGCTGCGCCGTAGCTCCTTTAGCATAACCAAAGTCTGCGACTAACTCCCCGTTAAAATGCCGATTGGCCTCGATGGCGATATTAAACTTAGCCAAAATAACTCCTTAAAATACTTTTACGTCCTAAGGGAGACAAATCCAAATTCTGTGCCAAGATGCCGACCTTGGAATACTCGGAAAATCAGCTTCAACTAGCGGAATTTAAGCCAGATATGCTGGCTTAGCGAGCTAATCTAGGGGAAAGAATTTAAGCTCAATGATAGTCTCAGATCCTATCAACTATCATTTTGAGAAAGGCCTTGATTGAATTAAGCTGATAAGGCTAAAGCCGCAGCAAATAAGGGCTTTGGCTTGGTATAAAGTTGACCAAGTGGTTAGTTAATTTGGCTGGCTTTGCAGCTTAATCTGATCTGCGTCAAGCGCCAATGTTTTCCCGCCGCATAGGATGGATGGCTAATGCTAAGCACCGTTTACAGTAATTTGAATGGAATGACATGTTAGAAATCAATAATGTTTCTGAGCTGATGGAGATTCAGCCCACCATTATCCGCTTTACCCAAATGTTGTCGCGGGTGCTTAAAGTGGACGCTGAAGTGGTTGATAGCAATCTAGTCCGCATTGCCGGCACTGGCCCCTATAGTCAATTTCTAGGGCAAAAACTTACTTCGGGTTCGCGCTTATTCCGTTACATACTCGAGACCAAGCAAGAAAAGACCATCATTAAAACCCAGGCTGACGACTTATGTGCCGACTGTACTAGCCGAGATCTCTGCGACGAAACCGCCTTTCTTGGGGTGCCGATCCTAGCCGGTGAACGCTGCATTGGGGTGGTGAGTTTGGTGGCCTTCGACGAGCAAGCGCAGCAGCGAATAAAAGACAACAGCGCCCTGTTCTCTGACTACATTAAACACGTTGCCCAATCGGTGGTAAGCAATGTGCAAAACAAGGCCAAGCAACCGCATGGCTTAGAAGAAGTGTTTATCAACCTGATCGATAACATGGATCAGGGCGTTTTGGTAATGAACCAAGATAACTCGGTGAAGTATGGCAACCAGCCGGCGCTGCGTAACTTAAACCTCACCAGCAGCGACTTAAACAAAATTAAAATTAATATTCGCCCACTGGTGAATTGCAAAAACAAGCTCGAGGGCCAGCAGCACATTATCTCCTTGGGTGAACGCGAAGAACTATTGGTGGGGCAGTTTTATAACAGCCATGCCCATAAATTATTTTTAATGTCGTTCTTTCAGCCGCATAACCCGGTGATTGCCTATGAGACCAATGCAGTACTCTCGGAAGTGATTGGTGATAGTACCGGTATTCGCCACATTAAATCCTTGATGACGCGCATCGCCTCTAGCCCATCCAGTGTATTGATTAATGGCCAAAGTGGTACCGGTAAGGAAGTAATAGCCAATGCCATTCATAAGCTGAGTAACCGTGCGGCGAAGCCCTTTATTGCGATTAACTGTGCGGCGATCCCCGATCAACTGTTAGAAAGCGAGCTGTTTGGTTATACCAAGGGCGCCTTTACCGGGGCTTCAACTAAAGGTCGGGTGGGTTTAATTCAAGCGGCCAACGAAGGCACCCTGTTCCTCGATGAAATTGGCGATATGTCGATGCAGTTGCAGGCCAAGTTATTGCGGGTGTTAGAGGCGCGGGAAGTTACCCCAATTGGCTCCAATAAAGCCATTCCGGTGGATATTCGAGTGATCTCTGCCACCAACCGCGACTTTGCCGAGCTGATTGCGCGCGGCGAGTTTAGGGAAGATTTATATTATCGACTCAATGTGATTCCCTTGCACCTGCCGCCGCTGAAAGAGCGAGAAGGCGACGTGCCCTTGCTGGTGAATTATTTTGTGGCGCTACACTGCCAGCGCTTGGGGGTGGCCAATCCCGGAGTCACCAAGGAAGTGATGCACAGCCTCAGTCATTATTCTTGGCCCGGCAACGTGCGTGAGCTAAGTAACTTAGTGGAATATTTGATTAACATCGTGCCCGAGGGCGCGCCGCTGAGCATGGATTTTCTTCCGCCTAACTTTGAAAAACTTAAGCCTAGCGTGGCGGTGGAGGCTGCGCCGAGTATGAGCGGGGTGAGCCTTGAGCAGATGGAAAAACACAAAATTGAAGATGCCATTAAGCGCTTGGGTAATCGTAAGCTGGTGGCCGAAGAGCTGGGCATTGGCATTGCTACCCTGTATCGCAAGTTAAAAAAATACGGGCTAAATTAGCCCGTATTTTTGTATGCCTATTTGCCGGCTTGGGATTTCTTGGGTCGGCTAATGATTTCGTATTCTTCAGGAATGCGGTGAAGGTTAAAATTAAAGATGTTCTCTTTGATTTCGCGGGTTCTTTCAAAGTCACAGTCGGCTACGATCAGCTCATCACCCAGAGTGCTCGCCTGAGCAACAATTTCGCCAGTGGGCGCAATAATGCAGCTTTGCCCTAGTAGGTCGCAGTCTTCTTCTTTACCGGCCTTGGCACAGGCCAAAACCCAACAACCGTTTTGATAAGCCGAAGCCTGCATTACCACATGGTTGTGGAAGGCTTGCAGGTGGTCGTGCTCGGGCGCCTGCGGGTAGTGCATTGGCGTATTGTAGCCAAGCACGATCATTTCTGCGCCTTGTAGTGCCATCACCCGGTAGGTTTCTGGCCAGCGTCTATCGTTACATAGCGCCATGCCCACTTTGCCGCCCATGAAGTCCCAAGTGCCAAAGCCAAGGTTACCCACTTCAAAGTAGCGTTTCTCCAAGTGTTGGAAGGCGCGCCAAGGTTCGTGCTCGGTATGGCCGGGTAGGTGGATCTTACGGTACTTACCCACGATTTGGCCTTTGTCATCCACCAATATTGAGGTATTGAAGCGGCGAGTCTCGCCGTTCTCTTCGGCTAGCTCGGCGTAACCAAGGTAGAAGCCAATGCCGAGTTCCGCGGCTTTATCAAACAGGGCTTGGGTTTCATCGCTAGGCATGCTTTTTTCGTAAAAGGCATTTAATTCATTTTCGTCTTCTAAATACCAGCGCGGAAAGAAGGTAGTAAGGGCCAGTTCAGGAAATACCACAAAGCCACAGTCTCGTTGCTTGGCTTTATTTAGTAGCGCGATCATCCGGCTGATGACTTGCTGGCGGTTTTCTTCTCGGGCAATCGGGCCGAGTTGGGCAATCCCTACGGTGACGTTTCTTTCCATGTTATCTATTCCTTTAATATTCTGCGATGTTCAATACGGCTTGAAGCAATACATTGGCTCCATTAGCCACTTGTTCAGGGCTGGTGTATTCGTTGATGTTGTGGCTAATGCCATCTTTGCTGGGAACAAAGATCATGGTGGTGGGGCACAAGGGAGCAAACATTTGTGCGTCGTGCCCAGCACCAGAAAACATCCGTTTGCTGCTTAATCCAGAGTCTTTGGCGAAGTTTTCAATGCTGTCGATGAGCCGAGGGTTAAAGTCCACCGGTTGGAAGCGAGCCAGTACGCGTTTTTCAATGCTTACACCATGCTGCTCGGCCAGTTGTTCCAAGTAAGCCGCTAGCTCGGCTTCCGCTTCAAGCAGCTTTTGCTCGCTGCAATTACGTAAATCCACGGTAAAGCGAGCAAAGTTAGGGATAACGTTAACCAAGTTTGGTTGTAGTTCTAAGGCGCCCACGGTGGCGTGCTGCTGGGGGGCCATGCTTAAGGCAAGTTGGTTAACAAAGGTCATCACCTTAGCCGCCACTAAACCGGCATCTTGGCGGTAATTCATCGGCGTGGTGCCAGCATGGTTAGAGGTGCCATGAACGGTGTATTCACTCCACGAGATCCCCTGCACGCCTTCTACTACGCCAATGTCGATATTCTCTTCGTCCAATACCGGGCCTTGTTCAACGTGCAGTTCGAAGTAAGCGGCCACTTGCTTGGCTACGTCACAAACGGGCGCATCGCCCTTATAGCCTATGGCGTTGAGTTCCTGCTCCACGCTTTTACCGTCGATGCCAATGGTGGCAAGGGAAGTGGCTAAGTCTAGCGCTTGGGTATAAACGCCGCTGCCCATCATATCGGGGGCGAAGCGTGAGCCTTCTTCGTTGGTGAAAAACGCCACGGCCACTGGATGGCGCGGCTGAATGCCCGACTCAATCAAGGTTTCAATCACTTCTAACCCGGCCAGTACGCCCAAATTGCCGTCGTATAGCCCAGCGGTGGAAACGGTGTCGATGTGTGAGCCCATCATTACCGTTGGCAGATCTTCGCGGCCAGCTAAGGTGGCGACCACATTGCCAATGGCGTCGATGCTGATGGTTAAGCCCAGTTGTTGCATCCAACTTAATACGAGATCGCGCCCTTGTTTATCGGCCTCGGTCAGGGCTAAGCGAGACACGCCGCCTCCGGCTAAGGCGCCCACTTCGCCCAAGGCGAGTAGCCTGGCTTGCAAACGCTCTGCATCAATTGTCAGTTTTACTTGTTCCATAGCCTGTCCTTGAAACTGTATTAACTCAGTTTGAAACAAAATTACCATATGAAAGAACTTTAAAACTATGTTTTCATTTAGACAAGCCTTTTTTGTTAATTTATTTTCGATTATCCTTGGTATTAAAAAATAAGTACCATAAACATGAGGCCTCGATGAATAACCCCAACAGTTCCAACCCCTTGGATACCAGAATCAGAGAGCATTACGAAAACATGCCCCCTTCTGAAAAGCGCTTAGCCGACTTACTGTTATCCTTTCCGGGGGATGTGGCGGATTATTCAGCCTCCGAGCTGTGCGAACTGGCTAAAACCTCTAAAGCCGCGGCCACCCGCTTTTTTAGTCGCCTAGGCTATAAAGATTTCAGCGATGCGCGGCGTCAGGCGCGAGAGGCCAAAAACTGGGGCGCGCTTAATTATCAGAGCTCTTACAAATCAGACAGCAAAGATGCCAAAGTCAGTGACCTAGTGACTAAACATTTGGACCGCGAGCAAACCAACCTGCAACGCTCGCTTGAGAGCATCGATGTGGCCAGCTTTCGCTCCTTAATAAAAGCCCTTAGCTCGAAGAAAAGAGTGTTGGTAATTGGTTATCGTAATAACCGTTTCTTGGCCGAGTATTTTCATCGCCAATTGTCGATTATTCGCGACAATGTGAGCTTGCATCCGGGAGCCAATCAGACCATTTCCGAAGAGCTGTTTAATATTGGCCCCGATGATCTGTTGATTATTTTTGGTATGCGCCGACGCACCCCACTGCTTGAAAAAATTATTCAGCATGCCAAAGATAAACAGACTCAAATCGCCTTAATTAGCGACCCTACCGCAGCATCCTTAGAAAAGTACGCCAGTTGGAAGATTAGCTGCGTGATCCACAGTGCATCCACCTTCGATTCCTACACCAGCGTGATGAGTATTTTAAATCTGTTGATTACCCAATTGATTGAGCAAAGCCCTGATGCCGCGGCGCGAATTAACGCCATTGAAGCGGCGCATAGCCAATTTGCCGAGCTGGGTAGCCTGTAAGTAAGGTGGCTTTTGGTAATAATAGAAATTGCCGTGGGGAAGGGCTGATAACTTGGGCTGTGGCTCTTGAGACGCTAGCTAATGCTGAGGTTTTCGGGGCTTAGGATTAGCCGCCAATTACCGGACGCCCATATATGTCTGGTTTATCTATCCGCCATAAACACTTAACTTAACGCAAACAAAAATTGCCATGCGTTACGTATCGCTCTTGAACGTTTTGTTATGCCACTACTTAACCAGTTCTTCTAATTTTTCAATTGCGGGGATGATTTCACTTGGAGTACCATCTAAAGGCAATATTAAAGCTTCTTTTTCAAGTAAACGAGCAACTCTAGCTGTTGCTATGGCTACCTGCTTTACGTTTTCTTCTTTTTCAGTGACTTGTTGAAGAATAATTTCACCTTTTGCGATTGAAAAAGACTTTAGCTGGTTAATATTAGGAAGAAGTATGCTCAGAATGAAGGACATCGTTAGCAATGTCATAAGTGATAGTTCTGATAGATCAGAATAATTTTGTAACCAAAGAGAGAATCTACCTGTAGCCCACAAAAGTACAATTACAACTATTGGCTTTACCAACAGAATCCATTTCATAGCTTTTCCTTTATGTTTTTTATGCGACATCAGTAAGTTGATACTGATGGCATAACATCTTATTACAGCGACTTGATGTGTTTGTTAGCTTACTTTTGTGATTCAACAACATCTCTTACCCATTCACTCTCTTGAACTTCTTTTGCAAAGTTATGTTTGGCCATGCAATGGAAAGCTTGTTTTGAAGGCTTATGCACGAGCATAATTGGAATATCCTTCTTGTTAGCGGAGAGTAATCCTGTTACGACGGCACCAGCTGGTCCCGCTAACCCATACCCAACCAGCGAAGCAACTCCAAGGCCTTTTAGTTTGGCAGCGGATTCAGATCCATCAAGATTTGAAATGATCTCCCAATCATCCAATCCACTGTTTCTATAATTAATATCCTTATTTATCATGCCTCCAAAGAAGCCTGATTTCTTTTCTCCTGTTGCATAGGTCAGCTTTAAATCAATCAACTTCTGCGTAAGGTATACAGCGCAAGAAGCTGTAAATGGAATTACCTGCTTCTTCTCGGATTCGATGAACAAATCAACAACCTTCACTTTATGAATGCCAAACATAGAATCTCCATTTCAAAAATTAATTTCTCATACGACGGAAAGCGGCCTTCGCTTACACAAATATCTATAACAGGCTCTTTAGAATTAACTAGCGCTATATGCTAAAAAAACAAAACTAACAATAACATCTTTTGGTTCTAGTTAACCGAGGCTAAAGCTCAAAAATCCTAAGTAAGTTAACGATATGAGTTTAACAGGGGGATTAACTTAGTCTTAGCCATAATCTAGACATGCAAAGCTTTAACATGGCTGATGATTAGGCAAAAAATGAACGAGGGCAACTAAGCGCTGTGAGCTGGCTGCGGCATCTAGCTAAGTCAGAGGTGCATTTATGGCCGAGTAGTTGATTAACAAAGCCTCTTACTGGGGTTAAATCAACATAAGTCATGTAATTCGGCAAACCTTATTGTTTACTTTGTCATTATTGGTGTTTACTATTTAGCCCTGCAACTTATAGGAGATAATTGCAGTGGCCAAAAATCAATTTCAATGTTTGTCCCAACGAAATAAAGCTAAACGTGATGCTTGCTTGAGCAAACTTAGAGCTTCAGAGATGAAAGAAGTCGACCTCTATGTGCTTCATGGCCCGCAGTTTTTCGCACTATGGTTAGCCAAACAGCAAAGCCAAGGGCTTGAGCAAACCGCGATTAGTCAGAAATTGGAAGACTTAGGCCTATCGGAGCTCGCTCAAAAGTTAGTTCTTACTGCCACTAGTCTCACGAACCAGTTCGCAGGCCAAGTATTAGATGTAAAAACCATGGGAGTGCTAGCGCTAGACATGCAGCGTGGCGGGAGTATTTTAGGTAAATACGAAATTACTCAAAATGGCGCCAAAAGCTACATTAGTTTTAAGGGTAATCATAAACTTAGAACATTGATTAAAGGAACTCGCTACCTCTCAACCAACACGAAGATGCTGTCATTAGGTATTGGTCAGCAAGGACTTAAAGCATCTGCTCGTGGAGGCGTATTAATTTCAGTTGTTTTTTCAGTATCCCACCACACTTTGGAGTTAGTACTAAAAAAAGACTACTTGATGACCAATTGGGTGGTAGATATTTCCGCAGACATAGTTATCGCTTCGGTCGCTGCGGTCTTTGGCTACATAGTAGGCTCTATCGCTGTATCAACATTCGGTATCGTTGTGCTTCCCGTAGCCGCGGGGTTATTGCTGCATTTATTGTTCAAGGCTTATTAACTGAAACTGCGAGCGCTTACGATTTAAAAGCCAAGCTGCTCAAAGAACTCAATAAATCGGCCAAAAAATCATTGGATAAAGATATAGATAAAATGAATCTAAAAATTAATCAAATGAAAGCGATTAGTGATATGAACAATTCGCCTTATAATTTTTTCTAGGTCAGCCTAAAATGACAACGAAACAAACAACCAAGAAATCGCTTCTAGGATTCTTAGTTTTTATTAGTCTTTTTTTTATAAGTTGTGGGTTACTTTTCCTGACGGATATGGTTAGTGCAACTCAAAATCAATTGATTAGTAAGTTTCCTGTTATTTATTTAGATGCTAAATATACTGGTTACATTGGTGGAGCAATAACAACTCTAACTGGAGCTTTGTTCATGCTTTGGCAGTTTAGAAATACAATAAAAGGTACAGCTCCGCTCAGTTTAAAAAATAACTCAACTAAAGCTTTTGCGCTGGCAATAATAATCGGCTTTCTTTTCATTTTTCCGGGCCAATCAATAGAAATGTCCCGTTTAGCAAAAATTGCAGAGAAAAATGGCTATCAACCTTGTCCACCTTTTACATTACTTATGAACTCTCTGACGGTTGACGCTTGGGTAAAAGACTTTAGTCTGTGCAACGACCCAGAAGTCGACAAATTAGCTAGATACGGCTACAGAGGTGAGCCTGCTAAAATAGCCAAGCTCCTTGCCGATAGAGCACAGGTGAAATAGATAATCCGCCGCAACTCTACATTGATGTTCCTACAAGCTAGCGTCTAGAGTGATAAAAACACACACCTAAAGCGGCAGAAACTAAAAGAAAATACAGTCGCTAGTTTAAATCGATCTGCAGAAATTTCGGCTACAAACGAAATCAAAGAGCTAAATCAGAAAATAGATACAATGAGGGCAGTATCGAGCATGAACCAATCTACATACCAACTCTTTTAGGAAGTACCGTGGTTAAACTATCTCCCCTAAAGGCCATAATAACTTCACTAGCTTGCTTCGCTTTGTGCCTACTATCAAGCTTCCTGTTAGTAAGCGATAATACACTTGGGTATTTAAGTTATCAGCTCAACAACGATTATAAAGTGGTTTACTTAGACTCCCGGTATTTTGGAATGATTGGTGCTTCAGTTGTTTTACTATCGGCTGGATTATTTATGTTCTGGCAATATATTTGTTTGAAACGATTTGATTTGAGTTTAGGCCCAAATCACCTTTCAACAAAAGCCTTTACAGTAGTTGCTGTCATCGGCTTTCTCTTCATACTTCCTGGTCAATCTATAGAAAAAAACCGTATTGAGAAAATTGCAGAACAACATGGTTACCAACCCTGTCCTCCTTTCACATTACTCATGGGTTCAGTTAGCATTGACGCTTGGGTAAAAGACTTTAGTTTGTGTAATGACCCAGAAGTAGATAAATTAGCTAGGTACGGATATCCCGGCGAACCCGCCCAAATTGCCAAGCTGCTTGCTAATAGAGAATCCAAATAGACGACTCTTCCCATTTTTCTCAATATTTAGGGCCAAGTAATAGATGTAAAAACCATGGGAGTGCTAGCGCTAGACATGCAGCGGGGTGGGAGTATTTTAGGTAAATACGAAATTACTCAAAATGGCGCCAAAAGCTACATTAGTTTTAAGGTTAATCATAAACTTAGAACATTGATTAGAGGGACTCACTACCTCTCAACTAACACGAAGATGCTGTCATTAAGTATAGGTCAGCAAGGACTTAAAGCATCTGCTCGTGGAGGTGTATTAATTTCAGTTGTTTTTTCAGTATCCCACCACACTTTGGAGTTAGTACTTAAAAAAGACTACTTGGCGACCAATTGGGTGGTAGATGTAGGGTCTGATGTGGTAAAAGCCTCAGTAGCTGCTTGTTTAGGCGTTGTAGCGGGGTCTTTAACCGTTGGTTCTAGTGTTGTTGTTACCCCCGTAATCGCTGGAGTTATTGCGGCTTTTGTTATCCAGAAATTATTGACTAGCATTGAAAATAAATTTCAAATAAAAGAAAAACTTATATAATCTTTAAATCAAAAAGTGGAAGGATCCACTAGTAAAAGTATGTATAAGCTAAATCAAGATATAGAGAAGATGAAAGCAATTAACAGCATGAAAAGCTCCGTATTTAGTTTTTTCTAGAGCACGATAACAATGAAAAAAAAGTATACAACTCGAACATTTCTATTAGGCTTTTTGTTTTTCATGAGTCTATTTGTCTTATGTTTGTTAATGCTATTTTGTACCGGTGAACTCACTTTTTTATCTACCCAGATAAAACAAAACTATCCAGTCATCTACCTTGATAGTGGTTACTTGATACCTATTGCTGGAATTATCTTATTTCTTTCACTATCGATATTTATGTTATGGCAATACACCTGTTTAAAAAAAGGAATTTACATTTAGGACCTAAACATCTATCTGTCAAAACTCTAACGGTAGTGGCTATTTTTAGCATTCTAATTATCTTGCCTGGCCAATCCCTAGAAAAATCCCGTATTGAAAAAATTGCTGAGCAACATGGCTATCAACCTTGTCCTCCTTTCACATTACTCATGGGGTCAGTTAGCATTGACGCTTGGGTAAAAGACTTTAGTCTGTGCAACGACCCAGAAGTCGACAAATTAGCTAGATACGGCTACAGAGGTGAGCCCGCTAAAATAGCCAAGCTCCTTGCCGATAGAGAACAGGTGAAATAGATAATCCGCCGCAACTCTGCATTGATTGTTCCTACAAGCTAGCGTCTAGAGCGAAACTAATAGAGGCACCCACCATAAAAACAAAACCCATAATAACACCTTATGGCTCTCGTTAACCGAGGCTAAAGCTCAAAAAACCTAAGTAATTTAATGATATGAGTTTAACAGGGTGGGTTAGCTTAGTCCTAGCCAAACTCGGCGGAAAAAGCTTTAACATGGCTGATGATTAAACAAAAATGAACGAGGGCAACTAAGCGCTGTGGGCAGGCTGCGACATTTAGCTAAGGCAGAGGTGCATTTATGGCCGAGTAGTTGATTAATAAGGTCTCTTACTGGGAATCAATCAACATAAGTCATGTAATTCGGCAAACCTTATTGTTTACTTTGTCATTATTGGTGTTTACTATTTAGCCCTGCAACTTATAGGAGATAATTGCAGTGGCCAAAAATCAATTTCAATGTTTGTCCCAACGAAATAAAGCTAAACGTGATGCTTGCTTGAGCAAACTTAGAGCTTCAGAGATGAAAGAAGTCGACCTCTATGTGCTTCATGGCCCGCAGTTTTTCGCACTATGGTTAGCCAAACAGCAAAGCCAAGGGCTTGAGCAAACCGCGATTAGTCAGAAATTGGAAGACTTAGGCCTATCGGAGCTCGCTCAAAAGTTAGTTCTTACTGCCGCTAGTCTCACGAACCAGTTCGCAGGCCAAGTATTAGATGTAAAAACCATGGGAGTGCTAGCGCTAGACATGCAGCGGGGTGGGAGTATTTTAGGTAAATACGAAATCACTCAAAATGGCGCCAAAAGCTACATTAGTTTTAAGGGTAATCATAAACTTAGAACATTGATTAAAGGAACTCGCTACCTCTCAACCAACACGAAGATGCTGTCATTAGGTATAGGTCAGCAAGGACTTAAAGCATCTGCTCGTGGAGGCGTATTAATTTCAGTTGTTTTTTCAGTATCCCACCACACTTTGGAACTCACGCTAAAGCAAGACTATCTTCTTAGCAATTGGGTTGTTGACATATCGGCTGATATAACTAAAGCAGCGGTGTCTGCTTGCTTAGGTTTCTTATTTGCTTCTGCAGCAGCTATTTTAACGACTGTAACAATAATACCCTTTGCAATCGGTGTAACAGTTGCATTTGCGTTCAACACAGCATTTAATTTTCTAGATACTAAGTATCAAATAAGCAAAAAGATTATTGATTCTGTCAATGAATACACTGAAAGGAAAGCGCAGGACGATATAACAAATCTAGGTATGAAAATTGATAAGATGAAAGCTTTGAATAGTATGAAAACAAACGGTTTCTATTTTTAGTAAATATGGTGAGAGATGACGGATCCGGTTAAGAAAAAAATTCGACTACTTTATCTAACAATTTGCATTGCGACTCTTTCGGTACCAATGTTAACTTTTATTATTGTTGATGGAAAGTTGTTATCGAAAGTTACAAATCAATTGTCGATGAAATACCCAGTAATTTACATAGATGTTGGTTACTGTTACATATTAGCGGGTATTTTTGTTTTAGCTAATTTTATCTTGGCTGCAGCCTTGAAATCTATAGAACTAAAAAATAAAAGCGTAGGTAAGTTCGCAAGAAGCATAAAGGTTTTAACTATATTGATGCTAGCTAGCACATTAATAGCGTTTCCTGGTAAAGCTTTTGAGAAGTGGCGAGTAGAAAAATTAGTATCAGATCGTGAATACAAATCTTGTCCTGAATTCACCTTACTATTTGGTAAGACTTCAATAAATGTTTGGGTTAATGATTTTAGTCTTTGTCATGATCCCGAGGTAGATAAGTTAGCTAGATACGGCTATCCAGACGAGCCTGCCAAGATTGCCAAGATGCTTGCTGATAGAGAACTGATGAAATAAATGATTTTCCGAAAAACTGCGTTATTGTTCCTATAAGCTAATTTCCAAAATGATAAAAAAACACACACCTAAAACGGCACTTTTGGCCTGCTTAGCCTTCTTTATTCTTTTTAACATATTCACTCTGGCCCTATTTTACTCGAATATGTTGAGTGAATTTAGTACTCAGATTAGTGGTCAGTATCCAGTAATCTATTTGGATGTTAGTTACTGCTTTTTGATTGCGGGAGCTATTTGTACGTTGGCGTGTTCTATTTTAATGCTGTGGCAATATATATGCTTAAAGAAGAATAACCTTGCATTAACTGCAAAACATCGTTCCGTTAGAGTTTTCATATTAGTCGTTATTGTTAGCGTAGCGTTTGTACTACCGGGGAGACATATAGAAAAATCCCGTATTGAAAAAATTGCTGAGCAATATGGTTACCAACCTTGTCCACCTTTCACATTGTTAATTGGCTCCGCAACCATTGACGCTTGGGTAAAAGACTTTAGTCTATGTAACGACCCAGAAGTCGATAAATTAGCTAGATACGGATATCCCGGCGAACCCGCCCAAATTGCCAAGGTACTTGCTAATAGAGACCCTAAATAACAACTTGAACCAACTTGCTCGCCAAGCCATAGGCCGAAAATTGCATTAGTTTTAAGGGTAACCATAAACTGGGAACATTGATTAAAGGGACTCGTTACCTCTTAATTAACACGAAGATGCTGTCTGAAAGGGAACACTAGTATGAACAATTCAACCCAACACTTTTTTTAGAGAATCGATGAAAACACCAATGACTACAAAAAAGTCTTTCTTAGGCTTTTTATTGTTCACTATTCTCTTAATACCTTTCTTTGAAGCGTTATTTGGTAATAATGTGTTTAATAGGTTTGGGGCATTTAGTCAGCAATTGAACAAACATTATCCTGTTATCTATATCAATGTTGAATATTGTGTGTTTATCGCAGGGGGATAGTTGGGCTAGCTGGAGCGATATTCATGCTATGGCAGTTTGTTTGTCTCAGGAAAGGAAAACAAACTCGGTCACTCAAACATTTATCAACTAAAGTTTTTGTCGTCGCAATAATTACTAGTTTTTTGTTTATATTTCCAGGACGACATATTGAAAGATCTCAAAAAGAAAATATCGCTAGGCGAGAAGGTTACCAACCCTGTCCTCCTTTCACATTGTTAATTGGCTCTGCAACCATTGATGCTTGGGTAAAAGACTTTAGTTTGTGTAATGACCCAGAAGTAGATAAATTAGCTAGGTACGGATATCCCGGCGAACCCGCCCAAATTGCCAAGCTGCTTGCTAATAGAGAATCCAAATAGACGACTCTGACCACTTTGCTCAATATCTAGTAAAACGTGGCGCTAGATTAGGTGCCGAGAGCGGGCTTGGAGCTGGTGTGACTACCGTTTATACTTGGTAATAAATGAGATAGATTTGGTAAAATAAATGATATTGGTAATATTGTTTTTTGTTTTGTGTGGTTTATTTATCGTCAATGTATCAAATTCTTTTAAGCACATGAGAATGTCGCTATTATTCTACAAGAGGATTGTAGAATCTGATTGTAAGTTTAAAAGTAATGGTAGAGCTTTGTTTGACAATCAACAGCTTAGATTTTTATTTATGTATATAAAAAAGATTATTGCTTAGTTGGTGATGATTTATTTACTAAAGAAGGTGATTTATTTAGAAGTTATATGATTAGGTCAATGTTACTTAATATTTGCATGATTTCATTGGGTCTATTTATTGCTTTAGGGCAAAGATCTGGTTTTTTATCATGGTAATAAGACAAATACCATTTAAAAAATTACACCTTTTTTACTCGTTAACCGAGGCTAAAGCTCAAACCCTAAGCCGTTTATAGGTATGACGTTAAATGGCTATTCCCCCTGCGTTGGCTAATTTGCCCTGCTGCTTATCTCACTGCTCTAAAAACAAAAAGGCTACTCGTATATGAGCAGCCTTTGTTTGCATTCTGCCTAGACTTTCTGGCCTCCACTCTCTGCTTTGATTGGGGAGGCTTTGCTTAGTCGCTGGCGCGACTAGTGTTTAACACTTAAAGGGTCTTGGCTGGTTTCTACCTTTTGCTCGCGCAAGCTTTGAGGTAGTACCACGTTTAAGAAGATGGCCGTTAAACCACCGGTGGTAATCGCCGAACCGAAGATTTGTTTAATCACGTCGGGGAAGCCGGCCAAAATTTCTGGGCGGAATACCACGCCAAGGCCCATGGCTAGCGAGATGGCCATGATCAACATGCCGCGACGGTCAATTACGCTGCTGGCGATGATGCGAATGCCCGCTGCCGCTACCGTACCAAACATGATCACCGTGGCGCCGCCTAATACCGAATTAGGAATGAGGGAAATCAAGCCGCCGATCACTGGGAATAGGCCAAATATCACCAATAAACCAGAAATCCAAAAACCTACGTGGCGGCTGGCCACACCGGTCATTTGAATCACCCCGTTGTTTTGGCTGAAGGTGGTATTAGGGAAGGAGTTAAATACTGCGGCCAGCGCCGAGTTAATGCCGTCACCGAGTATGCCGCCAGAGATGCGTTTCATGTAGGTTTCGCCTTCAACCGGCTCGCCCGAAACCATGGAGGTCGCGGTTAAATCGCCCATCGATTCTACGGTGGTGATGAGGTAGAGCAGAGCCATGGGCAGTACGTGTTCCCATGAGATATAAAAACCAAACTTGAAGGGAACGGGGGCGGTAAATACGTCCATGCCACCTAACTTAGCAAATTGTACCAAGCCCAGTGCAGCAGCCACGCAGTAGCCCAATATTAACGCAATGGCGATGGCGCCCATGCGTAGCCATTGGTTGCGGCTGCGGTTTAACACAATGATGGTAACAATCACTAGGGCTGCCAACAGTAAGTTGGTAGGGCTAGCGTATAACTCGGGTTTATTGCTTAGTAACCACTGGCCGCCACCGATGTCGGTGACCGCTACGCGGATCAGCGATAAGCCAATCAGGGTAACTACGATGCCACTGACCAAGGGGGTAATCACTTTTTTCAGGGCTGGAACAAAGCGGCTGAAGATCATTTCCATGGGTGAACAGATCAGCGCGACACCAAAAATGGTACCCAGTGCTTGTTCTGGCGAACCGCCGGCGGCTTTCACCGATAGGCCAATGCCAATCGACAGGCTTAAAAAGGTAAAGCTGGTACCTTGAATGCTTAATAGGCCCGAGCCAATGGGGCCGAATTTTTTCACCTGAATGAAGGTGGCGATGCCTGAAACAAACAGCGCCATGCTAATAATGTAGGCCTTCATATCGGGTGGCAGTTGTAGCGCGCCACCAATGATCAGCGGCGGTGTCATAATGCCAATAAAGATCGCCAGCAAGTGTTGCAGGGCGGCTAAAAACGAGGTGGTGGGTGCCGGTTTATCGTTTAATCCGTAGATTATCTCAGAGCCGGCGACGCGCTCTTCTGTGCTTTGGGTCATCTTCTAACTCTCCGTGTCGGTTTTTTCTTCGGTTTCGGCGAATAGGCGGTTGCCTCCAGCGGTAGCTTGGTTCTAAATTTGCCGTCCAAGGCGTAATAAGCCCCTTGAGTTGCGGGTGCGGTAGGAATGGTTGCCAATTCCCCCACACCTTTAGCGCCAAGCGCGACCTCTGGATCAAATTCGCGTTCAACAATCATGGTTTCAATCTGTGGAATATCGGTGGCTTTGAATAACTTCAAACCCTTGTAGTTGGTCTTCGGCACCGCTTTAACGAGGGGGTAATCCTCGGTGAGGGCATAACCTAGCCCCATCACGATGCCGCCTTCGATTTGCCCTTCGGCAGACTTGCGGTTAATCACCTTGCCTAGGTCATAGGCGGCGGCGACTTTCTCTACTTTGCCTTGCTCGTCTAATAGCACCACTTGGGCCGCGTAACCATAGGCTACGTGACTGACGGGGTTGGGCTTATCACTGTTGATCGGATCGGTATCGCTGGCGTATTCGCCGTAAAATTCCTGCCCGTTTAAATCGCTGAGCGTCGCTTCAGCGGCTAGCGCCTGTTGTAGGCTCTGCGCCGCTCGGCGTATTGCTTCACCGGTGAATACCGTTTGTCGTGAAGCAGTAGTGGTGCCGGAGTTAGGGGTTCTGGCGGTATCTGGTGCCTCTACCACTATAGCCTCAGGGCTTAAATCGGTGACCTCACACACTATGTGTACCGCCACCGTGGCTACGCCTTGGCCAATACAAGCGGCGCTGGTGCGAACGTGCACCTTGCCTGCTTCCACCGATAAAATAGCGCGGCCATGGTCGGGAATGCCCACGCCCAAACCGCTGTTTTTAAAGGACACGGCGATGCCAGCGCGAGGGCTAGATTGGTAAACTTCTTTCAGCGCTTCTAGGCATTCCACCAGGCCGGTGCTTTGGTCGGCAATTTGGCCATTGGGTAGCGCCTGCCCCGGTCTTACCGCATTAAGATGGCGGATTTCCCAGGGCGATAGGCCAACTTTTTCGGCTAATAGATTGATGTTAGATTCAAGGGCAAACGCCACTTGCGACACCCCAAAACCACGGAAGGCGCCACCCGGAGGGTTATTGGTATAAACGGCGGTGCCGTATACCGCTACGTCTTTAAAGCTATAAGGCCCTGCAGCATGGGTACAGGCGCGTTGTAATACTGGGCCACCCAGCGAGGCGTAAGCGCCGGTATCGGAGATAATCTTGGCTTGCATGCCCACCAATTTGCCGGTTTCGTCACAGGCGGTGGTCATTTCGATTTCCATGGCATGGCGTTTGGGGTGGATCATAATGCTTTCTTGGCGAGTCAGCTTCACCTTCACTGGTTGTTTGCTGTGCCAAGCCAGTAGCGCCGCATGATGCTGCACGCTCATGTCTTCTTTACCGCCAAAGCCACCGCCCACTAACTTGCTGTGCACGCGCACTCGCTCTTCACCAATGCCGAGAATACGCGACACTTCGTGTTGGTCGTCGTAAATCCCTTGAGCGCCGGTATACAGCAGCACATCTTGGTTTTCGATCAATGCGATGGCGCACTCTGGCTCCATGAAGGCATGTTCGGTAAACGGTGTGGAATAGTGCTGAGTCACCACATGGGCGGCATTGTTGATCGCCGTTTCGGCATCGCCACGCACTAGCTTTTCATTACACAGAATATTGCCGCCGGGATGAATTTTCGGTGCGTCTGGCAGCATTGCCTCGGCGGGGCTGGTGAGCGGCTCTAATTCTTCATATTCCACTTCAATCAATTGCAAAATCGCGTTTAAGGAAAGCGGATTTTTACTGGCGACCAAGGCTAGGGCATCACCCACATAACGAGTGATATCACCCTCGGCAATCAAGCTGTCCCAGTCTTGTACCAAGTGGCCGTGTTTATTGTCACCGGGAATGTCGGCAGCGGTGAGGACACAGACGGCATCGGGATGCTGCTGAGCTTTTTCAATATCAATTTTGATGATGCGCGCTCGCGGGGCTGGGGTTCTTAAGGCCTTACCATGCAGCATGTTGGGCAGGGTCATGTCGTCTACGTATTCGCCGTAGCCTAGGGTTTTTTCCCGAGCATCTACGCGATGTAGATTACTGTCTAACTTGCCATCGCAGTGTTGTTCGGGAATAGCAAAATCTTCTCGAAAATAACGCGCGGCAAGGTGTACTGCTTCGATGATCTTCACATAACCGGTGCAGCGACAAATATTGCGGCGCAGCGCATGTTTAATTTCATCGTCGCTGGGTTGAAGGTTTTTATCGAGTAGGGCTTTGCTACTTAGCACCATTCCGGGGATGCAAAAACCACATTGCACCGCGCCGGCTTCGGCAAAGGCAAAATCATAAACGTCTTTTTCTCGCTCGCTGAGCCCCTCGATGGTGACAATCTCAATGTCATCTTCTAGCGAAGAGAGCTGGCTGCAGGAGCGTTGCGCTACCCCATCAATGATAACGGTACAGGTGCCACAAGCGCCTTGGTTACAGCCGTCTTTTACCGACTTTAGGCCTAATTCATCGCGCAGGTAGTCCATCAGCGTAATCGGTAGGCTGTCGTCGATGCTGTATGCTGTGTTGTTTATGATTACATCTATCATCTTAATGCTTCTCTGTAACTTCTTTGTGTACTGACAAAGCAAGCAATGTGCCTAATAACCACAGTTAAACTGGGAGATTAACCATCCTTTGATTTAGTCGCTAATGGCTGGCTGTTTTACTCTTGCTAAAGAGAATAAGTAAAACCTATTTACCACTTACATTGATACTAAAAATTAATTTTCAAAAATACAATAGAATTTTGTTATTTATTTTTCTCAATGGTCTTGTTTGAAAATTTTGTACCAATGGTCTTTTCTGCTTGCTCTAGCCGTGCTACTTTCAGGCTTAGCTTATTTTGGAAAACGAGTCTCAAATGGAACAGCCGATCCGCTTAACTCAGTACAGCCATGGAGCTGGCTGTGGTTGTAAAATCTCACCCCAAGTGCTTGATAAGATATTAAAATCCAGCGGTGCTACCTTTAACGATCCGCACTTGCTGGTGGGCAATGAATCTAAAGACGATGCCGCCGTTTACGACTTGGGCAATGGTACGGCGGTGGTCAGTACCACCGATTTCTTCATGCCGATAGTGGATGACCCTTTTGATTTTGGTCGCATCGCCGCCACCAATGCCATCAGCGATATTTATGCCATGGGCGCTAAACCGATTATGGCGATTGCGATTTTGGGTTGGCCGGTGGATAAACTACCTGCAGAGGTGGCCCAACAAGTGATAGAGGGCGGACGCTCGGTGTGCCATGAAGTCGGTATTTCTCTGGCTGGCGGTCACTCGATTGACTCACCGGAACCCATCTTTGGTTTAGCGGTGACTGGGGTGATTGATAGCGCCAAGGTGAAACGTAATTCTCGGGCGGAAGTGGGCTGTGAACTGTATTTGACCAAACCGCTGGGGATTGGGGTATTAACCACCGCCGAAAAAAAAGCCAAGCTGGCTGCTGAGCATCAAGGTTTGGCACGCGACTGGATGTGTAAGCTAAATAACATTGGTGCCGAGTTTGCCGAGCTGGCTTGTGTTAAAGCCATGACCGATGTTACCGGTTTTGGCCTGTTAGGCCATCTAAGCGAAATTTGCGAAGGCAGCCAAGTTAGCGCTGAGCTGTGGTTTGACAAGGTGCCCAGCTTGCCTGGCGTGAATGGCTACGTGGAAATGGGCTGTGTGCCCGGTGGTACCCAGCGAAACTTTGCTAGTTATGGCCATAAAATAGCGCCGCTTAGTGAGCAGCAAAAAGCCATCCTGTGTGATCCGCAAACCTCGGGTGGATTGTTGATTGCGGTGGCCGCGGGTGAGGGTGAGCAAGTGCAGCGCTTGGCGCAGCAACACGGTATAGCCTTACAGGCGGTTGGTGAGCTGCTACCCGCCAATGAGGATTATTTAATCAGGGTGATTTAACTGACGCTGAAACGAGCTGGCGCTGCATGAGCAGCGCCTTTTTATTAAGAATGGCTTATAGCGCGTCCATGCGTTTCCACAGGGCCTGCGCGGCCTTTTGGGCTTCGGCATAAATCGGTGCCACATCGAAGGGGAAGGCTCTGTCTTGGTAAACAAAGCGTCCTTCTACCATTACCCCAGTAACATTGCCGGAGTTCATGCCAAAGGCAAAGTGCCCGGCTAGGTTGTCGGCCAACAATGGGGTTGGGCTGTAGTAGTCCAGCACTGTTAGATCGGCCTTGTAGCCTTTTTCTAAGCGGCCAAACTTGGCGGCAAAGTTTCTCGCCAGTAATTGATTACCGTTCCATAGGTTTTTAAGAAAACTATCTGGCCATAGCGGGCCACCGGCGTCACGATGTTTAAAGAAGGCAAACTTAAGCTCTTCAAACATATCGGCGCCAATGCCATCGGTGCCTAAGGCAAGATTATTAAACTTGCTCAGCTGTTGGTTGTAACCCACATGGTTGTTCATGTTGGAGCGAGCGTTATGCACCAGAAAGCCGTCGGCTTGATTGAGCAGCTTGATGTCATTCTCAGACAGGAAAATGCCGTGGGCTAACAGGGTTTTGTCGTTAATCAAACCATAGCTGGCCAGTCTCTCAACGATGTCTTGTTGGTAATGATGATGACTGTGTGAAACGTCGTAGGCATCTTCCGCCACATGAATATGCAAGCCTCGCCCAGTGGCTTTAACTGCTTCGCCGAGCATGGCTAGGCCTTCGTTGGCCACGGTAAAGGCGGCGTGAGCACCAATGTGGGCTTCTACCAAGTAGGGTTCGGTTCCGGCGGCCTTGTCTTGGTCAATTTTTTGCGCAAACCGAATGTTTTCTTCCACGCCCTTGGCTAGCTCGTCTAAACCGCCGTTGCGATCGGTGGTTTCAAAGCAGGTCATGCCGCGCAGGCCAGCCTTTAAAAAGCCTTGTTTTAGGCAATCTAAGGAGCCTTCAATAAAGTTGGGTGAGGCATGGTGATCAATCACCGAAGTACAGCCATTTTTTATCGCTTCTAAAGAGCAAATTAGGCCGCTGTAATACAGGCTTTCTTCATCTAAGGCGCGATCTAAGCGCCACCATAAATTCTCTAGAGTAGAGATAAAATCAGGGCTGGGTTTAATGTCGGCCATGATGCCTCGGGCTAGGCCCGAGTAAAAGTGGTTATGGGCACAGACGATGCCGGGCATCACGATTTGCCCCCGCATGTCGTGTTTATCGGCTTCGGGGTATTTGGCGGCTAGGTTGCTACCCACTTCCTCAATTAGGCCCTTATTTATGGCAATGTCTACGCCTTGCTTCACCAAGCTGGGCTCGAACTGTACGGCAGTGGTATTGGTTAATATGATCATCGTTAAGCTCCTTGCTTACAGCTCTACGCGGCCCAAAAGATAAGCGCGTTGCTTAAGTACGTAGTTAATAATCTGCCCTTCTTTAGCCAGTGCTTCGGGCAGCTCTAATTCACCTTGTGGATTCAGTTCAAAGCAATGGTTTTCGCCCTTGGCGCGCAGCGATACCTGTTGTTGCTCGACCAAGAAGCCTTGGTTGTGGCTAGATTCAAAATCTTCCCGCAGGCTGAAAATGGTGAACTTGTCTTGGTAAGGTTTGCTCTCCCATGGGCAGAACTGGCCACAGTTACCGCATTCGTTACAGTAGGCATCTAAATGCAGCACTTGATGGCTCTCTTTAAAGCCGGGAATCGGCAGTGCGATGTTGGCGCGGTTGGGACACACATCTACACACTTGCTGCAAACGTAAGAACACTCAAGGCAGCGTTGGGCTTCTTGCTCGGCAAACTGCTCATAATTCTCAGGGCTTAAGTTTTCAGGCTCTATCACTTGAATGTCGATGCTGCCCTTGCGTTGATAGACTTCGGCGCGGCTCACCTTAGAGCTAAAGCTGCGAGTTTGTAGCGCTTGCTTTTCGCGGCTTAAGATTGCGGCGCTGGCCTTTCTGGCGGTTGCTATTGCCGAAACGATTGACGAGGGTCCGGTATTGGCATCACCCAGTAGGAATACTCCTTCTACTGCGGTTTCTCCGCTGGCTTTATCTAGCTCTGGCCAGCCATCGGCGGCTATTGGCAGGCCGAGGCGAGTGAGGGTATCGCAATTGGTTTGCTCACCAATCGCGGTAACTAGCGCATCGGCTTGCAGCACTATGGTTTCATCGGTAGCGATAGGGCGACGACGGCCTTTTTCATCGGGCTCGCCTAGCTGCATTACCCGGGCGCTTAGTTGGCCGTCGGCGTTAAATTGCTCAGGATTACAGAGGAACTTAAACTCGATGCCGTCGGCTACCGCTAATAGGTATTCACCACGGTGAGCCGGCATTTCTGCTTCGCTGCGGCGATAAAGCACCGTGACTTTTTCTACTCCGTCTACCCGCAATGCGGCTCTGGCGCTGTCCATGGCGGTATTACCAGCGCCCACCACGACCACGTGTTTACCTAGTGCAGGTAGCTCGCCATCATTAAATTTACGCAGGAATTCCAGCGACTTAAAGCGGTTTTCATTGTCACCCGCTAAGTTGAAGGGGTTGCCTTTATCGGCGCCTATGCCAAGGCAGATATAGGGGTAACCACTGTCTTTTAACTTGGCGATAGTCAGCTGGGGATCGCAGCCGTATTCAATCTTAACCCCGTGCTGCTCTACAAACTTAATGTCGTGCTCGATGGTTTCGCGAGGAATGCGGAATTGCGGAATAATATTATTTACCACACCGCCAGCACTGCTTTCTTTTTCAAAAATCGTTACTGGGTGGCCGGCGCGCGCCAGAAAGTAGCCCGCCGACAAGCCAGCAGGACCGGCACCGATAATCGCCACCGGCGCTTTGTTTGAGTCAAGCTTGGGTTGCTGCCATTGTTTTAGGTAGTCATCCCAGCCTTTTGCCAGCGCAATTTTTTTCATTTCACGAATGTTGACCGCACCTTCATAGTCACGGCGAGTACAGTTGTATTGGCACTCGTGGTCGCAGATGTGGCCGGTAATTGAGGGCAGGGCATTGCGTTCATAAATAACGTCTAGGGCCTGGCTGTATTTCTGCTCGCTTACTAAACGAATATATTCGGGAATGTCTTGGCTGATTGGGCAGGCGCTCACACAGGGGGCTACCGAACAATCGCTGAGTGGCACTTGGCCTTTTACTCGCACCGCATCGCTGCCACGCCATTCTTTTTGGCTGAATTTGTCAGTTAGGGCCTGTGCTGCTAATAGCTCTAGTTTGGCTACATCAATGCTGGCACGTGGCGTGCTGTCGGCGGCATCCAGTACCTTAACGCAATCGCTAAGGCGCATATAGCCACCGGGTTTCAGCAGTTCGGTGGCCATGGTGATGGGGCGAATGCCGGTATCGAAGATGGCCTGAATATTAAATTTATTGGCACCACCAGAGTAGGAAATAGGCAGTTGGCCGTTAAATTCACGAGACAGCTCTAGCGCGACATTAATAGACAAGGGGAACAGCGCTCTACCCGACATATACATTTCTTTTTCGGGGAGGCGGCCCTTGTGGTTAAGCGTGCCAAGGGTATTGGTGAGTTTTACCCCAAAACCGATTTGCTGCTGTTGGGCTAAGTCGACCAAGCGGTGCAACATGGCCTTAGCATCAACCAGTTGTAGGTCGTGGGCGAAGGCTTCCTCGCTGAGTTGTACGTAACTAAAGCCGGTTTGGTCAAGAATCTCTCTTACCCGTTGGTAACCGAGTAGTGTGGGGTTGAGCTTAACGAAGGTATTAATGCCGCGCTCTTCGAGCATGTAGCGACAAATCATTTCAATTTCATGCGGCGGACAGCCATGCATGGTAGAAAGGGTCACCCCCGAAGTAATCTTGGGCGAAATATGTTTAGGCAATTCGCTCAGGCCGGCGATGCTCGTGAGCCAAGGCGTAGCGAGGATGAATTCCTGCAACTCTTGCTGGTATTGGGCAAATTTGGGATGGGCCGAGGCATCAAGCATATTCGCAAGATATTCTTGCATCGGCGCCGATTGAATACCGGCTAAGTCGTAACCCACACTCATATTAAAGATGAAGGATTTGGCTTGGCCAACCGGCTTTTCTTGAAATACGCACTCGAGTAAGTGCAAAGCAAACCAGGCTTTTAGATACTCATCATAGGCTTTGGGCAGAGTAAACTCGGTGGACCACTCGGTATTAAAACACTCGTCTTCGGCATCGATACAGGGCTTAGCGATCTCCAGCGTATCGAGCTTCTGAACGGTTTTAAGCTCCATAAAGCGCCCGCCCGCTAACCACGAGGCAACAATATTTTGTGCCAGTTGAGTATGGGGGCCTGCGGCGGGGCCGACTAAGGTATCTGTTTGTTCATCCCATACGGTGTGAGCGCCTTGCTGAGCCGGGCGATAAAACTGCTGCTGGGGAATATCAAAAATAGCTTGGCTTTGCTCATATTCACCAAACATGCGTTGTAGTAGTTCTGTAAATGGAACCGGGCGCATCACGTCTGCCATGATCCTACTCCTTGGATATTTCTAAAAATGTGGGTATCAAGATTGAGATACCGAAGCATAAACAGGGAATAGCAAGGCCTATGCCAAGGGGCTTGGGCTGTGTTTTAGTAGCTAGCGGAGCTGGGGGCGATGGGCGTGGCGCATAGCGCTGTAGCGGGGCTTTGCTCGATATATTACTAGGCTGAGCAGCAGGATGGTGAGCGGTGGCCGCCAGTGAATATGGCTTGATAATAACTAGTGATAGCTTTCTCTATCACTATCAAATTAATACTTGAGTACCATTTTGATAGTGATTGTTTTGCTGACTGGGAACTGATTTTTGCTGGATTGTGTGTTTGGTTATTTTTTTGGGGGGGCTGATAAGCTCGTTTTTATCATTTAGTTTTGTATTGAACTGTTAGTGAAGATTTCGCCCTGACGGCGATATACTTTTCTTTGCTGGCCAAAGAAAAGTATACAAAAGAAAGGCCACCCCGCATCTTCTTAGATCCTGCGTTGCGCATTCACAAGGGCGTTGAAGTAACTCGCTACGCTCAAACAGACTTCAACTCTGATCCCTTGTTCATTTGCGCTACTCGGCGAAGATGATGGGGACATATTCTGTTAGTTATTTAACCAATTTAGGCTTCTCGAGACTCTGTTAGTTTAAAGCTCAATGGCTTCACTTTAAGTAAAGTTCAAGGTGGGTGCTTTTCAATCCCTTCATTATCGCCGAGCAGCGCAGGTGACAAGCGGTGAAGCCGAGCACTGTTTGAGCGTAGCGAGTTGCGCAGGCGCGCTTAGAACCAAGCCGCGCAGGATGAAGATAATGCGGGGCGAGCTTTCTTTTTGCTTCGTTTTTCTTTTCTCGTAAAAGAAAAATGATGTCGCCGTAGGCGAAAGCTCTTCTTTGCTGCCTAAAGCTGGGGGTATAAAAGAAAAATCACACTTAATCCTCTTATCTTCTCATTCTCAAGGGCTCCGAAGTAGCTAGCTAGGCTCAAACAGACTTCAACTCTAATCCCTTGTTCATTTGCGCTACTCGGCGAAGATGAAGGGGATTTAAAAGCGCAATCTTGATTATTGTGGGTGTGAAATGTTTTTGCTCCATTGTTTATTAGGCAGTTGGTCCAATAACACCCTGAATACCCGACTTCATGAGGAAAACTGAACGTTTAGGGCTTGCGCACATTTTCACTGTGATTATACACAGCCACAACATTTCTCAAGCTGCCTTTGTCAAAACGGTCTATAGAATTTGAACATTGACTATTGATAAAATTAAAAGAAAATATCAAAGTAGACAATAAGTTAAAGAGAGAGCACGAACAGCCTAGTGACCTTGCGCAAGGTCACTCTTTCTGTGATAGGAAGCGTGCTCATTGAATGGGATAGGAAGCACGTGCTTCCTACTTAGCGTTATAAATTCAACCAACCATCTCAGTAGTATCTTCTGTTAGTCTCTGAACAGAAGATTGTGACGGTTTAAGATAGTGGGTAATTTTGTCATGTTCTGTTCTTTGTTATATCTAGCGTATAAAGAGCTTATAAATTCCTTATCTGTAATATCCCAAGTCTCTGTCAAACGTTTGTTTAGACGGTTAAGAAAGAAGAAATTAGCCATACAAAGCTCTAGCATTTGCCTAGATAAACTACTCAAAACTTGAGCATTACTGTCACTATCTTCATGTAACACACTTTCAGCCTTTTCGTGAAGTTCTAGGTAAATTTTTATATTTTCAGATGTTCTTTCTGCTAAAGTTTTGTTTTTGAAAAATAAGTGCTTCCCTTTTCTCAAATTATTTTCGATACTTTTTAGCAGATCTTTATCTACAGATGTGATCTGCTGTCTCAGGTGCAATCTCCTACCTGACATCTCAGAAGCATAACCATTATTTCTGATAAAATCCTCATAATGGTTATCTATATACCTTTTATCAAGGACTTTGAGTGTTTTATAATTAAAGTAAAATCGGACTCTATTCCAAACTGATATCACTACAATACCTCCGCATAATGTGAGAGTAGCAGTGAGCATTTTCTTGACATCTAAAATTTCTGTAATATCCATAATCTCAATAAGATAAAGATTTTTACTTAAACTATCATAAATACTCAAGCAAACAATCACTTGTTAATTTATAACAAGGCAGTCAAGCAGACTGCGCTACGCTTGCAGCTTACTGCTGCGTTATAACTTCTGGATAATTTGGGTATGAAACTTTTAGAATTAGAAGAAATTCTTACGAATGTGATGATGGATCTTGCTACTGCAGTAAATGTGTTGAGAGATTATGAATCAAGAGCTTGGTTTCAAGATCCTAAAAACTCGAAGAAAAGGCAGTGTTTATGGCGTCTTTGCATTTCCGCAATTGTTATTAATTGTTCTAAATACATGGAGGTTAATGAAAAATATGGGAAGTACTTTAAGGAAGAGTTGCACGAGTATACGGAACTAAGAAATAAATTCTATAACGCTGTCAAAAGTAACACATCTATAAAAAAGCTCAGAAATTATACTGTTGCTCATGTGAGTAATAAATCTGATTATTTGAGTGCCGATGAAGTTCAACAGGAAATCCTGTTAATGTTTGGGAATAGTAACGCTAGTGACTTTTTAGATTGGTTATGTCCTGAGGATATAGAAAGTACAAACAAAAACGATAGTTTAGTTGGTGTACTTGAACAGCTCCGAGATGCTGTTTCTAAGAAGTTATAACAAGCGGCAGTAGTCGGACTCGGCAAAAGCTGTCACTAAATTTGCTAGCGCAAATTTACCGCCAGTTTCACCTCGCCACAGTGCCGAGCGTTATGCATTAATCTGAGAACTGCACATGGATGAACGTATAAGGGAGTTTTTTAGTTGGAGTGAGCTTTTTGATTATCTGGTCACTCGTCGACTTTCTCATGTGAAGTCGAACTGGGAATTAACGTGGGGTCATGATGATGAAGCCTATGAGCCAGAAGACGATAGTTATGCAGAGTTGATTAATAATCTGGTTGTGGAGCTGAGCAAACTCGATCCCCCCAAAAAATATCATGACAACGAGGATCGTTTAGCAGAGTTTTGCAAAGAAAGCCTTAACTGGAATATTAAGAAGGTCGGGAATCGGTGGGTAGGTTCAGATTATGTTTCTATCCTTGAGCAAGGCGGCTTTAAAGACCTTGATGAAAGAAATCTATGCCTAGCTGCTTGTGGTAGGGTTAAAGCAGCTATTGATCGAGAGCAATTACACTTTGCCGATATGGAAGAATTCCACAGGAAAATGTTGGCGGATGTTGTTGTAATCATTCTTTATCACAGGAGTGTCTAATGCATAACAAAGCCAAGCACAATCGCCCGTGCAAAACGCGCATGGGCTGGACCTCGCTACCGCTCGGCCTGTGTTGACGGCATTAACGATAATAGCCAAAAAAAACCGCTAACTGAGTTCAATTAGCGGTTTTAAGTCATCACCAAGCGGTATTAGTTATCCAACGCATCGGTGGCAACTTTATAGCTTGGGTCTTCAATTAAGTTCACTTCAACCGAGCTGCCTGCCTTGGTTAATAACTTGCGACACTCTGGGCTAAGGTGTTTTAAGTGCAGGGTTTTACCGGCTTTTTCGTAGCGTTCGGCCAAGGTGTCTATGGCTTCAATGGCTGAGTGGTCGCTCACTCGTGAATTTGCGAAGTCGATCACCACGTTTTTGGGGTCGTTAGCGGCATCAAATAGCTCTAAAAAGTTGGCGGTGGAGCCGAAGAACAAAGGCCCTTCTAGTTGGTAAACCTTGTGGTTTTCATCAACGCTGCTGGTGGTTACGTAGATGTGTTTGGCGTGTTTCCAAGCAAATACCAAGGCTGAGACTATCACCCCAACAAATACCGCGATGGCCAAGTCGGTGAATACCGTGACGACCGATACCAACACAATCACAAAGAAGTCGGCTTTTGGTACCTTGTTAATCATTCTTAGGCTGGCCCATTCAAAGGTGCCTAGCACTACCATGAACATTACCCCAACTAGAGCCGCTAGTGGGATCATTTCAATCAGTGATGAACCAAATAGAATGAAGCACAGCAGGGCTAGCGCAGCGGTAATGCCTGATAAACGGCCACGACCACCAGAGCGAATGTTAATCATGCTTTGGCCAATCATGGCACAGCCGCCCATGCCGCCGAAGAAGCCGGTGGTTACGTTAGCCACGCCCTGGCCAATACATTCTTTGTTGCCATGGCCGCGAGTGCCGGTCATTTCATCCACTACGGTGAGAGTTAACAAAGACTCAATCAAACCAATCGCTGCTAATACGATGGCGTAGGGGAAAATAATCTTCAGCGTTTCTAAATTAAACGGCACGCTGGGAATGGCAAAGCTAGGCAGTCCGCCAGCAATGGTGGCATTAGCGTCACCGGTCATGCCGCGCACAAAGTCCACCACGGTGCGGGTATCTAGGTTGAGTAGCTGTACCGCTAAGGTCACGCCAACAATCGCTACCAAAGAGGCTGGTACTGCGCTGGTGAGCATCGGTAGAAAGTGAATCACCGCCATGGTTATAGCGACTAAGCCCAACATGATCCACAGTTGGCTGCCTTGCATCCATTCCATTTCACCAAAGGCATTGGGTACTTGGAATTGGCCCAACTGGGCGAGGAAAATAACAATGGCTAAGCCGTTCACAAAGCCCAGCATGACTGGGTGGGGCACCATGCGGATAAATTTACCCAAGTGACATACACCGGCTAATACTTGTAAGCAGCCCATTAATACTACGGTGGCAAACAGGTATTCCACGCCATGGTCGGCAACCAAAGCAACCATTACCACGGCTAGGGCGCCGGTGGCACCGGAAATCATGCCTGGGCGGCCACCGATTAAGGCGGTAATTAAGCCCACCATAAAGGCGGCATATAAGCCCACCAGAGGTTCAACTCCGGCGACAAAAGCAAAGGCAACGGCTTCTGGCACCAGCGCCAAAGCCACAGTTAATCCGGAAAGCAGGTCATTCTTGACCGTTGCTCCACGAAACTTGGGAAATTCAAACATGTTTCTATAGAATCCATTAACAAGGAAACGAAATGGGGCGGGAGTCTAGCACCTTATGTGACTTAGTTCAAAAAAACATCAGGCCACAAGTGCTTTATTAGAGGCTAAAATCGGGGGCTTGTGCTTGAGTTGCGGATGTAACTGGGTCATTCTAGAAACATATTAAGTAAAGGATTAATACTAATTATGAGTCGCATCTTGAAGACGCCGAATTGGTCGTTTTCTTTTCAGCAAAGTAAGGCATTTTTATGCTTTTTAATCGAGAGAATAAAACACGATAAGTTAACCATGATTGCCGGCTCCTTGGCTTACGTTAGTTTGTTATCTTTAGTGCCGCTGGTGGCGGTGACCTTCTCGATTATCAGCGCCTTTCCAGTTTTTTCTGGATTTCAGACTCTGATAGAAGACTTCGTTTTTAGCAATTTCGTTCCGGCCTCGGGCGAGGTAGTAAAACACAGCCTACGGGCTTTTGTAGAAAATGCCTCAAGGATGACCGCGGTGGGTATTGCTGCCTTAGCCGTGGTGGCGTTAATGTTGATTTCCAGTATAGACAATAGCCTAAACATGATTTGGCGGGTCACTAAAAAGCGTCGTTGGCGTAGTGCCTTTCCCATGTATTGGATGATTTTAACCCTAGGCCCTTTGTTAATGGGTGGCAGTTTGGCGCTGAGTTCTTATATCTTTTCGATCCAATTATTTGCCGACGAAACCTTATTGGGTATTTGGAATACCTTACTACGCACCGTTCCCTTGTTGTTTTCTATAGGGGCATTTTGCTTGTTGTATTTATTGGTACCAAATAAGTCGATCCGCTTTTTACATGGCTTGAGTGGCGCGGTGGTGGCAGCCTTAGTCTTTGAATTGGGCAAACGCGGCTTTGCCTTTTATGTCTCGTCTTTTCCTTCTTACCAAGTGATTTATGGTGCCTTAGCGGCCATCCCCATTTTATTCCTATGGGTGTATTTAAGTTGGATAGTGGTGTTATTAGGCGCAGAAATTACCGCGGCCTTGGGGGAGTTTAACCAAGACGCACAATCAGATAATCAAGTAATAGAGGCAGAGGAAGAGTAATGATTGCCCTTATTCAGCGGGTAAAGCAGGCCAGCGTCACTGTGGACCAACAAACCACCGGGGCTATTGGTACTGGTTTATTGGTGTTATTAGGTGTGGAGCAGGGCGACGACCAAGCTAAGGCGATTAAGTTATGTGAGAAAGTGAGCAAGTATCGCATCTTTGCCGACCAACAAGGAAAAACCAATCTCAACGTGCAACAAGTGGGTGGCAGCGTATTAGTGGTATCTCAATTTACCCTAGTAGCAGACACCGATAAGGGGCTTAGACCAGGCTTTTCTCGAGGTGCCAGCCCCGAGCAAGCCGAGTTCTTGTACGAGTTTTTTGTTGATGCTTGTAAAGATCGAGGTTTGGCCACCGAAACCGGTCGTTTTGGCTGTGATATGCAGGTGTCTTTGGTAAATGATGGGCCAATGACCTTTTGGTTGCAGGTCTAACTTTCATCGGGCAATTGTAAACTTTGCAGCCGCTCACATATCAGCTTGGCTGCATATAAAGGTATTTGACAGCAATGACCTTGTTTCGTCATATTATGGGAAAGCGCTTTCACGAGGGCGGGTTTTTTTGGGCTCGTGCTGGCGGTGTTAGGCGCTTAAAAATTAGAGAGGCTAGAGTATTTAATGGCAACGATTAAGGAGGTCTCGGATCTCGCGGGGGTTTCGCAAGCGACTGTTTCACGAGTGATGAACGGCAACAATAAAGTCTCTGCGGTTAATCGGGAACGTGTACAGGCAGCTATGGAGAAGTTGGGTTATCAACCTAACTCTTTTGCTCAAGCTTTGGCAACTAACCGTTCATACAGCGTTGGTATTGTGGTAGGTACCTTGTCGGGGCCATTCTTTGGTCCAATGATGCAAAGTATTGAAACGGTATTGCGTAAGCATGGCCAGCATCTTATCGCTACCAGTGGTGACGATCATATTGAACAAGAACGTGAAGCGGTGCGTTTTCTGCACTCACGACGAGTTGATGCGATTTTGCTGGTGGTTCAGGCGATGACCGATGACGAGGTGATTGAACTGTGCAAACAGTACCCGAACATTTATGTATTGAACCGTTACGTACCAGAATTGGCCGAGCGCTGTATTTACTTAAATAACGAACTCGGCGGCTATTTGGCAACCAAGCACTTGATTGATTTGGGGCATACTAAAATTGCTTCTATCACCGGGCCCTTGATTCACCTTGATGCACGCGAGCGTTTACAAGGTTATCGCAATGCCTTGAGTGAAGCGGGAATTGAATATGATCCGCAATTGATTGTAGAAGGCTTGTTCCAGGAAGACGGTGGTAATAAAGCGGCGGCTAAGTTGTTTCAACGTGATGTTGATTTTACAGCGGTGGTATGTGGTAACGATAATATCGCAATTAGTGTTTACGATATTTTATCGCGTACTAATGAATCACCGGGCGAGCGCATTTCGGTAGTGGGTTACGATGACATGTTTTACTCTCGTTATTTGCGTCCGAAGTTAACCACCATTCGTTTTCCGATTGTGGATATGGGCATTGCTGCCGCTAATATGGTGCTCAATAGTTTGGATCAAGACTTAACTAATGGCGTGCAATTAGAGCCTAGTTTAGTCGTTCGGGAGTCAACCGCCGCGCCACGTAGTTAGTCGTTCTACATCGTGCTTTAGCTTTACGGGGGCTTATTTAAAATGGCCGCCCTATCTTAGTGTTAATGCTTGGCCACTTGAACCAAGCATTAACAGTAACCGACTAGTCGTTCGGCTGGTTATCTTGTTTTAAGAAAAAATGGCGGCCAGTGAGGCGCTTTATTGAGGTTTTGTATGTCTTTTGCTTTTCCCGAATCATCTCCATTTCGTCACTCTGATTTTATTTTTGGTGTGGCGACAGCGTCTTTTCAAATTGAAGGTGCTAATCAAGAAGATGGCCGCTGTGAATCTATTTGGGACCGTTTTTGTGCGACTCCCGGAAAAGTGGCTAACGGGGATGATGGTTCAGTAGCTTGTGATCACTACCACCGTTGGGAGCAGGATTTAGAATTAATTGCTGAGCTAGGTGTGGACGCCTACCGTTTATCGATTGCTTGGCCACGTATCATGCCTCAGGAAGGGCAGGTTAACCAAAAAGGCGTCGCCTTTTATCAGCGTCTTATCGCTAAACTTAATTCATTAGGGATTAAGCCTTTTGTCACTTTATATCACTGGGATTTACCGCAGTATCTAGAAGATCGCGGCGGGTGGTTGAACCGTGAAACCGCTTATAAATTTGCCGAATTTGCTGACATCATGACTCAAGCGCTGGGTGATGAAGTTTACAGTTATACTACCTTCAACGAGCCCTTCTGTAGTGCCTTCTTGGGTTACCGCTTTGGCGACCATGCTCCGGGCCTAAAAGATGACAAATGGGGTTTTCAGGCCGCTCACCATCTGTTGTTAGCCCATGGTTTGGCTTTGCCTAAGATGCGAGAAAATGCGCCTAAGGCCCAGCACGGGATAGTCTTAAACTTTGCTCCGGCTTATCCGGCTGACCCAAGTAATCCCGCCGATGTTGCCGCCGCTGATTTTGACGAGCAACAGGGTATTCACTGGTTCATACAGCCCTTAGTCGAAGGCACTTACCCAGAAGCAATCCGCCAGCAGCAGCCATTGTGGTGGCCCACCATTTTGCCGGGCGATTTGGAGCTGATTCAGCAGCCCATCGATTTTCTTGGAATTAACTATTATACCCGCCACGTGATTAAAGCTGGTGAACACGGGCCTGAACACGTGCGTTTAGAAGGCGTAGAGCGCACCGATATGGGCTGGGAAGTTTGCCCTGAAGCGTTTACTAGCTTACTCACCAAGTTAAATCAGCGTTATCAGTTACCGCCTATTTATATTACCGAAAATGGTATGGCTGGTGCAGACAAGCTAGAAAATGGCCAAGTGATTGACCAACAACGCTGTGACTATTACCAGTCACACTTAGATGCGGTGGCTGCGGCGATGGCTGAAGGGGTAGAGCTTAAAGGCTATTTTGCTTGGAGTTTGATGGACAATTTTGAATGGGCCTTTGGTTACGACAAACGTTTTGGCTTGGTGTATGTAGATTATGCCAGTCAACAACGTGTGCTTAAACAAAGTGCTAAGTACTTCCAAAGCTTTTTAAAGCAACGTAAAGAGGGATAACTATGGCGTCACTGTCGTTTCAAGGACTAACAAAAAATTTTGGTAAAACAGAAGTAGTTAAGGGCTTCGATTTAGAGGTAAACGATGGTGAGTTTGTAGTTTTGCTCGGCGCTTCTGGCTGCGGCAAATCTACCATCTTACGAATGGTAGCCGGTTTGGAGAGTATTTCTTCGGGACGTATCATGATGGGCGATAAATGCCTGAATGAAATTGACCCCAAGGACCGAGACTTAGCCATGGTGTTTCAAAGTTATGCCTTGTACCCGCATATGACGGTGTATCAAAACATCGCTTTTGCCTTAAAGGTACAAGGTTATAGCAAGCCAGAAATCGAAGAGGCGGTAGAGTGGGCGGCCGACATGTTGCAACTTAAAGAGTTGTTACAGCGCAAACCTAAGCAACTTTCTGGTGGTCAACGCCAGCGTGTAGCAATGGGACGGGCCATGGTTCGTACGCCTAAATTGTTCTTATTTGATGAGCCGCTGTCTAACCTGGATGCCAAATTGCGTGGCAAAATGCGTCAAGAAATCAAAGATTTGCATACCAAGCTGGGTGTGACGACTTTGTATGTAACCCACGATCAGGTAGAGGCTATGACCTTGGCTGACCGCATCGTGATATTAGATAAGGGTGTGGTGGCCCAAATTGGTACACCCTATGAGGTATTTACTCAACCTAGCAGTACCTTTGTGGCTGGTTTCATTGGCTCACCAATGATGAATATGTTCTCTGCCACGGTGCAGCAGCAAGGTGAACAAAGCTACCTGAATATTCAACAGCAGCGTATTACTTTGCCGCCACAATATCAGGATAAGGTGAGTGATGGTCAGTCAGTATTGCTGGGAGTACGTCCCAATGATATTTATCTGCATCCGAAAAACCTGGAGGAAGGGCAAGGGCTTAAGGTACACGTTAAGCTGAACAATATTGAATTATTGGGCGCCACCATGTTGGCACGAGGTGAGTTAAGCGGTAGAAAGATTATTGTTGAAGCCGCCACCGACTACAGTTTGCAGCCCGGTGATTGTGAGCTTTATTTAGATAGTCACTTTGCGCATTTATTTGACGCCACGACGTTGCAATCCTTAGCGTAAGCGCGTCAGTTTCAACTCAAATTAAAGCCCCTGTTGTGGAACAGGGGCTTTTTTGTATCCTAGTGATATTGTTGAAGTTGGTTGATAAATAAGCATTAAAAAGCCAGCGTTATGCTGGCTTTTTAATATAGTGAGCTCGATTAGCCTAGTACGACTTCGACTTGGTGCTCACCTTCAGCCATGATAGGTAGAACTTGCCCTTCGATGGCTTTGCCGTTAAGCGTGATGCTAGCTACACCTTTGCTAACACCTTTAGGATTGCTTACTTTAATGTTGTAAGTGGCTCCACGGTAGCGGCGACGTACGCTGTATTCTGGCCACGCCTTAGGAATACAAGGGTCAATTTCTAAGCCTTTTAAGCCGGGCTTAATTCCTAATATGTATTGGGTTCCTGCAACATAGGTCCAGCTAGAGGTGCCTGATAGCCAAGCATTACGTCCCATACCAAACTGTTTGTGTTCTTTACCCAAAATATTTTGTGGGTAGCAGTAAGGCTCAGATTGGAACACATCTAAGTTATCGTTATGGAAGGCTGGGTTAATTTGATTGTAGTACTCAAAGGCACGGTCACCGTTGCCAGCGATGGTCTCGGCCATCATAACCCAAGGGTTAGAGTGCAGGAAGATACCGCCATTTTCTTTGGCTCCCGGTGGGTAAGTACTTACCCCGCCAAGCTTATGGTCATAACCGTTATAGCCGGGGCCAGATAGCATAATGCCATATTGGGTATTGAGTTTGTTATTGACGGCATCTAACCCGGCTAGCATGCGGTCACCTTCTGCAAAGCCTGAAATGACGGGCCATGATTGACCATTAGTATATAAGCTACCATGGCTATTTTTATGTGAACCAATCGGCTCGCCTTGTTCGGTGAAGTAGCGAACCCACCACTCGCCGTCCCAAGCATGCTGGTTTACCCGTTGTTTCATCTCTTGGTAGTAGCCAGTAAGTAACTCGACCGTGGTTTGATCTTCTAAGGCCTGGGCAATGTCTAACAACTCCTTCAGCGCTTTACCGAATAAGTTAGCGACAAACAATGACTCGGCACCTGTGGGTAGGTTAACGGTATCATTCCAGTCGGCAAAGCCAAGTAAAGGTAAGCCATGTTGGCCAACGTTATTCCAAGTGAAATCAACTGCTTTAAGTAAGTGTTGGTAAACACTGGCTGTTGGACGCTCGGCCAATTCCAAGGTTTTACTGTAGTAACTGATAGGTTTGTTTAAGAATTCCAGATCGCCGGTTTCTTTGAGATACTGCGCTACCGTTAAGACGATCCATAGGTGGTCGTCACCATAGTAGTCTGGGCAGTCGGGTTCTTCGCGAGAGTCACCTTCGTTGGCTTCCATAGTCAGCGGGAAGTACTGGTGCATCGCCGAGCCATTTTCAAGCTGAACCGACAATAAGCGCTCGGCGAATTCGCGCGCTTCTTCAGGCATGTGAGCCATTACCCCAATTAAATCTTGCGATGAATCGCGGAAGCCGATACCGCGAGCACCATAGCCTAATTGGTAGAGAGACAGGTAGCGTGACCAGTTTTTGGTGGTATGACACTGACGCGGATTATGTACGTTAAGCATCGAGTTCATGGCACTGTCTGGAGTATCTACCTGCATCACTTGTAGATAGTCTTCCCAGAATGTGGCGAGCTCAGCAAAGGCTTGATCAGCCGCTTTTTCGTCACGATAAAGCGCAATGCTGTCGGCTGCATCTTGCAGGCTGTCAGCTTGGCCTAATTGGGTAATCACTCGTTGGCTTTGCCCTGGCGCTAACTCACCTAGTTTGATGAGCATGGCAGCAACGTTGTCACCTCGGTCACACTCTGAATTGCTCAGACTATCTTCCATTAATGATAGCGGTTTGGCCCAAGAACCAAATTCGTTTTCACCTAAGAAGGCTCGGCGATCTCCTTCCCAAGAATCCACAGGAAGGTTACAACTCACGTAGTTAACCGCAATATCGCGTTTCATAAAGGCGTATTGTTCTAACACCAAGTGCCCGGTAGCTTCTGGGTGGGCTTTTAGGGTCATGGTTTGAGGAACCCAATCGGCATTCACTAATTGTTTTAAGGCGTCAAAGTGAGTGAATTCATAAACCGGTGCTAGGTCAACTTGCTGGCTTTGTGAGCTCACGTTGGTGACTTTAATGTCTTGTAGCAAGGTAGTTGAACCCTTAGGAACAAATACTTTGATGTCTATTTCTAAGCCTTCCGCCACTACCCGCCAGCGGGTGTAAGAAAGGCCGATGCGACACTCGAACTCATCTGGCTCGGTTAAGCAAGGAGTGAAGAACGGAGAAAATAACTGATAACCTTGCTCCGTTTTGCGACGAACATAAATGCTTGAGCCTTTAAAATCTGATTGAGGCTGTTGGGCAATGTATTTGGTGATGCGGTTTAAAGCCGGATCTTGTTTACAAACTAAGGTACCGCCGGTGGTATCAATGATGCCACCAAAATCTAGGGTTCCTACATAGTTAGCCCATTTTATCGGCGTTTTCGGCGTAGTTAGTACATATTCTTTGTTTTGGTCATCAAAGTAACCGTATTGTTTGCTCATATTAACCTCTAAAATGTTATGCTGAATGCTGCTCTGCTTGGGGATGTTGCGTCGCCAAAGGCAGAGAAAAAATCATGCCCGGACGGAAGTAACGACCGGCGGTGTATTTTAATCCACTGTGGTGAAGTGCATAAAATAAGGCTTTGCTATCCAGTTGCAGCTGCTGACATAGATTGGCGTAGCGCAGTTTAAATTCACTGAGCTGACGCGGAATATCAGCGGCAATCCGCCCGTCTGGATATAACAAGCCCTGCTCTAACAGCGCCTGATGAAGTTGCTCTGCTTGCTGATTATCTCCATCGCAAAATGCTGAGGCATCGAAACGGCAGCTGGCATTAAAGCCTTCTGGTGCGGCAAAAGGGATGCGCGCATCTTGATAAAGATTGCGGTAGCAAGCCTGTAATAAATCAGCGGCTTGGGACTGCATATCTAGCGCAAGCATGGCGTTAACCAAGGAATATTGCACCCCGACCCATACATCGTGAGCTTGGAAATTACCCCACTCTTTGGGCTGCCCGTCGCGGGTCACCAAGTTGGCTGCACCTACTCGTGCACTGTTTAGTTGGTAATTGTGTCGGTACACATATTCCAAGCAGCGACGTTGTTGCTGTTCGCTGGCGACTGCTGGTAGCTGCAGCATTCGGCAGTAGCTGTCGGCTAGCAGTGAGTCGGCAAAACTGTCATCACTATCTAGGTCTAGCTTATTCAGCCATGAGTCTTGCCAGAAATCACCTAATGCCAATAAAGTTAGCTTACGTAATTGGCGCCACGCTTTCGGGCTAGATTGCTGGGTTGGCCAAGCCTGCTCGTTAGCATGTTGCTGCCATAATGCTTTCACCTCAGCTTCGAGTGAACCCAGTTGTGGCATTTCGGGCTGGTCAAGCCAGCGGTTTAGTTGCTCAATCAGCTCTATAGAAGAACTGTTCTTATCGAGATTTAAGTGCTCGGCAAATGACACTTCGCTTAAGCTGGCGAGTAGTGCTTCACGCTGTTGCTGTTTGATATCACCAATTTGTAGTGGTGTGATGTAAAAGTGGAAGTAGCCGGCCTGTTCATCCCATAAACAACGATGAAACTGTTGACGAGCACAATGTGCAAGGTCGCGATATTCTTGAGGGATTTTCGCTTTATTGAGCAGTTCAGCGATGCTGGCATAAGCTTCTAGGCTGGCTATCCATAACGAGCCGCAGTACACCGAAATACCATGGGAAGATAAATTATCGAAGGTATCATCAGTACCGCGGGTGAGTGGAAAACACTGGCCCGGTTCAACCATACTTTGTAGATAGTGCATGGCTGCCTGACAGGCTTCCCAGGATTCTTGTAATAGGGCTTGATCGCCATGAGTGCGATAATGACGTAACAACATTAAGATGAATTTAGGCGCTAAGTCCTTCCATTCCTTAACATTGTGCCAGTCATAAGCATCCGGTTTAGCGTCGAAGGGGCTGCCGAGGTCGTGAATTACCGCACCGCGCACGGCACGTGGACCTTCAGTTTTGTCGTTAGGTAAGTCGGCGTGTGGCAAACCTACATGCTCGTGATGGCGACGGATCACCCTATCTTCGGCTAACACGGCTTTGGCGAACTCACGCATCACTGCGCCATCGAGTCTCGGGAAGCACTGTAATAACGAGAATGAACCATAAAAATATACGTCTAGTGAATTAAAGAAGGGGTAGTCGGCACATTCACGCACTAAAAAGCGATCTTGTTTATCCCATACCGTGGCTTCCGCTAAAAATGATAGTGTGTTTAGCGCCAGGGTGCGGGTTTGGCTTTGTTGTTGTGGCTGCGGACTGATGGCGAGCAAACTAGCCTGTGGCATCAGTTGCTCTCCAATGTTTGCTAGGGCATCTTGGATTTGTGGTTCTATGGCTAAAGCTTGTTTAGTAATGGCCAAACAGCGCCCTTCAGCATTTGGGTAGAACTGGGTATATTTTTTCTGGCTAGTGAGACCCGGCAGTTGAATATGCGGAAAATCCAATACTAAGGTAAACAGAATTTCTAGTTGTTCACCAGGCGCTAGCTCGCCGCTAACACAAAGTGCAGCGGAGCTGAGTTCTCGGCCGCTGTATATGCCGCGGTCAACATCACTGCTGAGTCGGCCACTGGCTAAGGCTCCCTTAATAATGGCTTCGCCGTTCTGGGTGTAGAAATAGGGCTTGGCACTAATAGTACAGTTCTCGGGGGCCGATACGCTGATGCTACTTTGACCATCGAAGTCGACACCTGGATTGGCCTTGCCGCCCATTTCAACAGTGCAGTGTTTTAGTTGATCTTGCCAATGATGTAGCTCTGCATGTTGACTATTAGCGACACGCACGATGGAGCAGGCAGCGTCTTGCATACCTGGTCGACTCTTTAAGGCTTGGTAGCCAGTCAAGTTCTCTAGGCAACGTACTAAGCTAAAAGCCTGCGCCTGTTTACTCTGATTATGTAAAACAATACGCGTGTAGCTAACCGGAAGTGCCGCCCAATCTTCTTTATCTGGGACGATTGGGCTGTAATGAAACTTAGTGAGGGTGATGGGCTGCTCACCAACAAATTCTTGCTTGGCTACTGGGTATAAGGCGCTGTAGTTAATTTGCTGGCTTGGCCAGCTGGCGAGCCCTTGATACTGCTTAGCTTCCCAATCGCCGAGTAGCGCGTGTTGTTCGGTTTGCTGTAGACCTAAAGCGCCATCGTAAAAATCGAGCAACCAACTGACATTAAGCTCTACGCCATGTTTATGTGTAGCCAGTAAATCTAGAGTTTTGCTGGATAATTCAATTTGCCAACGTTGCAAGTTGAGTTGGTTCCATGCATAAAAGTCGGCTTCGCTTACCAGCTGCTGCAGACGCTCAATTTGCTGCTCAATTGACATGTCATCGCTGAACAAGGCTTGGCCTGAGGCATCGCTTAACTTAAAGAACTTTTGTTTTTGTTGAAAGTCTCTGGGGTGAACCAGCTGCAATTGTTGCTGTTTGGCTGCGCCTTGGCTGAAGTAAAAATCTTCTAAACGAAGGCTATCACGTTGCTGGTCACTCAAATGCAAGCCTGGCAGCATGTGTAGCAAAGGCGTGGTTCCCGCAGGGGTAAAGGTGTAGGCGCTACCAATGCCTCCCAAAGCAATGCCGGTATCTGCCGGGGTAGTGCTTAAAGGCACATACCAAGGCTGGACAAACTCATCTGCCAATCCGGGACTCATTAAGTCACTCACGGTTCCGTGATAACTGGATTGGGCAGTATAACGATGCAACATGGATTCAACCTCTTTAAGTTAGTTACGCGTGTAAGCGCTTTCATAATGACATGTTAACAGTTCATTTAGTCCTGTTTAGCCTGTGAATTTGAAATAGTGATCCGCTTCAATAAAAGAATTTATGACAGGAAAGCTATGAAAGATCCGCGTGAATAGGGGCTTGGTGCGATTTAGTGATAAGTCTTCAGCAGATTTAAGTTGAGTGATTTGGCCGTTCACTATAAGGCGTTGATTTCCAGTTTGCTTGGATTGTTGCTGGTTATGGAAACGGCGATATAGAGGGTGGGGGCGAGTTGTTCGCTTGCTTGAGCCGCGCGCAGAGGCGTAAAAGATATTGCCTAAAGTGGCGTAAACTTAAACAGTTAGCTATTTACTTGCCCTTTTAAGCTCCAAATAACCTTGTTTATGTCATGGAAATAATGGTTGTATCGGATAAATTTGATTCATCTCACATTGCTTAACTTTTGTAAAAAAAGACTTGTTGTAAAATTTCATTGTTAAAAGCAGTAAGCGGCAGAAGGATTTTAAATGATAGTAAACTCCTTTTTTTTCAATAGCTTATTTATGTAATCGCTTACTTGGTTTAAGGGGGGGTAATGGAATATTTCATGAAATGTTTCTTGGGAAATTACTGTTAAATGTGATCGGAACTATTTGGAAACGCTTTCAAGGGTGATACTCGTCACTTAATTATCCTATTTTGGACTCTATACTTTGCTCCTGTGACCTATTGGTCATTTACATAAAAAGATTCTAATAAAAATTCAAGATTCATACGGAGTTGAATAAAATGAAAATGAAAGCGCTTACAATTGCAGTCGCTATCGCTTCTGCAGCTACCTCTCTTAGCTCATTTGCTGGTACCCCTAACTTCTCTGGTTATGGTCGTTATGCGTTAGAAGCATCTAGCGATCACATCGTTCAACTAAAAGGTGCCCATGGTGAAATCAATGGTGCTGGTCGTTTAGGTAACGAAGACAACTGGATGGAGTGGATGCTTAGTCAAGGCTTTGAAAACGGCGATGCTAAGTTTGATATGAACGTAATGATCAACACTCCTGGTTTCTCTCCAACTTGGGGCGATACCATTGGTCTAGCTCAGTTTTATGGCGGTGGTAAGGGTATCTTTGCTTCTCAACCTGACGCCTACATTTGGGCCGGTAAACGTTTCTACGGTCGTGAGCAAGGTGGTTTGAGTGACTACTATATGTTGAGTGCTGATGGCTCAGGTGCTGGTGTTGATAACTTAGACATTGGCCTTGGTAAGCTTGACTTAGGTTGGACGCAAGGTGGTGCAGCGACTAGTTCAGAGACTAAAAATGGCTCTGTTAACACTTTAGCTATTCACTGGCACGATATTAAAGTTTCTGACCAAGGGGCTCTTAAGTTCCGTGTTAACTACGGCTTCGGCACTGCTGATGTGAAAGATAACATTGAAAATGACTCGGCATGGCAACTATTTGCCTCTTACCGTCAAGGTTTAAGCAATGGTTGGTTCCAAGTGGCAGCACGCTATGAAACGGATGCTTCTGCTTTGATTTCATCTAATGCTGCTGGGCAAAACTGGGGTAACTACGAAGATAAAGAAGCCGCTTCGTACGGTTTGTTCCTAGATGGTGCGGTAAACTTCGGTGAAATGACTGCGATGGAATACAACGCGAACTACTTACTAGTTGATTGTAAGGAAACGGGTTGTTCGTTTGATGAGAAAGAGGAGTACTCATTTGCAGTACGTCCACAGCATCACTGGAACGAATATATGGCTACAGCCATTGAAGCCGGTATGCACTTTACTACTCGCACGGATGTTGGTGGCGCTACCAACGATAGTGACGCATGGAAGATTACCTTGTCGCAAAACTTCCAAGTGGGTCACTTCATGTGGTCACGCCCAGTGGTTCGCTTCTATGCGGTAACTGGTGAAGTTAAAACCGACGGCCAAGAAACCGTTGATCTAACAAAAGTTGGCGCAATGGTTGAAGCTTGGTGGTAAGCCGAGTCAAGCCGCGTTATGCTGAGTACTCCTTATAGTACTTAGGCAATAAGTGGGCGTCGCTGGTCGGCGCCCACAGTAAAGAGGTGAGATGTGAAGAAAGTTTTTGCGCTAGTGGTTGCTTGTGGCATGCTTAGTGCCTGTTCTGGTTCGGGTGAACAACGTCCTTTAGAAGTCACTGACCCATTTAGAACCTGGGGTACACAATTTGTCGATGAAGCCAAAATTGCCGACAACTTAGCTAGTGGAAATGTGGCGGTTAAGCAAGCCAATCAGTTGCAGTATCAGCTGTTGTCTGTTGACAGAACCAATCGAATTGATGTGACAGAGAAGTCACCTGTTGTGGCCTTCCCCGAAGGACGTTCTTACACTGCAGCGTTGTTGATCCCTGAAAATATTTCACAATTTACTTTTCATTTAGACAGTATTGTTAGCCGTACCGTATTCGTCCCAACAGTGGTGTTTTACGATCGAGCGTTAAACGAAGTGCTACGTGTTGAAGAAACGCAGCTAGACCGAGAAGGCTTTTTAAGCATGGAGCAAGAGCTTACGCCGCAGCAAGCGCAGCAAGCTCGCTATATTCTGGTGTACAGCAAAGCCACAGAATTTGGTGGTAAAACCGAACTGATCGACCCCAAAGTGGTTTACGAAGAGAAAACTGGCGGCGGCTTGCCCCCAGCCTTTAAGTATTACAGCAAGCATTCGCCAATTGGCAATTTGGATATTCGTCTCAGCAACGTGATGTATAGCTCATCCATGGTCAGTGTTGCTGGAACACAAAGTAATTATCAGGCTGTTGAAGCAACTCCAGTAGTTGCAGCGTCAACAGTGACCGCTACCGCCGCTCAGCCAAGCAAGGCACTTGATGTAGAAATGCTCGGTGATACCGAAGCCTTCTACTTAGAGCAGATAACCAAGGCGGTAGCAAAGAATGACCTCTCTAGGGCCTTAAACCTAGTGGAGGAGGCAGAGCGAGCCGGTTCTTCAAAAGCGCAAGCCCATTTTATGCAGCAATTGAAGTTACAGCAGCAAAAGTAGTGCAACACTTAAGTGTTTTTTCTAATCCCTGACTTTCAGCGGCGTTTATCGCCGCTTTTTTTTGTCTAATTCACCGCCAAATTGTTCATAGTAAATTCACTGTCGTTAAAAATTAGCCGGGTTTTATCGCGGCCTTGCTGGTGTTTTAGGTAGCCCGCTTGGCGCAAGGCTAATACGTACACGGCTAACTTGTCGTTCGCTAGCAGTTGATCACTGGCATCAATATCGAGGTTCAGCTCTAGGTAGCGAAGCAATTGCAGTGGGCTGCGCAACTCATTGAACTGCAGTGGCAGCAGCTTAGCTTGACCACTAAGTTTTAGGTCACCTTGTAGCTGTAAGCTTGGGTAGTTGGAGTCAAGCTCTACCGCTAATTGCTGGAACTGCCAATCCAGACCTTCGGCAAAGGCTTGTTGTAGCAAGTTATCAAGCTGCGCTTCATTGGCCCGTTGTTGTTTCGCTTCGGCGAGTGCGACTAGGTCTTGCATTGGCATACCGCCAAGTTGCGATTGCACTTGTAATTGCTGCATTGTGAGCCCTTGTTGCTGCTGTTGCAAAGCTAAGTGTTGCAGACTTAAGTCCATTGCTAGGTAGGCTTTTTGCTGTTGTTCGACAAGTTTGTGCTCAGCTTTAAGTTGCTGCAGCGAGAGCTGTTCGGTGGCGTGTTTAAAGCGGATGTCGAGGGCTTCGATGGACCAGCTGGCGGCTTCTACCAGGTGCCAGCTTTGGCGTTGGCTAAACTGCTGTTGCATGCTTACTCGCCCTAGCTTGACGCTATCGCCTAGATCTTGTTTGTCCTCTATATGCATGCCTTGCCATTCTAAACTCAATTCGCCTTGTCGAAAATTCAGGTCACTGTGACTGCTTAGCTGTAGTGGCTCAACATTTAATTCGGTGTTTTCATCTTGATGATGAAACGCCGCAATATTTAGCTGCTGGTGCAGTGTTTGGCTTAGCAAATTGGCTTGCCAGCTACCTTGATGGCCAATTTCATCCAGCTGCCAACGCTGCAGCCATTGCTGATAGTCGCCTTGTGTTGGGTCGAGTTGCCATTGGCCGCTAAGATAAAAAGGCAAGACGGTGAGCTGGTGATTCAAATGCAGGCTCAGTATGTCATTACTTAGGCCAAAGTCTTCGGCATGCAGGCCTAAATCACTGAGCTGTACCTGAACCAGCCAGTGTTCTTGAGCTTGCCAAACATTCCCACTGCGCTGCTCAACTTGAAAGCGCCAAGCACTTTGCTGCTGCAGTTGAGTGAGCCGCTGTTTGAGCTGGGCCTGATATTGCTGGTAAGTAAAATATTGACCAGCTAGCGCCACTAAAGCCACTACCGCGAGTGCCAAGGCCAGTTTTTTTAACATTGGCTATTTCCTAGTTTGCCGAAGTTAAGGGCTATTCTATCGTTAGCACTGCACAATGGTAAGCCTTGTCTACGAGTGCAGAAGCAAGGCGGGGCTCATTGTCGCTTGTATGCTTCACGTTATAGCGAGCTATTTTGTATTGTTTGTTGGTTTATTGTTGCGTTTGTGTGCATTATGTAGCACGCGCTTTGCTTATCAAACGGGGTTTTGCTTATAAGTAATAGGCTTGAGCACACGGTCTGAACCCCAAGCTTGGCTCAGTAATCATATTATCTAGCAAACGGAGTAGCTATGATGAAGGTAATTTGTCCTCACGCCTCAGGAGAAATGGATAAGTACTATCGGTTTCGCTGGGAAGTTTTGAACAAACCCTTACAACTGCCCTTGGGCAGTGAACGAGATGCCTATGATGAACACAGCATCCATAGAATGATCCGTGACAAACAAGGAGAGCCGCTCGCGGTAGGTCGTTTGTTTCTGAGTGACCATCAAGAAGCCTTGATTCGCCATGTGGCGGTGTCCCCTGAACAACGTAAGAAAGGTCTTGGCACCTTATTAATGATGGCTTTGGAAGAGGCGGCTCACGAAGAAGGAGTTAAGCGCATTGTAGTGAATGCACGGGGCGATGCGCAGGCGTTTTTCACTAGTTGCGGTTTCGAACCCGCCGGTAGCCCTACCTTTGACAAGTTTAAGGTGAAAGTGCAGCAAATGGTGAAGCCGCTGTCTGCAGAACACCGCTTTGTGCGTCAACCCGCCTTATGTACCGCCTTACAGCAAATGTTTCAGCAACAAATTCCCTTGAGCGACAAGATGGGCGTGCGCTTACGCCAGTATACTGGTAAAGAGCTAAGCACTCGTCTGCCTTTGGCTGGCAATGGTAATCCCCATGCTTCCATGTTTGCTGGAAGCATCTACAGTCAGGCGGTGTTGTCGGCGTGGGGATGATTTGGTTAATGCTGCAAGAGCATGGTTTTGCTGGCGACATTGTATTAGCCAAGGGTGAAATTAAACACCGTAAAGCGATTTTGAGCGATGCTGAAGCGCGGGTGAAAAAAAGTGCCATGAAGGGCAGTTTACTGCCTTTGCTAGAAGGCAAGAAATCTAAAATGACCGTGGCGGTGGAAATCTATGACCAGCAGATCTTAGCTGCTGAGTTTAAGGGCTTCTTTATGATCCTACCTAGTCAGTCGGACGCCAGCTAAAAGCTGCAGCTACTAGTGCTTTGAGTGACGGCGCGATATATTAGCTTTACTAATATATTGTTGCCGTTTAATCAGGAGTGCTTATATGCAGCACCTCTACCGCTTCAGCCTGAAGCAGTTATCTGTATTTGTTTGTATCGCCGAAACCCAAAGTGTTAGCGTGGCCGCGCAACAACTGGCGATGACTCAATCGGCGGCTAGCATGGCCTTGAATCAACTAGAAACGGGTTTGGGGCAAAAGCTATTTGAGCGCCAAGGTAAACGTTTGCGTTTGAATCATTGGGGGCATTGGTTACGCCCTAGAGCCAAGCGGGTGCTAATGGAAAGTCAGCATATTATGCAGGGTTTTGCCGGGCAGCAGGTGATCAGTGGAGAGCTGACGGTGGGTGCCAGTCAAACCATTGCCGAGTATTTTTTGGCTAAAATCATTGCCAGTTTAGATCAACAGTTTCCCGACTTGGTGGTGCATCCGCAAATTAGTAACAGTGAAGTGGTATTGGCAGGTTTGCTCGATTACCGTTTGCAATTGGGCATTATTGAAGGCCACTGTAGTGATAGCCGGATTGCTCAACAAGTGTGGTGCGAGGATCACTTAGTGGTGGTGGCTGGCAAGCAGCACCCTTTGGCAAATTTACCAGAGGTAAACTTAGCTCGACTTAGCCGTGCTCGATGGGTATTACGAGAAACCGGCTCGGGAACTCGGGATATTTTTAATGGCGCAATACATGGCAAGATTACTAAGTTAAAGGTGTGGCGCGAATACAGCCATGTGGCAAGTTTGATTGCTTTAGTAGCAGATGGCGCTTACTTAAGTTGCCTGCCGCTACGTAGTGTAGAGCAAGCAATACAAGCCGGAGAGTTAGTGGCTTTGGCGACGCCTGACTTGGACATGCGCCGCAGCTTTAACTTTGTGTGGCGTAAAGACAGTAGCCAAAATCCCTTACGCGATTGTTTTATTGAACATGCCTGTGCCTTAAGCGCATCGCTGTCGGCGTGATTTAGTTGCTCGCGGTGAAAGCATAGCGGCACTCAGGATGTTTGGGAGCTTGAATAAACTGTTGTTGGTCTAGTCGGTAGCGGCGCGCCGATAAATAATGATCGAAGCTGATATGTGGCGCAGACCAGCTACCATCGGTGGTTTGAACCAAACGCCAGCAAGGCTTATCACTCACCACCACTTTAAATTGCTCGAAGCGTTGCTGAGCAAAGTCAATGTTACCTGCCAGCGTGATGGGGTAACGTAAGCCTGTTAGCTGTTGTGGCCTTAGCTGTAACACGCCTTGTTTAATTTCGGCGCTGAGTGCGGTATTGGTAAATTGGCTGAGTCCCTGAGGGAGTTGTTTGGGGTGCGCCAAAACACCGGCCAGCCTTTGGCGATTAGTGGGCTGGGGTCCTCAAAGTATTGGCGCGGCGTTTCAATGATCTGGTCGAGGGTGACCTCTAAATCGGCCCCCGGCAGTTGCAACAACTGGCTATGCAACTCTAACTCCCCGTCAAGATTTGACCAAAAGTCACTGAGTTTGCCACGTAGCTTTCCCGCCAGTTCAACATCACCCACTAGGTTAAAGTCTGGGTTATCGGCTAGTCTCGCTAGCGGGCTAATATCAAGGAGTAAGCCCGATAGCTGAGCCTGCCAAGGTTTATGAGGCTGATCTAACAGGCTCTGGGCTTGCAATTCAAACTGACCAAGCGGCAATTCGCCATACAGATTTAGGTAGCCTAGTTGCTGCTCCGAGCCTAAGTCTATGCTGCTGTGATTGAGAACCAAACCCCGAAAGGCAATTTCGGGGGCTTCCATAAAGACGCGGCTTTGCGGTTGCCACAGTTGTTCTACGCTCTGCCATTGTCCTTGTTTAATTAAGTTAAGCTGGCGTAATTCAAGGTCTAGCCCGGTTGCAGAAAATGGCAGGGTGTCGATGTAGGACAATAACTTCACCTGCTGTAAGTCGGCCTGCTCTATATATAATTCCTGTAGCCCTAAGGTAGTTTGGTGGCTCGGTGCGGGCTGTTGCTCTGCTGCGGCTGGTTGCTCTTCAGTGGCTGGCTCATGGGGAGCTTGGGGTAGCCAGGCCGGTTGAATGGGGATTTCATTGTTTGCTAGCAGTAATTGATGCACGGTAAGCGCTTGTTGTTGCCACTGGTAGCTCAGAGCCAGCTCCAGTTGGCCTTTAAACAATTGGCTGCGGAGCGCGCTAAGCGACAACTGTTGCTCTTGTAGCTGACCACTGGCGGTGAGCTCTGTCAGTTGGATTTGATCTAAGTAGAGTTCATCGGCAATAAAGGCAAAGTCACCGCGTAGCGACGAAGGCTGTATAGGCCAAGCGCCTTGTAGCTGTTTTAATTCGGCGGTGAGTTTATTTAGAACTAGATTATGCCCTTGGTACTGGCTGGCTAAACTCACTTGATTTAGTAGTAAGTTATTAATGTTAATTTGTTTTAGCCAGCTTAGCTCTAAGGTATCGGTGGCTGGCTCAGTAGGCGTGGCAGCAGTGTTTGCGGCAGGCTGTGCAAAATATTCCAGCTTGAGGTTGTTTAAAGCTAATTCGCTAATAGTGAGTTGCTGTTGTTTGAGTTCTGCCGCGGCGTAGAAGGAACCTCCTAGCAAATCGGCACCGATGTGGTCAATCACTAAGAGCTGCTTGGCGTAAGCGAGGCTGAGCTGCGGTAATTTTATGGTTTGCCAAGGCGTAATAAGCTGCTGCGCCGAGCCGTGCAGAGTAAATTGCCAGTGGCTAGGGGCGGGTTGTTGGAGCTCGATGGCGACATCTTCTATCGCCAGCTCAAAGCGTTCTAGGCGAAGGTTTTGCTCTTGGCGCTGCCAAGTAAAGTCACCGTCTTTGGCCAAAATTTGGCCCACTTCGAGTTGCTTAAACCAGCTAGTACTTGGCGCTGCACCGACTGGCTGCTCGGTCTTGCTGGCACTAAACAGCTGGTCACTTATCGCTATTTGAGTGTCGCTTAAAACCACGCTATCAAAGCGAATAGTGCCCTTAATTAAGGGTAATAAGGCGAGCTTCAACTCGGCTTGTTTGACCATGAGTGCGGCTTGTTCTGGCTTAGCTAAACTGAGCCCCGAGACTTGCAACTGTAGCGGTTGTTTAAGTGACCATTGGCTACTGTCATAGTTGAGTTGCCAGTCGCTCTGTTGGTTGACCCAGGAGAGGAAATCGCTTTTATAGCGGTCGGGGTGGAAAGAGAACAAGAAAAAGACCGTGGTAGCCAACAATAGCAAAAACAAAATGGCGAGCAGGTCAAAAAGACGTTTCATGTTAGCGCAAACTCCTTGCGACTCAGTAAAAGCCAGATTCTACCCAGTATCGTTTAATATTGCTTGATGCTTCAACTATTTAATCATTAATCGTGAGGTTTTGCGGCTTTTATGGATGCAGTCTTACTGAGCTTAGGCTTATTGTTTGCCAGTCGCTCGCGGTATGACCAGATAGATCCCGATTAAGATCAGTAATACGCCTAGAGCTTTACTCCAGCTAAAGCTTTCGCCTATCCAGGGCAAGCTTACCGCGGCGAGGTAAACCACTACATAACTTAAGCTTAGTAGTGGGTAAGCTATTGATAAAGCGAGGCGTTTTAAAGCAATCACCCAACAAAACATGGACGAGGCATAACAGCTTAAGCCGCCTATCACGCTAAGGTAATAGGGCCAGTAGTGGCTGACTAAGTGGCTGTAGGCTTGCTGCTGCCATAGGCTTAACCAAGTAGGAAATTGTTCATTGAGTTGGCTCATCCCCCATTTCATGGACAGTTGGGCCAGCGAAATAAACGCTACGCTGAGTAAGGCCAAGGCAATGCTGCGACCACGTCTGGTTATAGCCATTGAGCCGCTCCTCCGATAAAGGCCACTCCAAGTACAATACAGCCCACTCCCCACCATTGGCGTGGACTGATTTGCTCATTAAAGGCAAATTTTGAAATCAATAACATGATCACAAAGTTACTGCTAAGCAGTGGGTAAGCCACAGATACATCCCAGCGACTTAACACGGCCAACCAGCTCAGAGCTCCGAGGCCAAGAAAGATGATGCCCAGTAATAAAGGTTTGCTCAGTAGCTTCTGCCGGCTAGTTAATTGCGGCTGGGCGGCAAACAGCAGCGCTGCACGTTTTTGCCAATATTGGCTTAATGAGCTTAAGCCTATCGATATAACTAGCAGCAGTAGCTCTGTCATGGTTAAGGTTGCCGCGCGTTATAGTAAAGCACGGTGTAACGGCCCCGGCTAATACGTTGGTCGGTCTGGGGCAGCTGCTCGCCCATGTCGGGTTTATCTCTAAAGAAGATTAATACCGGGGCAGTTTGTTGCTGCTGCTGAATAAATTCGGCTAGTTGGCTATTTTCGATATAGCGATGCTGAGCATCCGGATAACTTAAACCGTAGCTGACTTCTCCTTTTTGCCCCGCTAGATAGACATCCTGACGTTTGAAGTACCAATTTAGCGCTGACATGGTGTCTGGGTAGTCGGCGACTAAGACCGTGTTAGGGCTGACTAAGTGGGCGATTTGCTGAGTAAATTTGGCAGGCATTTTGGAGTAAATGCTGATATTGGGAAAGGTGGCCCAAGCCAACATAAACAAACCTAAAGGCATTAACATGTAGCTGGCGACTTTGGCGTTTAAGCTGTCTACCTTTAGCGAGACTAAGGCCATGGCTGCCCAAAAAGCAAAAATAAAGCTTAGCAGCCAAGCACGGTAAGTTTCATCGGCTTCTAAGGGAAGCTTGCCACTAAAGTGCAGAATTAAGGTGGTGAGGGCCAATAGCGAAAATAAACCTGCATTGAGCCAGCTTCCCAAGCGTAAACCCTTACAGGCTTTGGCAAAGGCCTGTTGAATACCGTGAGCAAATAAGATGGCGATAGGCGCCATTATTGGCAAGATATACGTGGCTAGTTTACCCTTGGCCAGTGAAAAGAACAGTAAGGGAAGCAGGGCCCATAACAAGGCATAGCGCAGCAGCGGTGAATGCATTTGCCCTTTTAGGTGGGCCAGCGCCGAGGGAGACCAAAATAACCAAGGTAATACTCCGGCCGCCAAAAATGGTAGGTAATACCACAGCGGTGCGGCGTGCTGAGCGTTTTCGGCGGAAAAGCGCTTAATGTGCTCAATCCAAAAAAGTAGTGCCAGTAATCGGGCTCGGCTGCGTGAATCGCTAACGCCCAAGGCAGGCAAGTGAGCAGCGCTAGTAGCATCACCCACCAACCCCATTTTAAGATCACCGTTAGTTGCTTAGTCCATAGCATGTAGGGCAATACCACCAATACCGGTAGCGCCAATGCCAGAAAACCCTTGGTTAATACCGCGCAGCCACAATAGATGCCCGCTAGCGCGTAGTATTTGGCGCGATGGCGGCTACTGTCACTGCGAATGGCAAAGTAAAAGGCGGTGAAGCTGGCGGTGAGCCAGAGGTTGAGCATGCTATCTAACACGCTATAGGTACCAATGCCTGAGACCATAAACATACTGAGATAAATGGCGCAGCTTAACCAAGCAGTCGGTCGAGAGGCAAAGCGGGCTAATAACATCCACAGACAAAAGGCCGCACCTAGGGCGCTAAAGGCGGAGGCGGCTCTAACCGCAAAATTAGTCTCACCGAAGACTAACTGTGATAGCGCATTCATCCAGTAACCCATGACTGGCTTTTCGAAATAACGCAGATCATTAAAGCGCGGTACTATCCAATCGCCGCTGGCCACCATCTCTCTGGAAATTTCGGCGTAACGCAGCTCATCTGGTGACCAAAGGTCGCGCAACCCCAGTGGTAACAAATACAGCAAGATAAAGAACAGGGGCAGCCAAGTGGCTAGATTGATTTTAACTTGACGCATAACTTTCCTGATTTGCTTTAACCAAAGAGGCTTGATGGCTTAGCCAACCTTCGCGCCCCTCCATTTCAATATTTAATATCTCGTCCGCTGGCCAAGATACGTAGTCTTGATCGAGTAATTCGCTGAGCGGAACAAACTGTATGCCCTGTTGTTTGGCGCTAATTAGCAGTTGTTCAAACATCTCCGCACAAACGATTCCTTCCACTTCGGCATGAATGGTATAAACATTAAGCGCATCGGCTCTTATTCGTCTCAAAATGGCTTGGTTGTAATTGCTTTCGTCCACGCCGTCTTGGCCGATCAGTTCATCATAAGTGGGCAGGGTGACCGGAATTTGCGGCGCCATGCCCAGTTTGGGAACAAAAATAGATTGGCCTCGGCAATCACTGTTATAGCGAAACGGAAAGGCTTCTTTTTGCTCTAAGGTGGCCTCGGTACAGCGCCAGCCAGCGACCGCGCTACATTGTACTTCTTTGCCAATGATCTCAGACAGCAGTTGGTAACCCTTGTTCAGCTCACTGGCTAGCTCAGAGGCAGACATTGTATCGGTTTTCATCTGCCATTTATGATGATCCCAAGCGTGTAAACCCACCTCGTGGCCAGCTTGATCGGTTTGCTTGATGACTCCAGCTAAGCGCTTGCCAATCACGGGGCCGGGCCAAAAAGTACCACGCAGTAGAATGTCCCAGCCATAGAGGCTGGCGGCTTTAGAGCGGAGCATCTTCTTTAAAAAGGCGGGGCGTAGCAGGCGCCAAATATGACGCCCCATGTTGTCTGGCCCAACCGTAAAAAAGAACGAGGCTTGAAACCCGTGCCGCTGTAAGATTTCTAATAACTTGGGCACCCCTAGACGGGTGCCGCGAAAGGTATCTACATCTATTCTTAAACCGACTTTAGTGCTGTTTTTTCCGCTCATTATTACTCGTCAACTGCAGTTTTTAGGAAAAAATCCAAGGTTTCCTCAATGGTGTCTTCCATCATAATGCGCGGCTCCCAGTCAAGTAAACGCTTGGCGTTACGAATGCTGGGGCGACGATGCTGCACGTCTTGGTAACCGTCACCGTAGAAGGTCTTACTTTCAACCAGATGATAACCGGCAAACGGTGGGAACTTATCTCGTAGCGGGTGGGCTTCAAATTTTTCTACCAAGATTTCTGCCATTTGTTTAATGCTGGCTTCGTTTTCTGGCGAGCCAATATTGATAATCTGGCCATCGCATAAACCGTCTTTATTCTCGATGATGCGGAATAAGGCTTCGATGGCCTCGGAAATATCGGTAAAGCAGCGTTTTTGCTCGCCGCCATCAATCAGCTTAATTGGCGTGCCTTCTACCAAGTTAAGGATTAACTGGGTAATCGCTCGACTTGAGCCAACCCGCGCCGAGTTTAAGCTGTCGAGGCGTGGTCCCATCCAATTAAAGGGACGGAATAGGGTGAATTTAAGCCCGTCTTTCTTACCGTAAGCCCAAATAACACGGTCGAGTAGTTGCTTAGAGGTTGAGTAGATCCAACGCTGGCGGTTGATGGGGCCGGTAATTAAAGGTGAGCTGTCTTCGTTAAATTCTTCGTCGGTACACATGCCGTATACTTCTGAAGTAGAGGGGAAAATAATGCGTTTATTGTATTTCACACATTCGCGAACGATCTTCAGGTTTTCTTCGAAATCCAGTTCAAATACCCGCAGCGGGTTACGGGTATATTCAATCGGAGTAGCAATCGCCACCAGTGGCAGAATAATGTCACATTTCTTGATGTGGTATTCGACCCATTCATTGTGAATGGTGATGTCACCTTCAACAAAATGAAAATCCGGATGGCTTAAATGCTGTTCAATCTGGTTGGCACTCATGTCCATGGCAAAAATTTCGTATTTGCCATCGTCTAATAAGCGCTGGGTTAAATGGTTACCAATAAAGCCGTTAGCCCCTAAAATGAGCACCTTTTGCCGACGTTTGGCGGCGATGGTGGCGCTGGCCTGTGGCCCAAAACGCATGCCTTCTACTAAATGCATTTCGCTGGCTAGCTGCTCACCGTTCATATATAAGCCTTGCTCGGCTTGACCGGCTTTGACGATCAACGAGCCGCGGCCACAGGCAATGGTAAGCGGTGCGGTGGCCACAATGGTACCGGGCGTGGCGTCGTAATCTTGCTCACTGGCCGCTGCGCTCCAAAAAATGATTTTACGCTCACCTAAAAAGGTAAATGCACCGGGGTAGGGTTCGGTAACGGCGCGGCATAAGTTGTAAATGCTGTGGGCATCGTCGGCCCATTTAATCTCGCCATCGGCAGGAGTTCTGCGGCCGAATACCGTGGCTTGGCTCTCATCTTGCGGGGTTAAGCTATGTTCACCGGCGATAAGTTTTGGCAGCACCTCGGCCAACAACTCAGCACTCAGTTGATTGAGTCGCTGATGCAGTGTTTCGGCGGTGTCTTGTGGGTCAATAGTTAAGGCTTGTTGAGCCACTATGTCGCCGGCATCGGCTTTGGCCGTCATTACATGTAGGGTAACACCGGTTTCGGTTTCGCCATTGACCAAGGCCCAGTTTACCGGCGCGCGGCCGCGATAACGAGGAAGCAGTGAGCCGTGTAAGTTAAAGCCACCCTGCGGTGCTAATGCCAATAGCGCTGGGCTTAGCATTGAACGGTAGTAGAAAGAGAAGAATACCTCTGGTTGCATGGCGTTAATTTTTTCCAGCCACAACGGGTGATTGACGTCTTCTGGGGCAAATACCGGAATACCATGGCGAGCGGCTAGCTTGGCTACCGATTCAAAAAATAGATTTTCTTTACTGTCGTCGAGGTGAGTAAATACAGCAGCAATTTCAACGCCTGCTTCAATTAGGCTTTGTATGCCCGTACAACCGATGTTGTGATAGGCAAATACCACAGCTTTCATTGTCTTATCCTTAAGAGAGTTAAATTAGTGATTGGCCACTTGGCCGTTATCGCGTGCTTGTTTGGTGGCTTCGCCAACTAATACGTCCTGTACGTAGTAACGAGGCCGAGCGCGAACATCGGAATAAATACGACCAATGTATTCACCGAGTAGGCCTAGCCCAACAAACTGAGCACCGATAAAAATGAACAGTAGGGCGAACAGTGGGAATACCCCATCGACACCCCATTCTGCGCCATAGAACATGCGCATCAGTAGTAATACTAAGCCAAATAGGCCACCCAGAGTGGCGATGACCCCGCCCATGATGCTGAGCATTCTTAGCGGTGCAGTGGTCATGCTGGTGAGTAGATCGAACATCAGGTTAATTAAGCCCATGATGTTGTATTTGGACTCGCCTTGTTGGCGCTCGCTATGGGCAACGTCTATTTCCACAGTATGGCGAGCAAAGCCGTTGGCCAGAATTGGGATGAAAGTACTGCGTTCGTGACACTGTAGCATGGCGTCAACCACGTGGCGGCGGTAGGCGCGTAACATACAGCCGTAGTCGTTCATCTCTACTCCGGTGGAACGTTTGACGATTTTGTTGATTAGCATCGAGGGGTAACGACGCAGCCGACTGTCTTGGCGATTCTTCCGTACTGTGCCTACCGCGTCGTAGCCTTGTTCTGCTTTGGCAACCAAATTCGGAATTTCTTCAGGCGGATTTTGTAAGTCGGCATCTAGGGTCACCACTAAGTCGCCTCTAACATGCTCAAAACCCGCCATGATGGCATTGTGTTGCCCATAGTTACGGTTGAGAATAATCCCTACCACATGGCTGCCTTCTGCGGCCGCCGCTGCCTCTATTTGATCTGCGCTGTTATCTTTACTGCCATCATCAATCAGCAGTAACTCGTAATCTTTTCCCATGCTGTCTGCGGCGGCGCAAGTGCGTTGAATCAGTTCAGGCAGACTGGCCGCTTCGTTGTAGACAGGAATAACGATGGATACAAAATTAATTTCTTGCTTATGCCTCATGAGTATTTCCGATAAATTGCGTGATAGCTGATATGACCCGATTTACGTCGTTAAGTTGCATATCGGGGAAAAGAGGGAGGGAACAAATGCGTTGGCTATTAAATTCACTATTGCTTAAATCAGGGTTGATCTCGCCAAAGCGGCTGGCGTAGTTTTCCCGATAGTATTTTTGGCTATGGCACGCCTTGAAGTGAATACCTGCACCAATCCCTTGCTGTTTTAGATAATCAATTAATTGGTCTCGGTCGAAACCGCAAATGTTGGGTTCCACACGTATGATCATCAAATGACAACAATGCTGATGGGGGTAGTCGGGGATACTCAAGGGAGTAATGCCGGGCAGTGGACTTAAACGTTCTCGATAAGCGGCAACCAAAGCTTGGCGCTGTTGGGTGATCTGTTCAAGACGTTGCAACTGGCCCAAACCCAGTACTGCGCAAATGTCTGGCATGTTATATTTAAAGCCGGGTTCTATCACCTCTGCTTGCGGTGCGCGACCTTGGGTTTCTCGGTCAAAGGCGTCTACTCCCAAACCATGAAACTTAAGGCGGCGGATCCGCTCGGCCAATTGCGCATCATGAGTGGTAAATATTCCGCCTTCAGCAGTGGTGACATTTTTGATGGCATGCAAGGAGAACAGGCAGTGTCCGGTTTGACCAATTGGGCGACCTTTATAATGGCAACCTATGGCATGCGCGGCATCCTCAATGACCGGTAGTTGATGGCGCTCGGCTACAGCGTAAATGGCATCTAAGTCGAGCGGGGCTCCAGCGTAATGTACCGGAATAATTAATTTAGTCTTGGCGGTGATTTGCGCTTCGATACGCTCGGCTGTGGTCATTAGACTGTCTTTGTCGACATCAACAAAAACCGGCTTAGCGCCCACTAAGGTGATCAGGTTAACCGTTGATACCCAAGTCATTGATGGGGTGATTACCTCATCACCAGGGCCGATGCCGAGGGCAATAAGACAAAGGTGTAAGCCTGCGGTGGCACTGCTTAAGGCAACGGCATGGGGGGCGCCAGTGTAGTCCTTTATTGCGGCTTCGAGTTCGGCATTTTTCGGGCCAGTGGTTATCCAACCCGATTTCAGCACTTCAACAACGGCATCAATCTCTGGCTGCTTAATGGCCGGCCGACTTAAAGGCAAGAATGTAGAATTCATGGTGTTCAGCTTGTATATCCATTTACAAAGAGTAAAAGAGTCTACCTAGGTAAATGGTGTATTAAAAGCGGATAAGGCTTTCATTGCGCAGGTTTTTTTGAAAAATGCAAGCTCAATACAACAAAAAAATTACCTAATGATTCAAAGCTTAATAATATTTGATTTAATTCAAATAATTTGACTTTTATTTGATGCTGCTAGCTCGCTGGCTGATACTCCTTGCACAACGGTGGGTTGCTGCAAGTATTCTTGCAACGCTTGCTGTTGTTCGCTATTAAAAAGCAGGCCCTGCTTGGTGCGTCGCCAAAGTATGTCATCAGCTTGGCAAGCCCACTCGTGCTGGACCAAATAGTCCACTTCCAGCTGATAGAGTTCACCACCAAAGTGCTGCCCTAGGCCGTGTGCGTCAGCTTGTTGCAGCAATTTTTCAGCTTTGCTTCCGTATTGCCGACACCAGCGTTTAACTAAAGACTTGGGTAAGTGGCTGACCGCTTGTTGTTGAGTGATGAATTGTGCCAGGCTGGTGGGTAAATTAGCACCGGGTAGCAAGCAGTGCTCGGTCCATGGCGCTGCAAGAGAGTCTAAACGAGGGGCTAACAGGGCTAAGGCTGCCTCGGCTAGTTTTCGGTAGGTAGTTAGCTTGCCGCCAAATACCGATAATAATGGCGCGCCGTCTTGAGCTGGACTTAATTCTAAGGTGTAGTCGCGGGTCACCGCAGAAGGGTCGTCTGATTCATCTTGGCAAAGCGGTCTAACACCAGAAAAACTATGCACCACGTCGCTGGGCCTAATTTGCTGAATGAAGTGCTGATTTACTACCTTGCAGAGATAGTCTACTTCTGCTGCAGAAATGCTAACGGCAGCAGGATCACCCTGATATTCCACATCGGTGGTACCAATTAACGAGTAGTCTTGTTGGTAGGGAATGACAAAGACAATGCGCTTATCACTGTTTTGTAGAATATAGGCCTGCGGCTGGGGGTGAATTTTCGGCACCACAATATGGCTGCCTTTAACTAAGCGGATAGTGCGTGGTGCTGTTTGATGCAGTGTTTGTTCAATTAGCTGTTGTACCCATGGACCAGCCGCATTCACTAGGTTTTTACAGTAGTAGTGCTGCACTTGGCCAGTTTGGCTAGCGCGCACCTCGACTTGCCAATGTTGCGCTTGGCGCCGGGCTGCCACCACTTGATGCTGCGGAGCGATATAAGCGCCATGTTGAGCTGCTAGTAGGGCATTGCTTATTACCAAGCGTGCATCGTCGACCCAGCAATCGGAGTATTCAAAGCCGCGGGTGATCTGATGATTAAGTACGCTATCTTGTTGAAACTTCAGCCCGTGGCAGCCTTCTAAGGTGCTGCGCCTAGCCAGATGATCATAGAGAAACAAGCCGAGGCGAATCAGAGGCCAAGGGCGTAGGTGAGGACGGTGGGGCAGCCTAAAGCGCATTGGCTCAACTAAGTGTGGTGCCATTTTTAACAGTACTTCGCGTTCTTTTAGTGCTTCGCTGACTAAACGAAATTCGTAATGCTCTAAATAGCGCAGTCCGCCGTGGATCAGTTTAGAGCTGGCCGATGAAGTGGCACTGGCCAGATCGTTTTGTTCAAACAAGGCTACCCGTAAACCTCTGCCAGCGGCATCGGCGGCAATGCCAACGCCATTAATGCCCCCACCGATGACGATTAAATCATAACTGTCTTGCGGATCTCTTTGCATGACGGCTGCTCGTTTACTTTCGTTATTGAGCATAATAGAACATTTATTGAGCAATCACACTTATTTAGCTCGCTTTATCTGCGCTATCCCGCGGCTTTTTCTAAGCATGCTTGTTTGCTTTGAGTTTTTGCTCTAGTGTTGTTAAATTTATGTAGCAACCAGGTAAATGATTGATGAAGATCCACCGCTTGCAAGGCTATATTCAAAACATCTTTTTAGTTGAGTACGCTGATAAATTGTTATTGTTAGATGGGGCCAGTCGAGCCGATGTGCCCATGCTTGAGCAGTTTATTACTCAGCAATTAGGGCGACCTTTTAGCCAGTTAAAGTTGGCAGTGGTGACTCATATGCATCCCGATCATGCGGGAGCGGCCAGTATTTTACAGCGCCGCCACCAAGTGAGGCTAGCTGGTGCCGATTGTGCCGGCGAATGGTATCAGGGCTGGAGAGGAAGAGCTCGGCATTTACTGGATCTTGGCTTAGCCTATTATGTTGGTCGTTGTCAGCGTCGCCCTTGGGTGAAACTATGGTATCCAGCGGTGTTACGTTTTGATGAGCGTTTAACTGATGGTCAGTCCTTGCCCGGATTTGACGATTGGCAGGTGCTGTTTAGTCCGGGCCATACCGATCGCGACTTGTCGTTGTATCACCCTCAGACTAAAACCCTGTATGTGGCCGATAGCATACTGCGAGTTAAAGGTAAGTTGATCCCGCCTTTTCCTATTTCCGAGCCCGCCAACTATCGTGCATCCCTGCAACGCTTTGTTCAGTTGGAAGTGGCGCAATACCTACTAGCCCATGGCGAGGGCGGGGTGATCAGCACCGCCGAGCTGCAGCAATTGATTGCGGCGAGCCCAGTGCAAGCCTCCAGTTACCGACAATTTCTCACCGAGCTAGTGTGTAAGCGTTGGCTTAGAGCGAGTTAAGGGCGGGGCACAGTCGTAATTGAATATTCTCCTTTTGCACAATACTGGCGATGTCTTGGGGCAGGGCTCGGTCGGTATAAAAGTGATCTACTTGAGCGATGTTGCCGATGTTGATCATTGCATTACGGCCAAACTTACTGTGGTCGGCGGCTAGAATGACGGTTCGGGAATTAGCAATAATCGCCTGAGTAATGCGTACTTCATGGTAATCAAAGTCTAATAACGAGCCATCGAGATCGATGCCGCTAACGGTAACGATGCCGTAGTCGAGCCGAAACTGGCGAATAAAGTCGATGGTGGCCTCACCCACAATACCGCCGTCACGGCTGCGCACCACTCCGCCGGCCAGCAATACTTCAAAGTCGCTGTTACCCATTAATAATTTGGCTACGTGAATATTGTTGGTGACTACCCTTAAATCTCGGTGCTTGAGCAAGGCTTGGGCAATGGTTTCGGCGGTGGTGCCAATGTCTAAAAACAGTGACGAGCCATTGGCAATATGTGCTGCAAGCTGGTGGGCAATTTGCTGTTTCTCTGCTTGGTGTTTAATTTTTCGATTGGCATAGGAATCGTTGACTACGCTATTGCCTAGTAGCGATGCGCCGCCATGATGGCGTTGGATCTGATTATTTTCGGCCAGCAGGTTCAGGTCTCGGCGAATGGTTTGCGGGCTGACCTTGAGTTGCTCAACCAATTGCTCGGTAGCTATAAAGCCTTGGTTTTTCAGGGTTTGAATAATTTTAATGTGGCGCTGGGTTTGTTTCACAAGGGGCGCTTCCTTATTGGTTTGCCGCTAGGGCTCGTTTATAAGTCTACTGCAAGTGGTTATTTTGTCATCTGTGCAGCTCACAGCTAGTTCAATCAAAGCCCACTCGCGTCACGAAACGCACAATAAAACACGGGGTTACGGCGCTTTTAGAACATAATAGTGAGAGTAACTAAGGAGGCCCTTAGCATGGCAAAAGCGACTTATATTGTTGCTTTAGATCAGGGAACCACCAGTTCTAGAGCAATTGTTTTTAACCAGCAGGCAGAGCTAGTGGCCAGCGCTCAGCGGGAATTTAGCCAAATTTATCCGCAGCCGGGTTGGGTTGAACACGACCCTATGGAAATTTGGGCAAGCCAAAGTGCCTGTTTAACCGAAGTGCTGGCCAAGGCGGGCATAGCCAGTGAGCAAGTGGCCGCCATTGGTATTACTAATCAGCGTGAAACCACCATCGTGTGGAATAAACACACAGGCCAACCCATCTACAATGCCATCGTATGGCAGTGTCGCAGAACCACCGAATATTGTGAGCGTTTACGTGAGCAAGGCTGGCAAGACTATATAAAACAGGCCAGTGGCTTGCAGCTCGATGCTTATTTTTCGGGCACTAAACTGCAGTGGATTTTAGATAATGTGGAAGGGGCACGGCAAAAGGCTGAGGCTGGGGATTTATTGTTTGGCACGGTAGACAGTTGGTTACTATGGAAGCTCACTAATGGGCGGGTGCATGTGACCGACTATACCAACGCTTCGCGCACCATGATGTTTAATATTCATCGCTTGGAGTGGGATGACAAGCTGTTGGCGATGTTGAACATACCTAAACAGATGTTGCCTGAAGTGCGTAGCTGCTCCGAGGTGTATGGTAAAACCAATATCGGCGGGCGTGGCGGCACCCGCATTCCAATTGCCGGCATTGCTGGCGACCAACAGGCGGCCTTGTTTGGCCAGCAATGTTTTGCTTCAGGAATGGCAAAAAATACCTACGGTACCGGCTGTTTTCTATTAATGAATACCGGCGAGCAGGCCGTCCCTTCGACTCATGGCTTACTCACCACCATCGCATTTGGCCTACATGGCAAGGTGCATTACGCGCTGGAGGGCAGTGTCTTCATGGGCGGTGCCACCATTCAGTGGCTGCGAGATGAGTTGGGCTTAATTCGTGACGCGGCAGATACCGAGTATTTTGCCACTAAAGTGGACGATTGTGCTGGCGTTTATTTAATTCCCGCCTTTGTTGGTTTAGGCGCACCGTATTGGGACCCTTATGCACGAGGCACCATTGTGGGTTTAAGTCGAGGCTCCAACCGTAACCATATTATTCGCGCCGCGCTCGAATCGATTGCTTATCAGAGTCGCGACTTGCTGGAAGCGATGCAGGCCGATGCTAACATTGCGCTTAGCCAACTCAGAGTCGATGGCGGCGCAGTGGCCAATGATTTCTTGTTACAGTTTCAAGCCGATACCTTGGCTACCGAGGTGCTAAGGCCCGCCTTGATTGAGTCTACCGCTTTAGGGGCCGCTTATTTAGCTGGTTTAGCGGTGGGTTATTGGCCGGACTTAGACAGTTTGGCTGCCCATCATCAAGCGGACCGTTGTTTTGTGCCTGACGGTGATGAAGCTAAGCGCCAGCGTCTGTATCAAGGTTGGAAGCAAGCGCTAGAGGGCAGTCGACGTTGCTATCATCCGCAAGACTAAGCTCTGGCTAAGAGCTTAAGTTTTACTTTAGGCTTGGGCGAACTGTTCACGCCCAGCCAGCCAGCGCTCAATTAAGGGCGAGCAGGCTTGTGGTTGCTGCTGTAATAGCTGTTTGGCTAGGGCCTGAGCTTGGGAGATGAGCGCTTGGTCACGCACTAGGTTGGCTATTTTAAACTCAGCCAAGCCAGTTTGTTTGGTACCTAATAATTCGCCGGGGCCGCGTATTTCCATGTCTCGCTGGGCAATCACGAAGCCATCGGTACTCTCGCGCAAGACACTCAAGCGTGAGCTAGCTGTTTTGGATAGCGGGCTGTGGTACATCAGCACACAGTGGCTTTCTACTTGGCCTCGACCCACTCGGCCGCGTAGTTGGTGTAATTGAGCCAAACCGAGTCGTTCGGGGTTTTCAATAATCATTAAACTGGCGTTAGGCACATCTACCCCTACTTCTATCACCGTAGTGGCGACTAATAGGTCCAGCTGGTGCTGTTTAAACTGTTCCATCACCCACTGTTTTTCTTGGGGCTTCATTCGCCCGTGTACCAAACCTACGCGAAGTTCGGGTAACTGCTTTTGTAAGCTCTCGGCGGTATCTTCGGCGGCCTGACATTGCAACACTTCCGACTCTTCAATCAAGGTGCAGACCCAATAGGCTTGGCGGCCGTCTTGATGACAGGCTTGATAGACCCGCTCTACCACCTGTTGGCGGCGGCTATCGGGCAGAGCCACGGTTTTAATCGGAGTGCGCCCCGGTGGCAGCTCATCGATTACCGAAAGCTCTAAGTCGGCATAGGCGGTCATTGCCAAGGTACGAGGGATCGGAGTGGCAGTCATAATTAATTGATGAGGTAGGCTATTGCTGCCATCAATGGCGGCACCTTTCTCCCGTAACGCCATGCGCTGATGAACCCCAAAGCGGTGTTGCTCGTCGATGATCACTAAAGCGAGGCGAGCAAATTGCACCTGCTCTTGGAATATTGCATGGGTGCCTACTATCATCTGGGCTTCACCGTTGGCGATGCGGGCCATGGCCTCGCTACGCGCCTTTCCTTTTTGCTTGCCCGCTAGCCAATCTACTTTTATTCCAAGAGGTTCAAACCAGCGTACAAAGTTGAGAGCGTGCTGTTCGGCTAAGATTTCGGTGGGGGCCATTAGCGCCACTTGGTAACCATTACCCAAGGCTTGCAGGGCAGCTAAAGCGGCTACCAAGGTTTTGCCGCTGCCCACATCGCCTTGCACTAGCCGCATCATGGCGTGAGGCTGTTGAGTATCGGTTTTGATTTCGGCGAACACCCGCTGCTGTGCGTTGGTGGGCTGAAAGGGCAGTTGCTTGAGAAACTGTTGCTCTAGTTGGCTTACTAGCGGCAGCGCAATGGCCGCTTGACGCTGCTGCTGTTGGCGTAGCTTGAGCATGCTTAGCTGGTGGGCGGCCAATTCTTCTACCACCAAACGTTGCTGCGCTGGGTGTTTGCCCTCTTCTAGTAAGCTCAGTTCGGTATCGGGCTCTGGCCGATGTAGTAGCATTAGCGCTTGGTTGAGGTCTAAACCGTGCGGGCGCAGCGCAGCTGGTAGCCAGTCATGCAGCGGATATTGCTGCAATAGTTTAAAGGCTTGTTCGCTGAGTTTGCGTAAGTTGAGTTGTTTTAGACCTTCGGTAGTGGGGTAGACCGGAGTGAGTTTTTCGTCTACCAAGGGGCACTGGGGTCGGCTACTATGCTGTATTCTGGGTGGATCATTTCCCAGCCATGCTTGCCGCGTTTCACCTCACCAAAGCAGCGCATCCAATGGCCCTGCTGCATAGCCGCTTTTTGGCCATTGTTAAAGTTGAAAAAGCGTAGGGTAAGACTGCCACTGCCATCGTTGATGCGGCAAGTTAGCATGCGGCGACGCGCTTGAATTATTTCTACTTTGCTGATTTCGCCGTGCACTGAAACATGGCTACCGTGCAGTAAGTCGTGGATCGGCCACAGCCGAGTGCGGTCTTCATAGCGTAGCGGCAGGTGTAGCAGCAGATCGCCCACGCTACGGATCTGTAGGCGGGCTAACTTTTCGGCCAGTTTGTCACCGACTCCTTTGAGGGCCGTGATCGGTAAGCTGCTGAGTTCCACTTAAACCACTGTAAATATGATCATGTACCAAGAGTATATATTAATTTTTTGAGGAATATTAGCAATCAAGCACTTAAGTGCTTAAGGCCCTATTTCAGGCTACGCTGGAAGGTTCTAATTAGCCGCCGCTTGGCGTATTATTTGGGCTAAAGCGTGCTTTGCCACGCGTTACTCATTTCACTGATTTAAAGGTAAGCACTCCCCATGGCCAAGTTATCCCTGCAAGAGCAGATGCTTAAAGCTGGTTTAGTTGATAAGAAAAAAGCAAAAAAAGTGGGTAAAACCAATAAGAAATCCCGCACTCTTGCCAAAGAAGTCAAAGCCGCAGCTGAACAAGCCCGCATCGAGCAACAGCAACGTGATGCAGAATTAGCACAGATGCAAAATGCTGAAAAAGAAAAGAAAGCGATTGCCGCACAAATTAAGCAATTGATTGAAATGAACAAGTTAGATCGCTCTCGCGGAGAAGATGCCTATAACTTTACTCATCATGGCTTGATTAAAAAGATTTACGTTACCGAGGAGCTACGTAAGCAGTTGAGTAACGGACGTCTGGCCATTGTCACTTTAGCCGAGAGTTATGAAGTGGTTCCCAGCATTGTGGCGGAAAAAATAGCCCAACGAGATGAAAGCGTAGTGGTGTTGATTAACGACCCTAGCCAAGATGTGATTGACGAGGACGATCCGTATGCAGACTACCAGATCCCCGATGATTTAATGTGGTAGGCCGTTAAAATTAATTTATGTCATATGAGGGTCAAATAGTTATTGCCGAAAATACAGAAACGGGTATGTTGAGACAAGCTAACTATTTAGGCCGAAATCCAGAGGGGAGAAGTAATGGAAAAGCAAACCGTTGATAGTGTTTCAAAGGTATTGGAATTTGTTTCTATGAGCCGTAGAAGAAATAAACTAAAGCGTGAAATGGTTGATTTAGACAAGAAAATTCGAGATAACCGTAAACGTGTTGATTTGTTAGATAACCTCGGTAGTTACATTCAAGAAGGCATGAGTGTTAGTGATATTAAACTGATTATTGAAAACATGCGTTCAGACTACGAAGATCGGGTTGATGAATACACCATTAAGAATGCCGACTTGTCCAAGGAACGTCGTGAATTAGCACAAAAACTAAAGGATATGAAAGGCGGCTAATTAAGGCTGCGAATGTCCTAACGAAACCGCTGTATGGCGGTTTCTTGTTTTAGGTGTTTGATTTGTAATAACGGATTACCGATGATTAAACGCCTAAATATGTACACGTTGTATTTAGATATTGATTGCTCAAAAAGAAAGCGCTTAAGTTGTTTGCGTTTCCTTTTACTGCTTGCCAGTAAAAGGAAGGTAGGGACACCATCTTTATTGTTAATTCCTGCTCGAAGGCTTTAAGCTCACTTGCATCGCTAGGTTGTTTGGCAAGTGTTTATCTTCATTGTTATTGGTATAAAATACAGTCACTTAATAAGCTTAAAGTTGTAGAATTAACTTCCCTTCATGAAAAAAGTTCTTGTTATTTCACATTCCCAAAGTGGCCAGCTAACAAAATTTGTTGATATCGCCACGGCCCCCTTACGCCAAAGTGAATCAATAAAAGTGGATTATCATCGCGTCGAACCAGTAGTGAAATATCCCTATCCATGGTCTTTTTATCGATTTTTTGATGCCTTCCCCGAAGCCATTCATATGAACGGCTGTGCCGTGAATAAGGCAGAAGGGCTGGAAGATGACTACGATCTGGTGATTATTGCCTACACGGTATGGTTTTTATCTCCGTCTATTCCCATTGTTGGTTTTCTAAAAACAGCTCAAGCCAAAGCCTTAATTAAAGGCAAACCGGTGATTACCTTTATTTCTTGTCGAGATATGTGGGTGATGGCGCAAGAGAAAATGAAAGGCCTTATTGAAGGCTTGGAAGGGACGTTAATCGACAATGCGGTACTCACCGACCAAGGTGGTTCCATTTACGCATTTATTACCACTCCTCGTTGGCTACTCACCGGTAAGAAAGACCCTTTTTGGATCTTTCCCGCCGCCGGGGTCTCGGATAAAGATCTCGCAGCAAGTGAACGTTTTGGTCAGCGCATTGTATCGGCATTGGCGGCTGATTTAGAAAAAACTAAGCAGCCTTTGTTAACTCAGTTGGAGGCGGTAAGCGTAAATGGCAAGCTGATTGGCTCTGAAAAAATCGCCACCCGCTCATTCATGTTGTGGGGAAAACTGATTCAAAAATCCGGCATGCCTGGTTCTTTTCCCCGAAAAGTGGTGATTACGATTTACGCGGTATTTCTGGTTGCGATGGTCCTAACCTTGGTTCCTATTAACTTGCTAGTGAAAAAGCTGATTGCACCTTTTAGAAAAAAAGCCCTGCAAGCGAGTATTACTTATTATGAAAAACCATCGGGGCGCTAATAATGAATAATAAAGTCTACATTAACGATGTTCAGGCATTTCTGCCTAACCAAGCTGTCTCTAATAAAGACATTGAAAAGGTATTGGGGCAAGTGGGTGCGCGTCCTTCTCGTGCTAAAAACCTTATTTTGCGCTCTAACAAAATTAAGCAACGTTATTATGCGATTGATCCGCAAACCGGTGAAACTACACATACCAATACTCAGCTAACCGCAGCGGCTATTCGAAAGCTTGCTTCCGAGAGTTTTGACCTCAATGATATTGAATTATTGGCTTGTGGCACCACCATTGCTGATCAAATTCTGCCCAATCATGCCTTGATGGTGCATGGCGAATTGGCTATTCCTAGTTGTGAAGTCGTCGCCACCGCTGGGATCTGTCTATCGGGCACCATGTCTTTAAAATACGGTTATATGTCAATTTTAAGTGGGCAAACGACCAATGCCGTGGTCACTGGTTCTGAAAATGCTTCCGCCATGATGCGTGCCAATAAGTTTGAAGCTGAAGTGGAAACTGCGGTGAGCGACTTAGAGCGTCAACCAGAGATTGCTTTTGAAAAAGATTTTCTTCGTTGGATGTTAAGTGATGGTGCCGGTGCAGCGCTATTGAGCGCTAAGCCTAATGACAGTGGCATCAGTTTAGAAATCGAATGGATGATGCAAAAATCTTATGCCAATGAATTAGATGCGTGTATGTATGCAGGGGCCGAAAAACAGGCCGACGGCAGTTTAAAAGGTTGGCGGGAGTATGAGTCGCAACAATGGTTGGAGCATTCTATTTTTGCGGTTAAACAAGACGTAAAACAACTTAATGAAAACATTGTTGAATACACGGTCACTAAACCACTGAAAGAGTTGGTCGACGCGGGTAAGGTGACTGCTAATCAGATTGATTATTTCATTCCGCATTACTCTTCTGGTTATTTTCGTGACCGTTTGTATCAGGGCATGCTCGAAGCCGGTTGTGATATTCCTCAAGAACGTTGGTTTACTAATTTGCCCAGCAAAGGCAATACTGGTTCTGCGTCTATTTACATTATGCTGGAAGAGTTATTCCACTCCGGCAGGCTTAAGCGTGGCGATAGACTGTTGTGTTACGTACCTGAGAGCGGCCGTTTTTCCACCGCATTTATGCAGTTGAAGGTAGTGTAATGGACGCGAAAAACGTACCCCAAGACCAAATATCTACCTACGCAAATCACTCCAAAGCGATCTATGCAAAGAATGACAATGGTGAGTATACGGTGGTGGCTTCTTCTGGGTGGGATGTGGAAGAAGAGGTGACCAAGCAAGCGCTTAATGAATTTCAGCGTTTAGCGCTCGCCGCCTATCAACAGGTTGAAAAGGGTGAAAAGTCACCTCTGTATTACCATATGTTTGCTCAACGAATGGACCTGATGGTATTGGCTCAGTCGATGGGCTGGTTTCAGTGGCGGGTGAAACGCCATTTTATCCCTAGAGTATTTGCCAAGCTCTCGCCAGCTAAACTTGCCCAATACAGCGAAGCCTTAGGCATATCGGTGCAGCAGCTCAGAACTTTGCCAAAACTGACTCAGCAAGAATGAGTGTGCAATAGGCCGCGCTTGCTCAAGCCCTGTTTACGTTGCAAGGGCAAGTAAGAAAACCTGAAGCCCCAATAAGAGTTGCCAGATGGCCTTGGTGTGTGGCAACGGCCACGCCAGAGAAACCAATAAAGTGGATTTATGAACAATAATACTCAGTTTAAGCACCAGCATTACGCGCATTGTGAAAGTGGTGTGATGTCTTCTATGTTAAGCCATTATGGTTTGCCTTTGTCAGAGCCGATGGTGTTTGGTTTATCCAGTGCTTTGGTATTTGCCTACCTGCCCTTTGTTAAGTTGAGCGGTTTGCCGTTGATTGCTTACCGCTCGATGCCTAAATCCATCATCAAGGGTTTACAAAAAAGTATTGGTTTGAAAATGAAGTTAGAAACATTTTCTAAGCCTGAGCAGGGCACTAAAAGGTTAGATAAGCTGTTGGCGCAAGGTAAAATTGTTGGCGCACAAACATCGGTCTACTGGTTACCATATTTTCCACAAGAGATGCGTTTCCACTTTAATGCTCACAACTTAATTGTGGTCAACAAGCAAGATAACACTTATCAAATCAGCGACCCGGTATTTGAACAATTGGTAGAGGCCGAAGAACAGGCACTACAAAAGGCTCGCTTTGTTAAAGGTGTCATGGCACCTAAAGGCTCCCTTTACTACCCCACATTCATACCAAGGGCAATTGATTACCCGAAAGTCATTGAAAAAAGCATTAAGAAAACAGCAAAAACCATGCTGAAAACCCCAGTGCCTATCGCGGGTTTAAAAGGCATGTATTTCTTAGCCAAACATATTCGCCGCTTAGCCACTAAAGACGAGCACTACGCCAAGTTATTTTTAGGGCACATTATTCGCATGCAAGAGGAAATCGGTACTGGTGGGGCGGGCTTTCGCTATATATACGCTTCTTTTTTACAGGAGGCCTCAGAGCTTATTCACAATCAAGCCTTGAACTCAGCCTCTGCTGTAATGATGGAGATTGGAGATGAATGGCGAGAGTTTGCTTTACTGATTGCCAAAGCGATCAGACCTAAGAATAAGCAGCCGATAGATTTTGAAGGCATTGCTACGAAATTGGAGTCAATTGCCGAACAAGAAAAGCAGCTTTACCAAGCCTTGATGCGAGCGTTTTAATGATTGAAATTAACGCTTTAACTAAGTCTTTTGGTGATAAAAAAGCCTTAAACAAGCTCTCTTTAACGATTCCTAGCGCTAGCATTTTTGGTCTGCTTGGACCAAATGGGGCAGGCAAAACCACCTTAATGTCTATTCTAAATGGCCTGCTTACAGCGGATTCTGGCGAGGTTTTTATTGCGGGGCTGCCGTTAACCAACAACCTTAAATTGGTTCGCGAGAAATGCTCTTTAATACCGCAGAGTTTGGCTTTTTACGAGCAGCTTACGGTAAAAGAAAATTTACTTTTTTTCGCCGGTATACAACAGATTAAAGGTAAAGCGCTGTTGCAAAATTTAGCCTATGCGGTAGCGACAAACCGCCTAGAGGCGATGATGGACCAAAAGGCGGCTACACTATCTGGTGGGCAAAAACGTCGCTTAAATATAGCCATCGGCTTGCTGAATAATCCTGATGTATTGTTTTTTGATGAACCCACGGTGGGGATTGACCCAGAGTCTCGTAACCAAATATTAGATTCGATTAAAGCCTATAAGGCGGACAATAAAACCGTGGTGTATACCTCTCACTACATGCCTGAAATTGAGAAAATCTGTGATCAGGTCGCGATCATCAATGCTGGTCAAATTATTAAGCAAGGTTCGCTGTCGTCAATGCTTCACGATCAGCAAAGCCAGCAAGTGATAATCGAGTTATATGCTCATATTTCGACTTGCCTTCCCTCGCTCGTTAGTCAGCTCGACAAGGTCAAATTGATCGATGATTGCACACTGTTATTGAGTGAGGGAACTGGGCCCTTGATTGGCCATATTTTGGCTTTATTAGAGCAACAGCAGATAAAAGTTAAACAACTTCGATTTGGTGCAAGTAGTTTAGAGTCGCTGTTTATTAACTTAACATCTAAAGAGGGTGAAGATGTTTAAGTCTATGTTAATCAAAGAATGTTTACTGGTTAGCCGAGACAAGCATGCCTTGGCTGCGTTGTTTATTATGCCCGCAGTATTTATCTTGATCATGTCTCTAGCGCTGAAAGATACCATGAATGAAGAGAAGGCCCTGATCACTTATGCGTTGGTTGATAACGATAATAGCTTGCTCAGTGAAGCCTTAGTGGCTAAGTTGGCAGAGATTTCAAGTTTAAGCAAAATAGAGCTCACCTCGAATGATTACCGCTCTCCCGAAGAGGAAGGAGTGCAGTTTATCGTCGATATTCCAAGTGGCTTTGAGCAGGAGCAAGTACCTTTAGAGCTCAGTGTCGCAGCCAATACCTCTGCTTCACTATTAACGATTTTCAAAAATCAAATCACTCTGAGCTGGATGCACCATCAATTAGAGCAAGCTAATTCAGCCTTTAGCGGCGCCTTTCGCAATGCTGAAGCGGTGCCGAGTATGAATGAGCAGACCTTGATGAATGTTCAATATGCGAAATTAGCCGAGAATGAAAAGCCCAGCTCAACTCAGCAAAGTGTGCCGTCGTGGATTGTTTTTGGTTTGTTCTTTGTGATCATTCCTATGTCGACCATTTTTATTAGCGAGCGTAAACAGAACACTTTGCTGCGCTTGAGCACCATGAATGTAAGCTTGCCGATTTTATTTGCCGGTAAAATCTTACCTTATATGCTGATTAACCAACTTCAAGTTTGGCTGATGATCCTGGTTGGTATGTTCATTGTTCCTGTTTTTGGTGCGCCTGAATTGACGATTGCTGGTTCAGTGATTGGATTGGTCATGGTCTCCTTGTCTTTAAGCTTGTCAGCCATTGGTTTGTCCATGCTAGTGGCTAGCGCGGTTGATAGCATTGAGCAAGCGACCACCATTGGCGGCATCATCAATATTTTGCTAGGGGCCATCGGCGGTGTCATGGTGCCTAAATTTGTGATGCCAGAGGCGATGCAAAGCTTCGCTAATGTGTCGCCCATGTCTTGGGGGCTAGAGGGCTTCTTAGACATATTTTTACGCAGAGGTACGGTAATGGATGTGCTTAACGAGTCCGTCGCACTGAGTCTTTTTGGGATGGTGTCGTTATTGCTGGCGGCGTTGATTTTTAGTTACAAACAAAGGAAGGCTTAATGAAAGGCTCTTTAGATACAGAGTTTAAACAAGGGCTTAAGACGATGATCTTAGAAGCTTGTGATAGAGATGAATTATCGGCAGAAGAGCTCGCCGATGATGTTGAGTTGTTTTCCGAGCACAGTGGTTTAGAGCTTGATTCTATCGATGGCTTGCAAATCTCCATGCTATTGCAACGTCAGTTTAAGTTACGCTTGGTTGACCCTAAAGAATTTCGCCGAGTGGTGACGACCATAAACCAACTTGCCGATCACTTGCAGCCTGAATAAGTCTCATGATAACTCTTTTAGGCGGCGAGCTATTAAGTGCGCTGGGGGAAAAACCACAGCGACGTACTTGGTTACAAAGCGGACGCTATCAAACAGTTGATAAAACCATTCAAGTATTTGAAGAATCTCGAACTCTGCCGTATTACGCGATTCAAAACGAGGGTGATTTTGCTGCACTTTTTGACCCTCTGCCTCACCTTATTCAACTTATCGAGAGCGTGTTTTCTCAGCATTACATCTCTGCTGAGCAGAGAAAACGCTGCGCTGTATTTGTGGGTAGTGCAGCCAATGATGTCTCGCTGACGGTGCCCCTGGGCCAAAGCATTAAAGATCAGGCGCCGCCCATACTAGAGCATCAGCGAGTGGGCAATGGGCGCTATGCGGACGTGCTGGCTAAATATTTTGGCTTGCATTCATTTAGCTTAACTTACAATACGGCTTGTACCTCTAGTTCTAATGCCATTCTCGATGCCGCAAGCATGTTGCACAGCGGTATAATTGACTATGCCCTGGTGCTGGGCTTGGAAATGTTTGCGCCGCAATCTTTTGAAGGCTTTGTCTCGATGCAATTGTTAGCTCAGCATCATACTAAGCCCTTTGATGACCAGCGAGATGGCTTGCTACTAGGTGAAGCCTTATCGGCACTGTTGATGAGCCGAGACGGTGTAGCGGACTCACCATGGCGCTTATTAGGCGGTGCCAGTGAATGTGAAACCTACAGTGTGACGGGGGTTAATGCCGATGGCTCCGGTATTCATCGGGTGCTTGCTCAAGCGCTGCAAGATAGTCGAGTCAGCGCGTCACAGATTAGTGCGGTTAAAGCTCATGGTACGGCGAGCCGTTTGAGTGACCTAGCGGAAATCAACGGGATGAAGCAAGTGTTTGACGCAGCGCCGCCATTTTTTTCATTGAAGCCCTTTATTGGGCACACGCTCGGCAGTTGCGGTGTCAGTGAACTGATTTTGCTAATGGAGTGTATCGACGATGGCTTCATTCCGCTTACCCCTAACTTTGGCAGCCCCGATGAACAATTAAACTGGACTCCTCTGCAGCAAAAACGGGCCTGTAGCGAGGGCATTTTTTTACTTAATTGCTTTGGCTTTGGTGGCAATAATAACGCCACCGTTATCGAGAAAATCGCCAGATGATATATGTTCAACGTTGCTCAGGCATTAACCTAAGACAGGACGATCAGCTAAACATTAAGGCAGAGTGCAAGAAAGTGGCACCAGCCTATGTTCGTCGAACCGATCGCTTCATTCAGCTTGGCATATTAGGTATTGCTGGGCTCGCTCAGCAGGGGGCGCTAGAGCCCAATACTCCGTTAATTATGACCTCCGGGCAGGGCAATTTAGCGGTGTTTAAGCGCCTCTGTGTGCAACGTTATGTTGAACAAGTGCCGCCAAATCCGGTGGATTTTATCAATTCATTAAGCAATACAGCAGGGTTCTACATTGCCAAGTATCTTGGTTTAGCAAGCAAAAATTTGAATTTGGCCCAGCAAGGCTTTGTGGTTGAAAATGCGCTGTTGCTGGCCAAAGCTCATCTGGATAGCGGTCAATATAGCCAACTGCTATTGGGGGGAGTAGATGAAAAGCCAGAAGCAGACAGCTTGCCTCATCGTTATTTAGATTTAGACCCTAAACAGGCAATAGGTGAAGGGGCAAACTGGCTCTTACTGAGTGCTCATGAGCAAGGGGCCATTGCAACTATTGAGCTTGTTATAGAGACGTTTTCTCTAGCTGAAATACTGGTTTATCTAGCCGAGTATGCCAATTTCGAGCAGCTTGCCTTCAGTCAAAGAATACCGCTAGAGTGCGTCAAACAACTAAGCCAAACATTGGCAAAACCGCTATTTAACTGCCAAGATAATTACGATTTTTACGAGACTAACATCTTGTTTGTGATGAATAGTTTCATCCGGCAAGGAAGCGGGCGCTTGGCCTATATTGACTACTTTAGTGGCGATTATAGAGTGGTCTGGATCCGCTCTACTCGCTAGCTACCCAGATTTGGGGATAAGCTTGCTGTTTTGCTTAGGGTTTTAGCTATAAAAAAAGCGCTGCTAGCAGCGCTTTTTTATCATTCAAGTCATAGGCTTAAATGTGAGACAGGATCTTCTGTACTGTCTCTTTCGCATCACCAAATAACATGTCGGTATTTTCTTTAAAGAACAATGGGTTTTGTACGCCGGCGTAACCGGTGGCCATGGAACGTTTAAATACGATTACCTTCTTCGCTTCCCATACTTCAAGTACTGGCATACCGGCAATTGGGCTGCCCGGTTCTTTAGCTGCTGGGTTAACGGTGTCGTTGGCGCCAATCACCAGTACCACATCGGTGGAGGCGAAGTCATCGTTGATTTCGTCCATTTCCATCACGATGTCATAAGGCACTTTGGCTTCAGCCAATAGTACGTTCATGTGGCCAGGTAAGCGGCCTGCTACTGGGTGAATAGCGAAGCGCACTTTAACGCCTTTATCACGTAGTTTTTTAGTGATTTCAGCTACAGGGTATTGAGCTTGCGCTACTGCCATACCGTAACCAGGAGCAATAATCACTTCGTTGGCATCTTTTAGCATTTCGGCAACTTCATCGGCTTGCACTTCGGTATGCTCGCCTTGTTCAACGTCTGAAGCAATCGTGCCGCCTTCGGTGCCGAAGCCGCCTAGGATTACGCTAATAAATGAGCGGTTCATCGCCTTACACATGATGTAAGACAGAATCGCACCTGAGCTACCTACCAATGCACCGGTAACAATCAACAGATCGTTGTTTAGCATGAAGCCTGCTGCTGCCGCTGCCCAACCAGAGTAAGAGTTAAGCATCGATACCACCACAGGCATGTCGGCGCCGCCGATGGCAGACACTAGGTTGTAGCCAAATACAAAGGCAATCAGGGTCATGATTACTAAGGCCCACATGGCTTCGTGCTCCATGAATACGCTGCCTAGGTAGATAGATACTACAATCATGCCTAAGTTTAACCAGTGAGCGCCAGGAAGCGCTTTGGGCGCACTGCTGATAATACCGCGCAGTTTACCAAAGGCCACTACCGAACCGGTGAAGGTCACTGCACCGATGAAGATGCCAAGAAATACTTCTACGTCGTGAATGGTTTTAACTACGGAGGTACTAAATGGTTCATGGCCGATGGCGCTAGAGAAGCCCACCAACACCGCAGCCATACCTACGAAGCTATGCAGAATAGCTACTAGCTCGGGCATTTCGGTCATTTCAACTTTTAGTGCTAAACGAATACCAATCGCGGCACCAATAGCCATAGCTAAGGTGATGATCCAGCTTCCGCCAGATACTTGAGTACTAGCCAAGGTGGCTAGCACGGCAATCACCATACCGATGATGCCGAAGATGTTACCGCGTTGAGCGGTTTCTTGTTTACTTAGGCCGGCGAGGCTGAAAATAAACAATAGGGCAGCGATTAGGTACGCTGCGGAAACAATACCTTGAGACATGTGACTATTTCTCCTTAGTCGTCTTTACGGAACATTTTCAGCATCCGCTGAGTCACAGTAAAACCACCGGCGATATTAATGGTAGCAATCAGAATCGCTATCCCCGAGAGCAGTAACACCACCCATGAGGTATCGGCCTTCATCTGCACTAAGGCGCCCACAATAATAATGCCGCTAATGGCGTTGGTTACACTCATCAAAGGAGTGTGCAAGGCATGTGTTACATTCCAAACAACGTAGTAACCGACCACACAGGCCAATAAGAACACGGTAAAGTGTTGTAAAAAGTTTGCTGGAGCGGCATCGGCTACCCAAGCAAAAGCTGCTGCACCCGCTACCGCTAGTAGTGGTTTTAGCCAGGGCTTAGCCGGTTTTTCGGGTTCTGCTGGTGCCGCTTCTACTGCTGGCGCAGCTTCAGCTTGCGGTTGAGCACTCACTTGAATTGGTGGTGGTGGGAAGGTGATTTCACCATCTTTAACAGAGGTGACGCCACGTAGCACTTCATCTTCGAAGTTGATGTCGATTTCGCCATTTTTCTCTGGGCACATTAACTTAAGTAAGTTTACTAAGTTGGTACCGTATAATTGGCTGGCTTGCGCTGGTAAGCGGCGAGAAATATCGGTTAAACCAACGATGGTGACATCGTGTTGAACACTAATTTCACCGGGCTTGGTTAACTCACAGTTACCGCCGGTAGCGGCTGCTAAGTCAACGATCACGCTGCCTGGTTTCATTAATTCCACCATGTCGGCCAAAATCAGCTTAGGCGCTGGGCGTCCAGGAATTAGTGCAGTGGTAATAATAATGTCGACGTCTTTAGCTTGTTCGCGGAACAGCGCCATTTCAGCTTCAATAAAGGCCGCGCTCATTTCTTTAGCGTAGCCATCACCACTACCGGTATCTTCTTCTTCGTAATCTAACTCGAGGAATTCAGCGCCCATTGAGTTAATTTGTTCTTTTACTTCTGGACGAGTATCAAAAGCACGCACAATGGCGCCTAGGCTACCGGCAGTACCGATTGCGGCAAGACCTGCTACCCCTGCACCAATAACCAGAACTTTGGCGGGTGGCACTTTACCTGCAGCGGTAATTTGTCCGGTGAAGAAACGGCCGAAGTGGTTGGCTGCTTCAACTACGGCGCGATAGCCGTCAACATTGGCCAGTGAGCTACGTGCATCCAACGATTGTGCTCGAGAAATTCGTGGAACCATGTCCATTGCCAACAAATTTACTTTTGCGGCTTTAAATTTTTCTAACATTTCTGGATGTTGAGCTGGCCATGCGAAACTGGCGACAGTTGCGCCTTCTTTTATTAAGGACAGTTCATCAACACTGTTATCGCTGCCATCGAGTGGGGCGTTAACTTTGAAAATCAAATCTGCTTGAAAAGCTTGCTCTTTACTGACAATCTCCGCACCGGCTTCTTTATAGGCTTCATCATTAAAGCTGGCCGCTGTTCCTGCGCCGCTTTCCACAGCCACAGAGAAGCCTAACTTTAGTAGCTGCTCTACTGTTTTAGGGGTGGCGGCTACCCGGCTCTCCTGGTCGAAGATCTCCTTAGGTATTCCGATTTGCATAGTGTATTCCTGCTAATGGTTGTTATGTTGCGTTGCTATTTTGGCAACTGATCACTGTATATTAACTGTTTGTTAGCTAAAACTAATTAGTTAATTTCACGCATTTGGCCTGATATGAAAGAAAACTACAGCTCAACAGTCAAGTAACTTTGGATAAAAGTATCGCTTATTTCTATTGGTCGAACCAATTTGTAAAGTTTATCGGAGCGATAGGTTATACCTAGGTGTCTAAACGTTAGCAGAATGTAAAGTGTGAGGGCGGTGAATTCCCTGGTTTTTGTCGGTGAATAGCTAGATCTAGCTTGCTCGACTATCCTTTATATATAGTCGTAAGTTTTGTAGGGTCGAAGGGCGAGTGAGCCTTTCTTTGCAAGCTTAGCTATAGGAGAGGTGGATATGAGGAGAGTTCCATACTTTATATTAGCGTTACTCTGTTGGCCATGCTTGGTACTAGCAAACTCGGCTCTAAAATTAGAACTGGCCGTTGACAAAGAATTAGTTCAACCACCGACTACCGCATCTATTTTCAGCAAAGTTAGCTGGTTACAACAGCAACAGTTGGCTTCTAGTGAAGTGTACTCCAATTCCGCTGAACTTCCCGCGCAACAGCAGCAACTGTTATTACGTTATCAGAATGTGCCACGCTGGCGAGCTAATTGGCGAGGAGGGCTTCGTTGGCAGGCGCAAGATAACTTGCTGTTTCGCGCCAAGGGTAATCGGATTTCCAGCCATTTAACCTTGTCTAACAAGTTATTTTGCGCGATCTGCAAGACTCATATCGATACCACTTTATGGAAAGATGGCCACGTGCAGTTTAAATTAAAATCTTACTTCGAATAGTTGTTTGCAGCTTCCTCCAAGCGATATACTTAAACAAAAAAATGGGGGGGTACGCTTTGGGCTATTTGTTGTTGGCCTTAATACTGGTTTTTCTGCTTCCTGCAGCCAGTTTTTTCCTAGGATACATTCATATCTATCTCGAGTACGGGGCGACCGTTTCCGTGACCATTATCGGTTTATGGGTACTATTTGATCTGGTTACGATAAAACGTCGCTAGGCCGCAGCATGGCTGGGCTGTCGCTTTTAATATAAATTATCTTTTTTGTTACTAACGATGTTTTTGAATAAATATTCAATCGTAATTGTTGTCGACAATCTTTTTATAAGTCCTTGATTCTCTTTTCGTTATTTTTGGCGTGAAAACCAAATATAGCTAATTGTAACTAGCCACGGTTTTAATATTCACTAAAGCTATAAATGGATTTTTGGGGATTTTATATGATTTTTAAGTTGTTGTTTTATAATGTTTTTTATTTTTGGGTTTTGCGCTGGATCCGCAAAGTTTAGAATTAGTACTTCACATTTTTGAAAAAAGCCTATAAATTACTCGCCGCAAGACTGAGCTGGATCAAGAAAAAGTAGGCTATTTAATAGCCAGTTTAAATTTTTCTTGTGAAATTTTTATTCACTAGCTAGCCTTACTTACGCAAGTGGCAATAGATTAATATAAACAGAAATTTTTGGATTTCACCCTTGCAACAACTTAGGAGATTTATCGTAATGGAACAAGATCAACAACAAACGATGCGTTGTTTTGCAACTGGAAAAGGCTTTTTTGTTCGCCTTCCTGTCAGTGAAGACATTGATGCAAAAGAATGTGAATCCGATGTTGAAGCGGCCGAGTAAACTACATCGGTAGTTGCCTTCAGATACTCGTGACTTGATTTTCACGCTTGTTACATCCCCCAAAACCGCTAGCTTGATGCTGGCGGTTTTTTTTTGCCGGTTTAGTCAATGGGCAAAATTTATACCCCATTAAAGTAGCTTGAAAAAATTTTTGCTCGGCTTTTGCTTTGGGTCAAAGTGAGCTGTTTTTGTCTCTGTCGTTTAATCATGGGCATATAAAGAGCAGCTAAAATTACTCTGTAGGAGGTGTTTTTTAGTGTAGGCCTTAACTAAGGAGCATATGATGAACATGTTACCTAGAGACCCTTGGTTTGACCGCGATAGCTTATGGGACAACTTCTTCAGCCCCGCTTTTAAAGTTGGCGATGAAGCGTTTTTCCAACCTAGGGTTGATATCATTGATAAAGAAGACAGCTACTTATTTGTGGCTGAATTGCCCGGTGTGGCTAAGGAAGATATTAAAGTTCACCTAGAGGATGGTGTACTTAGTATTGAAGCAAAAATTAATCAAGAACATCAGCAAGAGGGCGACAACGTATTACGTAAAGAACGCCGCAGTGGCTTTTTTAAACGTAACATTAATGTAGGCAAAGCCATTCAGGCTAAAGACATTAGCGCTGAATTAGTGAATGGTTTATTGATGTTGCGAGCCCCCAAATTGCAGCCTGAGCCTCAACAAAAACAACAAATAAACATCAGTTAACTGGTGTGCGGCCAGTAGTGCTTAGCCTACTGGCCGAGTTTGTTGGCGCAGGTGTTGCAAAAAGGCGGCGGTATTCGGGTTTTCAAAGCGTTGATTGGGGTAATAAGCGCAAACACTGCGCTGCTCGGATAATAGCCCCGGTACCACTTCGACTAATTTACCGTCCAGTAACTGCTGTTGAACCAAATCTTCAGAGACCAATACCACTCCCATATGATGTACCGCGCCTTGTATCGCCGCCATTGGATCGTGCGTAATAAATTGAGGTGTTTGGTTAAGCACTGTGCCATCGTTTAACTTCACACCACCAGAGCGAATTTGTCCTTGTACTAACAGCAGAGGAAGGCGGGTTAACTGCTGGGCGCTGGTGACTTTGCCATGCTTGGCAAGGAAGCGCGGGCTAGCAAAGCATTTTACAGCGTAGTCAAACAGGTGCAGCATACGGTAACTGGTGCTATCAAAGTGCTCTAAGCGACGGCTTATCACTATGTCTAAAGATAAATCGGGAATGATGCCAGCTTCAGTCTCAATTAGCTCCACTCTGAGGTGAGGATGTGCGGGTAAGAATGAGGCGATTAATGGCGTGACATAAGAACTACCAGAAACGGCGGGTGCGCCAATACTGAGGCTACCGCTTAATCCTTCGTCTAATTTTAACTGATGTCGCATGTTATCGAATTGCTTTAGCCAGTCACAACTTTGCAAGTAGAACTGCTGACCTTGCTCGGTGGTGCGAATGCGCCGAGTGGTTCTTAATAACAATTGGCAGTGTAACTGCGCTTCCAACCAAGAAATACGTTTGCTGCAAGACGAGGTGGTGATGCCAATCCGCTCTGCAGCAACAACAAAGCTATTGCTTTCTACAACTGCAACATAGGTTTTCACTACGTTTAGCCAATCCATACCTTGCTCTCTGTTTATTGTTTCTCTGTGGGAAATAAACCGTGTCTTTATTGAATGATTATCCGCTTCTGACTTTTATTTACAATTGCTGTGTTTGGGGCCTGTTGACCTTTCGAGGTGTTTTTTGCAGCAGTTTGCGGGGTTTTTATATTAGTTAAGGAGTTTATGAGTGAGTGCAGCACGCCTTCCCTTGTTTTTTTCAATTGCTTTTATGGCCTGTTCTCAGTTAACCAATGGTTTACTCGCTCCGGCCTTACCGCAGATGGCGGTGCATTTTGCGGTAGAAGAGCACTTAGCTCAGAGCTTGATTCTGTGTTTCATTCTTGGCTTGGGTTTATCACAGCTGGTTTATGGACCCTTAGCCGATAGCTTTGGCAGACGCCGAGTATTTTGGTGTGGTCAAAGTATTTTCTTAAGCGGCAATTTGCTGACTTTTTTCGGCCTAAATAGCCTTAATCTATTAATGTTGGGCGTGTTAATTCAAGGTTTGGGGGCTGGCAGTAACCAAATACTCGCGCGCTGCCTCATTAGTGACAGCTATCGCGGCCTAGGGTTAAAACATGGCTTTGCTTGGTTGGGAATGGCTGCCTCGGTTATACCAGTGGTTGGCCCGGTGGTGGGCGGCGTCGTTACCGCCTATTGGGGCTGGCATTATATATTTTTCATCATTGGTGCAGTGGTGAGCATCGTCATGATGACAGCGGCTAAATACTTACCTGAGACACAAACCAAGCCGGGGCCACATTTGCAATTTAAACGCGTCATGCGTAACTATCTTGAGTTGGCGTTGAATCCACATTTTATCGCCTACTCTTGCTTAGCCTGGATCGCCAGTATCGGCTTGATGTATATGATTAGCAGCGCGCCTTTTGTATTGCAGCACGACTTTGGCTTAAGCGCCGATAGTTATGGCTTGGTGATGATTATTCCAGCGCCGGGCTTGGCCTTAGGTAGCGCCTTCACTCGGCGCTATAATGGCCGCTGGTCAGAATTGCAGGTCTTAGCCTTGGCATCTACTTTGCCTTTTATCGCCACCTTAATACTGTTGCTTAAAGGGAATGAGCTATCGTGGGTCATATTTGCTATGAGCTTGATTAGCGCTAGCGTTGGCAGTATTTATCCTATCTCGCAATCTGGCTTGTTTGCGCAGTTTTCATCGCAAGCGGGTACGGTCTCGGCCTTAAGTGGTACTAGCCAAATGACTTTAACCGCGCTAGCTGTTGGCTTGCTAACCAGTATCTTGTTGCCGAGCACAAATGGAATGGCGATCATATTTACGGTGATGGGGCTGTGTTTAATGTTAGCTATGGTGATCCAGGTTATGAAAGTGAAGCCACTAGCTGTGTAAAGATAGTACGCTGAATTTATAACAATTTTTCTGACATAAGGAGCCCTGATGACGATTAGAGCTTTAGGCCATACGGAGTCTTTATTTGCCAGTTTAACCAGCAGTGGGGCAATGTTGGTGGTGAATGCGGTAGTGGTAAAAGGCAGACTTAATGCAGATTTAGCGCCGCAGATTCATCAACTATTGTTAGCCAGACATCCCTTTTTGAGCCTCTGTTTACAAGGCGATGCACAGCACTGGCGTTGGCAAAACTGTTCCGCTCCGCTTGAGTTGAAGGTTGATTACCTTGAGTCGCAAGCATTTCAGCCAAGTTTGGCTGAACTCATGGAGCAGCAAAGCAATCAGCCTTTGTTGGTGGGAGGGCCGTTGTGGCGAGTTCGTTTGTTAGTTGGGGCGGAGCAATCAGCTTTAATCATTAGTCTTCATCATTGCATTTGTGATGGCCTCTCGGCTTCCGCCTTGCTGGCTGAATGGTTAAGTTACCACCAGCAATTATTACAGAAAGTCGCCATTCAGCCGAAGCGTTTAGCGCTACGGCCTAGCGTTCATCAAGCGTTGAATCATCAAATGCCTCCGCAGGGTGGCAGCCCTTTTTGCGCCCCCCTCTCTAGCAAACAAGCTAAGGCGTGGTTGGTACAAAGTGAAGTGAGCCTAAAGTCTCGTAACAAATTACAACTCATTAGTTTTGAAGCGGCCCAAACCAGCGCGCTGCTTAAGTTGGCGCGCGCTCATCAATTGAGTTTAACTATATTGCTTTACGCTGTAGCTATAGAAACCGCTTTAGCGTTAGCTAAAATCCCAACTGATTCGGTGAGTGCGGGAGGGAATGCTAATCTACGGCCAATTATCGAGCCAGCCGTTGACGAGCAAGAGTTGGCTTGTTACGTGTCGATGTTTTCTTTTAATGTGGCTTGCTTTGATGATGACGATTTTTGGCAGCGGGCTAAGCGGATCCACCATTTATATCAACAGCAGGTAGCGACGGGGTTGCACCTTATCTCGTGCAATGATGATTGGTGGCGGCAACAAGCTTCTCGTACGGAGCAAGATATGCAACTCGTGGCCGGGCGTTTTAATTGTATTCATCTGTCTAATTTGGGCAATATTGAGCACTTGTTTGCGGCTTCACGAGAACAAGGCTTAGAGGCTCAGCAATATTACTTTACCGCTGCTCAGCACCTTATGGGTTCCATTTTTTGGTTGGGTACTCAGACGCTGGCGGAGGGCTTAACGGTTACCGTCAATTGTGTTGAACCCATCGTCAGCCAGAGCATGCGACGCGAATTTGCTGAGCAGTTTAAAGCGCGTTTGCTCAGTTTGTTACAAGGGCAAGATTGACGGCTAACCGCTATTTTGATTAATAGTTATGACCTATTACTTACAACGAAATATTCAATTTTTTTATATTGCATTTAGTCGGTATAGTATAGGCAAATCTTGTTTCCTTGGAGTTTAACTATGTTTGCAGTAATTTTTGGTCGTCCTGGTTGTCCTTTTTGTGTTCGTGCTAAACAGATTGCAGAACAGCTAAGCGAAGCGCACGAGGATTATAACTACCGTTATGTGGATATTCATGCCGAAGGTATTTCTAAAGCTGATTTGGAAAAAACTGTGGGTAAACCGGTTGAGACGGTACCGCAGATCTTTGTTGATGAAAAACACGTGGGTGGTTGTACTGAGTATGAAGCACTAATGCGCGAACAGTTTGATTTCTAAAATTAATCTATCGATAAAAAAAGCTTGGTATTTACCAAGCTTTTTTGTTTTGAGAGAGATGCGAAAAAAAATTAACGTTTTGCTAGAGCTCGCGGCTACAAAATTATTAAAACTTTAACTAAGCTGAAATTACCACGAAGCCTTAATTGAACAGGGGAGTGCGTAATGGATGCTAGCTACATGTTAAATCTTGATGCCAACATCTTATTGGGGATAGTTAACGAGAAACTACGCTTAGAATGCGATAGTTTGGAAGATTTGGCGCTTACTTTTGGTTTTGAAGAGCGCTCGCTCGCTCGTCGTTTAGAAAGTATTGGTTATCACTATGATGTGATAAGTAATCAGTTTAAAGCATTCTAAATCACCGGGTGCATCTCCCGATAAATTCAGTTTAGGTTTTTATCGGGAGTTCGTTGTACAAAGTATATTCCCTTATATGGCTGAGCCGCACTAGCCAAGCTCTCATCGGAACGGATTTGTGAGCCTCACTAGCTTGTGCTGGCGGCTTAGATGTTGTCTTCTATGGTTAGTTTTCACCGCGGTTAGCAAGGGGTTTAAGCTATTTTATAAACTAACTCATGCTAATAGTTGTTTAAATATTAGTCACTTGGCGCCTTGCGCTAAAGTTCCTCTGTCATTTATCTTTAATTTTTCAGTCACCTAATTGTCATTTATTACCCCTAAGATTTCGCTCAACTTTTGTTGAGTTGGTTCACATAATTTTAGGGATTAAAATGAAAAAGCTTACTATTATCGCCTTAGCTATCGCTGCGGCTTCTGGTTCTGTTCAGGCTGCCAAAGTCTATAAAGATGATAAACACTCGGTTGATCTATATGGTCGCGTATACGCTGGTTATACTGCCGGCGATGATGAAGGTCGTTCTGATAACTTCGGTTCTGACCAATACGTACGTTTTGGCGCTAAAGTTAAGTCAAACATTGACGAAACCAATTACGCTTTGGCGCGTTATGAGTTGCAACTAGAAAACAATGATGAAGGTGACGACGCTTCTAAAACCAAAACGCGTTTAGCCTATGCTGGTTTTGGCGGCAACTACGGTGAGTTTACCTTTGGCCGTAACTACGGTGCTCTAGAATTAATCGCCGACTGGACCGATAGCAGCTACGTTAGCCCTTACGGTAACAGCGCTCTAGGTATTAGCTCTAGCCGCGAAGAAGGCATTGGCCGTTCTGACAACGTGTTGAAATACGCTGGTGAATTCAGTGGCGTAGACGTGCATGTATCTTACAAGTTTAACGACAATGAAAAAGAAGATGGCGTTAGCCAAGATAACTCAGCCTACGGCATTGCTGTGGCCTACACCTTTGACTTCGGTTTTGGTTTAGGTGCTGGTTATAACGTAGCGAATAATGCTGACGGTATTGACGACAGCAAAATGGCTATCTTCGGTGTGAATTACGACGCTAACGGTGTATACGCTGCAGCTAACTACGCTACAGGAACTAACAACAAAGGCTTTAAACAGCACCGCGCAGATAGCCAAGGTGACCACACTGGTTACGAAATGGTAGTGGGCTACAAGTTTACTAAAAACTTCCGCGCTCAAGCGATGTGGAACAAAGCTGAGTTAGAGCCAAACGATGGCGCTAAATTCGATAAAGTAGACTACTACACTATCGAAGGTCGTTATAACTTAACTAAACAACTACGCATTGTGGCTGCTTATCAAATGAATCAAATTGATGATGCCAAAGATGAATTCCACTTTGCCGCACGTTACGACTTCTAAGCACTACCCTGCACGCTAAGCACTAGCTTAGCGTGCGCTTCCTTATTTTCTTATGTTTGTCGCTTTCCAGCTCCTTGTGAGCTGGTTTTTTTTTAAGCAATGTTGATAAAGAGGATCTTTGAGCGCCGCTGCAAGTTGTAAATTGCTTGTTTTTCGGTAGGTAGATCTTCGAAGTTGGCTAAGGCAAAACCACGCTCTCTAAACCAGTGAATACTTTTGGTGGTAAGCACAAACAGCTTACTTAAGCCCTGTTGTTTAGCACGTTTAATAATGGCCTGTAATAGTCTATCGCCACGGCTGGCTTGGCGATATTGAGGGTGGCTAACTAAGCAAGCCAACTCGCCCATGTTTTCTTTGTTAAAGGTATACAGGGCGGCACAGCCAATGATCATGCCGTCTCGTTCAACAATGGTGAAACGGTCGATTTCCATTTCTAGTAACTCACGCGAGCGGCGAACGAGTATGCCTTGCTCTTCTAAGGGGCGTATTAATTCGATAATGCCGTTAATATCATCTAAACGCGCTTCGCGGATCCGCTCGTAACTGTATTGTACCAGTTGGGTGCCGCTGCCATCGCGAGTATAAAGTTCTTTGAGTAAAGCGCCGTCTTGTTGATAGCTGACAAGGTGGCAGCGCTCAATGCCGCGGTCGCTACATTCAATGGCAGCTCGTAGATATCGCAGCGTATCTTTATCGGTATGTTTTAAAAATGCTTCCGAGGCCATTAACTGATGAGCCGTATCCGGCAGCAACTCACTCACTAAGTGGCCTGCGTCATCATGGATCCCTTGCTCTGGACAAAAATAGATAACCTTGTCGGCTTTTAGGGAAACGGCGATTTCAGTGGTGATGTCTTCCGAGCAGATATTAAATAGCTCGCCGGTCACTGATACGCCAAGAGGCGAGACCATAACAATCTCGCCATGCTCAAGCTGACGCTTAATACTTTGGTGGTTAATCCGACGTACTTTACCGGTATGTAGAAAATCGATACCGTCTTCCACACCTATTGGTTGAGCCACCACAAAATTACCGCGCACAACGTTAATATGGGCTTGATGCAGTGGAGAGTTAACTAAGCCCATAGACAGCTGAGCTTCGATATCCATTTGAATTTGGCCAACCGCCTGTTTGATGATGTTCAGGCTGCGCTCATCGGTAATGCGTTGTTCACCGGCGAAAAGACAACTGTGTTGATGGGCTGCAATCAGGCTGTCAATTTGTGGCCTGGCGCCACACACCAAGACGATTTTTACGCCTAGGGTTTTCAGCAAAGCAATATCTTGAATAATGTTGGTAAAGTTATCGCTGCTACTGGCCTCACCACTGAGCATGACTACGAAAGTTTTTCCTCGGTGGGCATTAATATAAGGGGCAGACTGGCGAAACCAAGTTACTAAATCTTCGGCCGAGCGGTCCAAGTTCGTCTCCATGAATAACTAATTACAAGTTTTGACTAACAAGTCAAATTGACTTTAATTGTTGCATAACTAGAGCCATTGTCGAGGGCTAAGTTTCCTTTCTTTACAAATCTTATACACAGATGTACGGCGATATAGTTGTGAAGTTGCAAAAGGTAGAGTATAAGCTGCTGTGTTATCACAATGATAGCAGTAATAAATATTGATTTTATCAGTTTATCTAATTGGAATTGATGAGCAACGAGGGTTATTTATGGAAAACTATGTCGTACCTGAGCATTTGGCTATGCGTAAACAACCCAGCCAAGCTCGCACCAGACGACTAGTTGAGCATATTCTAGATAGCACCCTATGTTTGATTCAAGAGCAAGGCATGGCTTCGGTCAATACCAACTTGATTGCTAAATATGCTGAAATCGATATTGCTTCCCTGTATCGCTTTTTCAAAAACAAAGAGGCGATTTTCTTTGCTTTGGCGCACCGTTGGTTTATTAAAGTCCAGCAGGTGGTAGTAGAGCAAGACTTCCAACAGCAAGTTGGCAATATTCTTCAATACAAAGACAGTGCCCAAATTAAATTGCGAGCCTTGCCCGAAACAGAGGTCATGTTGGTTAGCTTTCATGAGCTGTTTACCCATGATAAAGATTTTAAAGCACTGGAAAATTGGAACCGCAGCATCATAGTGTCAAGAATGAAACGTTCATTCATTGACAATGGTAGTCAATGGGACGACCAAGCGATAACCAGTGCTTGTGTTTACTTGTATGGCCTCACTAGAAATTTCATGGCGGGAACCATTGGCATGTCTGAAGACGAGCATCTGCGCCAATTTGCTTGGTTCCAGGTGAGCGCTAACCAGTTACGTGAATTGGTATTAAGTGGTGAAGTTCCAGCTCATTTTGTTGCATAAATGCAAGCTTAGGGCTAGGTAAGCCTCTGCTTAGTGATAAAGCCTATAATTTAATGTGCTGATTTGTAAGTTTATTTGCTTTTACCCTTGTTCATATAAGCTTACACTTTAAGGCCTCTAATATTTTATCTTTCCTGCCGTTTTGTGCGTTGTTTACTGTATTTTCGATGGCTATCAGGTCAAACTATTCTTAATATTTATTCGTCTCAAATCATCAATTCAAGCGCAGTTTATTGCTTAAGCTAAACTACCATTCAAGGCGATGATAAAGCGATAAGAGCCAATGTTTATGGTTCACTATCTTTTTCTAGGGAGTAAGTCATGGAACTGGAAGCCTTTTTCCAGCAGGTTAAAAAACTGCCAGTGATGCCGCAAATTATGCAGGAGTTGCTAACCAGCATTAATGACGAGAATGTCGACTTGCATCAACTGGGCAAGAAGCTATCAACTGACCAGTCGCTAGGCGCAAACGTATTGAAAATGGCTAACTCGGCTGCTTTTCGTGGTGTGAAGCAAATTGACTCGATTGAAGCAGCGGCTATTCGGCTTGGCTTAAAACGGGTGCGCTCGCTGGTGGTGGCCGCCGGTTTAAATGGCATGATGCCTAGCAAAAATTTTGACCAACAACAGTTCTGGGGACAGGCTATTCACGTGGCCTTATTGGCCCAAGCCTTGGCCAAGTGCAGTGACATAGAGCCCGATACGGCATTTACCTGCGGCATGTTGCATAACTTCGGTGAACTACTGATCGTTAGTGCCACGCCTGAAGAGGCCGGTCTAATTGAGCTGTGTTTAGAAAGTGGCGAGACTCGGGTTTCGGCGCAACGTCAAACACTGGGTTTAGATTATGCGCAAATTGGGGGAGAATTGGCTCGCCGTTGGAATTTTTCTCCGGTGATTACCGACGCCATTGAGCAGCAGCTTAACCCTATGGATTATGAAGAAGTATCCCGCCCTGCGGTGCTGATCCGCCTGGCCATTTTTGCTCACCATGCCTTAAATGCCAATTTGAGTGCCGAAATGGTGGCCAATAATTTGCCCGAGCCGCTATGTCAGCTGGCTGGGGTAGATAAAACCAAGGCGCAAAGTTACATCGAAGAGGCGATAGAGCAAGGCGAACAAATGGTAAGCCATAGCATGGTGTAATAGGCCAAGCTTTTGATATTAAAGGCCCCTAAGGGGCCTTTTTTATGGGCGAGTCGGCTTTTTAAAAGCAGCTAACCACCAGCGTTTAAAAGCGATCAAGGCTTGCTGAGCATCATTTAGTAGCAGGTAGTTTACTGGCACCACCAAGAGCGTAATCAGGGTGGCGAAGATGATGCCAAAGCCCAGCGAGATGGCCATTGGAATTAAAAATTGGGCTTGGGTACTCTTTTCAAAAATCAGCGGCATCAAACCGGCAAAGGTGGTGAGAGAGGTGAGAATTACCGCCCGAAAACGTGCCACCCCAGCACAGGCCACCGCCACCATAATGTCCACGCCCTTACGTCGTTGCCGGTTGATATAGTCCACTAGGACTAAGCTGTCATTTACCACCACCCCGGTAAGCGCCAGCATGCCCATCATACTCATAATGGTTAAAGGCATGCCCATGATCATGTGACCCAAGATGGCACCCACCACCCCAAAAGGAATAGTAGACATCACAACTATGGGTTGCCAGTAGGAGGCAAAGGGAATGGCTAATAGGGCATAAATCACGAACAGTACGAACAACAGGCCAACGCCTAGGCTGGCAAAGGATTCGCGTTGCTCTTTGGCTTCCCCTTCTAAGCTAAAACTCACCTGAGGAAAGGCCACCATGCGCTGCTGCAGCCATTGCTGTAAATCCGCTTTAATGACTTCAATATTGGCCTGCTGTTTGTTCACGTCGGCGCGAATATTTTGGGTGCGTAGGCGGTCAATACGAGTAATGGTGGCGGGGCTTTGCGAGGCTTGCACCGTAGCGACTTCACTGAAGGGTAATTCAGCGCCATCGGGAGTTCGAATTAACATATTGGTTAAATTGTATTGTGATTGGCGCTCACTAGCAGGATAGCGTACATACACCTTCACATCTTCGCGGCCGCGCTGAATGCGTTGCACTTGATAACCAAAAAAGGCGCTTCTTACCTGCTGGGCCAGGTCATTTAAAGTTAAGCCCAAAGCCTGGGCTTGAGGTTTAATATTGAGTTGCAGTTCAACTTTGCCGTCTGCCAAGCTGTCTTCAACGTCGAAAATGGCTGGATATTGCTGCAGCTTTTGCTTGGTTAAGTCTGCCAATTGCGCCATCGCGGCAAAATCGTTACTACTAAATTGAATGTCTAAAGGCGAGCCTCCGCGGCCCATTTCGGCGCGAAAGCTGAGGCTTTCAGTACCCGGTAAATTACCGATCAGCTGGCGCCATTCGCGTACTAATTCGGTACTGCTAATCTCTAAGCTGCGGGTTTCAGGTGGCTCAATTTCAAATACCACTCGGCCTTGGTTACTTTGACCACTGCCGCTACCGCCGCCGGAGCCACTGGTGGCTAGAATATTGAGAATGATACTGTCGCCAGTGTCTGGGTCTCGGTATTTTTGCTGCAGAGTAAGGGCTGCATCAAGAATCCGGTTTACATAGTTGTCGGTAATGCTGAATGCCGTGCCCGCTGGCATGACTAGGCTAGCACGGGCCGTCTCACTGGGTACTCTCGGGAAAAAGACAAAACGGATCCATCCCGAGGTGGCCAGAGACAGCACCACAATGAAAACTCCAACAGCGATGGCTGCGGTGGTAATGCGGTGGGCGAGTGCCTGTTTTAATGCCGGTTGGTAAAACTTTAAAATGGCACTTTCAAACCCATTGGCGAAGCTATTTTGCCAACGGGTGAAGCGTCCAGCTTGTTTGCTGGGCGGCTTAATGTGTTTTAAGTGGGCGGGCAAAATCAGTTTTGATTCCACCAAGGAGAACAACAATACCGGAATAACAATTAAGGGAATTTGCGCAAAAATTTCTCCGCGCACGCCGCCAATCATCATCAGCGGTAAAAATGCCGCAACCGTGGTTAATACCCCAAAGGTCACCGGCACCGCCACTTCTTGAGTGCCTTTAATCGCTGCGCTAAGCGGTTTCTCTCCAGCCTTTAGGTGGGTATAAATATTCTCACTGGTAACAATGGCATCGTCGACCAAGATCCCCAGCACCATGATGAAGGCAAACAGTGAGATAATATTAATCGTCACATCCACGGCCGGCATCACTAGCAAGCCACCCATGAAACTAATTGGTATGCCGATACACACCCATAGCGCTATGGCGGGGCGTAGGAATAGCGCCAGCAATAAGGCCACCAAAATGCTGCCCTGAATAGCACTGTTTTTTAGGGTATTTAGCCGCGCTTTGACAATTTTGGAGCTGTCACGCCAATAGTTTAAGCTGACACCTTGCGGCAAATAAGGCTGTTTATCTTGAATGAATTGTTTCACCGCATCGGAGATGTCGATGGCACTTTGGTCACCCACTCGATAAACCTCAATCATCACCGCGGGCTTTTTATTAAAGCGATTAATGATGGGGGTTTCTTCAAAACCATCGACGATATTGGCAATTTCAGACAGGCGGATCCGTGTGCCGTCGGCTCGGCTAATAATTAATAGATCAGCAAACTCATCACCTAAATAGGCCTGACCCTTGGTGCGCAATAAGATTTCACCGCCTTGGGTTTTCACCGAACCGGCTGATAAGTCTAGCGAGGCTTGGCGAATAATTTGCGCTACTTGGCTCAGCTCTAAACCGTATTCACGTAGCTTTTGCTCCGATATTTCGATGGATATTTCGTAGGGTGCCACCGAGTCCAGTTCTACTTGGCTTAGTTCCGGCAGTTGTAATAACTCATCGCGAACGCTTTCGGCCACCAAACGCAGTTCTTTTGCGGCTAGCTCGCCGGATACCGCAACGGTGATGGTTTCGCGTTTAAATTGACTGAGGCTTACCACCGGGCGTTCGGCGTCACTGGGAAAGGTATTAATGGCGTCGATGCGTGATTTGATGTCGCTCATCACATCACGAGTATCGTAGCGGGAGTTAATTTCGGCGCTGACTCGGGCTGCGCCTTCTTGCGATATTGAGGTGATTTGCTCGATGCCTTCGATATCGCTGATGGCTTCTTCGATGCGAATGGCTAAGCTTTCCTCGCTTTCCTCGGGGCTGGCACCGGGTAGGGCAATGCTGACATTCACCATGTCTAATTCAAATTCGGGAAATACCTCTAGCGGCAGGCGAAACTTGGCGGAATATAAACCAAGGCCAACTATCAGCACCATCAGTAAGTTAGCCGCCACATGGTTACGGGTAAACCAAGCAATTAAACCGTGCATTAGCTTACTCCTATTGGCGAGCAGAATAAGGCCAAGCTGAGTTGCTTACAGCTGCTCATTAGCTTGCTCCGTTGCTTCTGCTGGGGTGCCGCTAATCACTCGACCCAATGGAGTGGTGACCAGATATTGGCCGGCTTCAACACCACTATCGATGACGAAATTGTCGGCATCTTGCCAAACTATGTGAACGGTTTTACGTTGCAGTAAGCCGTCTTGCAAAATCACCACTTGCTGGTCGCTATAGAGGGCGCTGCGCGGAATAACAAACACTTGGCTAAGCTGTTTGCCTTGGATGTCGGCGCGAACAAATTGGCCTATTTTAAGCGCTGGTTTGGTTTCGTTGCTGGGGCCATAGGGGTCGTCTATTTGCGCCACTACATAGAGCTGGCGGCTGGCAGCATCCAGCGCAGCTTCACTGCGCACCAGCTTGGCTTGCCATTGATATTGCTCGCTACCGTAACTGCTAGTGAGCTCAACTAAAGGCGGCGGCTGACTGGCTTGGCTTTGGCGAAAGTTCTCTGGAATGGCAAGCACGGTTTGCTGCTGCAAGCTAATCGGTAGGCGTACTTCTAGGTAGTCGATGGCATAGCTACTGGCCAAGGTTTTACCGCTGCTCAAGTATTCGCCCAATTCCACTTGTTTGTCTAAAACTCGGCCGGCGTAGGGCGCGCGAATTACGCTGCGTTCTAAGTCTAGCTTGGCGCGGCTAAGCTTGGCTTTAGCCGAGTTCACCGCGGCTTGCTTGGCGGCCAGTTGCGGTTTGCGCAGGACTAAATCGTTAGGGGCTTGGCCCTTGCCCAAGCGCTCCCAATCGCGCAAGGCTTGCGTCACCTTGGCTTGTTCTTCGGCGAGCTCCAATTGGCTGGTTTGTAGTTCGGCTTCGGCAATGGTAATGGCATTTTGATAGTCGCGTGGATCAATTTTGACTAAGACTTCGCCCTTTTCAAAGAAGGCGCCTTCGCGAAAGTTTTCCGAAACATAGGTGATGGTGCCAGCAATCTGAGCAATTAGCTTGGTCTCGGTATGGGCTTGAATACTGCCATAGGAGCTGACACTGGCTTGGTAGTTTTGCAAACGCAGCGGCATCACTTCTACCGATAACTTAGCCAGTTGTTCGGGGGGCGAAGCTGCACTTCGGGCTTGTTATTGCTGATATAACGCGCCGCCAGTAGGGCGATAGCCAGTACTAATAGTGGAAGACTAAGTCGAATGAGTTTGGCCATGAGCAGCTGGTTCCCTAATCAAATAATGGCTCGGAGGCAAAGGCCTCGCGGCTAGTTTGAGCGTGTTGTAGGCCGCCACCTAGCGCCAAATAGAGCTCAATTCTATTTTGTAGTTGTGAGTTTAAGGCAGTAATGGCACTGCTTTGCGCGTCAAAGGCCCGCCGCTGTGATTCTAATACGGTGACGTATTCATTCAGACCAGCCAAATAGTTTTCAAAGGCCAGCCGCTCGGCCTGTTTGGAGTCTTCGGCGGCGCTGGCTAATAGTTCGGCGTTATGGCGTAAACTGGGCTCAAGTTGCAGTGCTTGTTCCACTTCGGCGAAGCTGGCGAGCACGGTATCCACATAATTCGCATTTAGGCTTTGCGCCTCGGCGTAGCGTTGCTGTTGAATGTTTTCCCGTCGCGCGGCATCGAAGAGCGGCGCGCCGATGCCGGCAAATACGGACCAAATTAAAGAATTACCATTCAACAGTTGATTGAGCTGATTACTTTGGCCTCCGCCACTGCCACTTAAAGAGAGGCTGGGGAAACGGTCGCGATAGGCGGCGTAAACCCGTAAATCGGCTGCCGCCAATTGGTATTGGGCAGCTTTTATGTCGTGGCGGCGTTGTAATAATTCTGAGGGTAGGCCAGCAGGCAAGGCGGCTAGTGGCGTATCCAATTGCCCTTGTACACTGATTTGTCCGCTGGGGTAACGTCCCAATAGCAGCTCAAGCTGTCGCTTGGCTTGGATGAGTTCGCTGCTGCGAGAGTTGAGTCGAGCCCTTGCCGCACTTAAATCGGCTCGTGCCAAATAGACATCGAGGGCGCTATTAATGCCACTTTGGTAGCTCTCTTCAATTATTTGTAGGTTGGCTTTCAGGTTTTTATAACGTTCGGCAATCAGCTGGCGCTGTTGCTCGGCAGCGATGACGTTATACCATTGCTGGGCGGTGTTGGCGGCGAGGCGGATTTGTGCCTGTTGCCATTGTTCAAAACTCACCTTGGCGTCCAGAATAGCCGCCTGCTGTTGGGCGTCGAGTTTGCCCAGCCAGTCTAATTCCCAACTAAACTCCAAGCCCACTCTAAACTGACTGCTGCTGGCGGCATCGTTGCCACTACGTTGGCCACTGAGAAAGGCGTTAATATTGGGCCAAGATTGGCTGTTTTGAATTTGAATTTGATAGAGTTGTTGGTCAAGCGCGAAGCCTTGTTGTTGCAACTGCGGGTTAGCGCTCAAGGCTTCTTTGATTAGCGCTTGTAGCTGAGCCGGAAGCGCCTGTTCAAAACCTTGATTGGCAAATTCACCTTGCTGATATTGGCTGCTCCAAGAATTAGCCGCTAGCTCGGTATCGAGGGTATGAGCGGGGGTGGAATTACGGCTACAAGCAGACAAGCCTACCAGTAACAAGGTTATCCAAGCCCAATCAGCCAAGCGCATTCCATATCCTACTGTTAATTTCCTAAGCGTATTATTTAACGTTGCTTGGCTTAATATGTCGAGTTTTTGCTTGGGCTTTTACTTTAATTTACAGTTACTTTGTTAGCGCTTCGTCGCTTGTTGGTAAAGCTGCAAAATCCATGAAAAGACTAAGCTGGCATCCACTGGATATTTTAAGCTAGCTTTGGCCAAAACGAACTGAGTCGGCGAAAGGATCATTTGCCGCTTATCAATCAGCGCCTCGCTATAACCCCGTTCAAACTCTGGATGGCCTTGAATGGCAAAAATATTACTGTCTATCTGAAACATAAAGTTGGGACAAAACTCACTACTGGCCAATAGCTCGGCTTGCTCGGGTAATTCGGTCACCTGATCTTGATGGCTCACGTAAATTTTCAGCTCGCTTAGCGGTTCATCGACTTTGGCCCAAGAAGGCGCCTTTATTAGCCGATTAGTGGCCACGCCCAAGCCCCAACCCTTGCTGGATTTTTCCACCTTTCCGCCCAGTGCGCGCGCAATGATCTGATGACCAAAACAAATGCCTGCCAAGGGGCGCTGCAATTGCTCGCATTGCTGGATCCAAGCCATTAATTGCAAAATCCACGGCTGCTGATCGTAGGCATTATGGCGGCTGCCGGTAATAAGAAAACCATCGAATTGATTGAGTTTAGGGAGTTCATTGTTTAGTACATTGAACACTTCGAATTCTAGGGTGGCATCTTGCAAGGCTAAATGATGAATAAACATGTCAGTATATTCACCATATTTTTCAGCTAGTTGCTGATCTACTTTGTCACAATTTAAGAGCGCGATTTGCATGATAACTTCCAAACGATAACAAGGCTTAAAACCATAAACTGTTAAATAAATTGTATCAAGTGTGGATTAATAAATTATATTTGTGTAGCGTTGTTAATTATTACATAACAGATCATAGCTCATCCGGAGGGAACATGGTTCAGCACGATTTACAATATTGGCAGGATAAAGCGGCAGATTTAAGCTTTCCTTGTAAAGCATTTATCAATGGTGAATTTGTTGATGCTCAGTCGGGTAATACCTTCGACAGCATTAACCCAGCGACAGGGCAGTTGCTGGCGAGCGTAGCAGAATGTGATAGTGCCGACGTAGAACTCGCCGTTAGCGCGGCTCGTAAAGCTTTTACTAGTGGAGTTTGGTCCAACAAAGCGCCAGCTGAGCGTAAAGCGATTTTGCAGAACTTTGCCGCAGTTATTGAACAGCATCAAGAGCAATTGGCCCTGTTGGAAAGCTTAGACATGGGTAAGCCCATCGGCGATGCGATGTCTTATGATGCGCCCGCCACTGCGCGTTGTATTGCGTGGAATGCCGAAGCGATTGATAAAATTTACGACGAAGTGGCGCCAGTCACCAGCGAAGCCTTGGCTTTAGTGACTCGCGAAGCTCTAGGTGTGGTAGCGGCCATTGTGCCATGGAACTTCCCTCTAGTGATGACCAGTTGGAAGATTGGTCCGGCCTTGGCCACCGGTAACTCGGTCATTTTAAAGCCATCTGAGAAATCCCCGTTAACCGCCCTGTATTTGGCTAAATTGGCCAAACTGGCGGGTATTCCCGATGGCGTATTTAATGTGCTTCCGGGCTACGGCCATACCGCTGGGCAAGCCTTAGCGCTGCACATGGACGTAGACTGTATTACCTTCACTGGCTCTACTGCAGTAGGTAAAAAATTGGTGGAATTTTCTGGTCAATCAAACTTAAAGCGTGCCTTCATGGAATGTGGTGGTAAAAGCCCCAACTTGGTTTGCGCCGATGTGGCCGACTTAGATAAGGCTGCCGCAACCGCAGTGGCGGCGATTTTCTATAATCAGGGCGAAGTGTGTACTGCTGGCTCACGGTTAATTGTGCATCGCAGCATTCACCGCCAACTGCTAGACAAGATGTTAGCACTGGTTGAGCAATGGCAACCGGGTAATCCGCTTGATCCGAATACCAGCATGGGTGCCATGGTAGATGAAATGCAAATGCAACGGGTATTAGGCTTTATTGAAGGGGCTAAAGCGCAAGGCGCTAAGCTGGTGTGTGGTGGTGAGCAGGTGCTCAGCGAAACCGGTGGTTACTACATTCAACCGACTATTTTTGATGATGTGGATGCCAGCTTGGACATCGTTAAGCAGGAAATCTTTGGCCCTGTATTAGTGGTGCAAGTCTTTGACGAACTAGAGCAGGGCATTGCGCTGGCCAATGATACCGAATACGGCTTAGCCGCCGGGGTATGGACCGCCGACATCAATACAGCGGTGAAAACTTCTCGCGCACTACGTGCCGGTACGGTATTTGTAAATAACTGGGATGGTGGTGATATGACCATGCCCTTTGGTGGCTTTAAACAGTCGGGTAATGGTCGTGACAAGTCATTGCACGCTCTAGAGAAGTACACCGAGCTTAAATCCACTTGGATTGACTTAAGCTAAGCACCTACTTGGCGGGTGGTTTTGATTCGGGCTGTTCGATGAAGTGTTCAAGAATGAACTGTTGATCGAGCGGATTTAAGTCGAAACGAAAAGCCACCTCGTTCAAGGAGCGAGCATCATGACAGTGGTGCTCGCCGATATACTTCACCGCCCGGATTAAATCGGTGCCCTTGGGCAGTAAACTACAATCACTCATGCGCCCCCCTATGCTGCGATTGACCAGCTATACAAGCCTAGTGAATCCACTCACTACTTAAGTATAGTGGCTCCGTAAGCGCTGCGCCGAGGCGGGTCTTGAATTTGCTGTTAGCCCTTGTTGACAGCCAGCAGATGTAGCATTTCTAAACCAATGGTGGCCGCTGCCAGCGCGGTGATATCGCTTTGATCGTAGCTAGGTGAAACTTCCACCACATCCATACCAACAATATTTAAACCCACTAAGCCGCGTAAAATTTGTAATACTCGGTTGCTGCTTAAGCCACCAGCCACGGGGGTTCCGGTGCCCGGTGCATAGGCCGGGTCTAGGCAGTCAATATCAAAGCTGAGGTAGACCGGTAAGTCAGATAGTTGCTGACGAATTTGGCTTATCACCTGCTCAATGCTGAGGTTATTGGCTTGGTCGGCATTAATCACCGTGAAGGGGTGACCTTCACGGGTATAGTCGGTGCGAATACCTACCTGTACCGAATGGTTTGGGTCAATTAAGCCTTCTTTGGGGGCGTGGTAAAACATGGTGCCATGGTCATAACGGCTGCCTGCACTGTAGGTGTCGGTATGCGCGTCAAAATGCAATAGTGCCATTTTACCATGATGCTTAGCATGAGCGCGTAGCAAGGGCAGGGTGACAAAGTGGTCACCACCAAAGCTAAGCATGGTTTTGCCTGCCGAAAGTAAGCTATCGGCATAAGCTTCTAAACGCTCGGTAAATTGCTGCTGTTCGCCACAGTCAAATACCAAATCACCGGCATCCACCAGTTTCAGACGCTCTAATAATTTAAAGTCCCAAGGCCAGCGCTTTTCTTCCCAAGCCAGGTTTACCGAGGCACGGCGCACTGCATCTGGGCCTAAGCGGGCACCAGAGCGCCCGGTGGTAGCCAAATCAAAGGGTAATCCGGTAATCACCACATCGGCATCGGAGCTTTGCGGCTGGTGATTAAGTGCTTGTCGTAAAAAGGTATTAGCGTTGGAATAGAGTGAATGATCAGGATGTGAGGCAAGCGTGCTCATTAAGGCGTCCTTGTTACAAAATATTGAACAATTTATAGCTTATTGCCCAGCTCTTGACTACTAGTGTTTTATATTTCGCGGCAAAATATTTTTTACCCTTACGCCTTTGCAATAAAGTCGCTAAACACTAGACACTCAAGGGCGCTCTTCCTACACTGAGTAAAGCTTTCTTTGGTTTAATAACATGGACGTTAACGATGCTTAGGTCATTATTTTCACTCACTTTTTCTAGAATGCCACTGCTACTTACTTGGCTGGCTGTGGCTTCGCTTAGTGGCGTTTCGGTTGCCCATGCCGAAACTGAGGTGAATATGGCGGACGTGAAGCTAGCTCAGGTAAAAGCATTTATGCCCAGTTTAAGCTCAAGTTATCAAGTAGAGCGGCAGTTTGTGGGACAGGTGGTGGCCAAGCAACGTGCCGACATTGGCTTTGAACTAGCAGGGAAAATATCGAAAATCTTCGTTGATGAGGGCGATCATGTTTCTCAAGGCGAGATCTTGATGCAGCTTGATACCGAACTGCTCGATATTGAATATACCGATTTACAAGCCCAGCTACAGCAGCTGGCAGCCGACGCCGCCCTAGTAAAGGCTAATTTGAAGCGGGTTAAATCCTTGAAGAAGGAAGGTTATGCTTCAGCCCAGAGTCTTGATGAACTGGTCGCTCAGCAAAAATCCTTGTGGGCCAATAAAGCCCGTATCGATGCCTCAATAAAGGCCAATCGTACCCGCATAGAAAAATCCAGCCTGCTCGCCCCTTACAATGGCATTGTTGACCGTAGAACAGTCTCGGAAGGCACGGTGGTTGGCGCATCACAAGCGGTACTTACGGTAGTGCAGCAGGGCGCCAATGAGGTGAAAGTAGGGGTGCCAGTGCGTTTGCTAGAGCATGTTGATTTGGTCGCCCCCAAGTCGGTCACGGTGGCCGAGCAGGACTACGCGGTGAAGCTAGTGGCCTCTGGTGGCCAAGTTGATCCGCAGACGCGTACCGTGCAATTACGCTTTGCTCTGCCGGAAAACGACAACTTAGTGAGCGGCCAATTAGCCTACCTAAATGTGGTGGAAACTATTGACGAACCGGGGTATTGGATCCCGGTGAGCGCCATTATCGACGGAGTTCGTGGGCTGTGGAATGTCTATGCTATTGTGCAGCAAAGTGATGGGACTTTCTTACTGGAACGGCGCGATGTGAGCGTGCGCTATGCTACCCAGCAGCAGGCGTTTGTGAGTGGAGCGCTAGCCGAGAATGAGGCTATAGTGGCCACCGGGTTACACCGCTATGTGCCAGGGCAGCGAGTGGAACCCGATGTGCAGCCAAGCGGAGTAAACTAGATGATTGCCGCTTTTTATAAAAATCCGCGCTTAATTGCGCTATTCATGGTGCTGATTGTGGTGGCCGGTTTAGGTGCCATAGGTACCTTGCCGCGCAGTGAAGACCCAGAAATCACCAGCCGTTTTGCCAGTATTTTTACTCAATACCCGGGGGCTTCTGCTGAGCGGGTTGAGTCGCTGATTACCGACCCTATTGAAAACAAAATTCGTAAGCTATCAGAGATAAAGCTGGTGCAGTCTTCTTCTCGCCCCGGCTTTTCGGTGCTGCAGGTCGAGTTAAAAGATGATGTGATGGATGTGGTGCCAGTGTGGGCACGGATCCGTGACTTAGTCGGCGAGCTCACGCCGCAACTGCCTGCCGGTAGCTCTGCTCCCTTGCTAGATGAAGAGCGCGGTTATGCCTTTACCTCAATTATTGCGCTGCGTTGGACTGGCCCGGGCGAGAGTGACTTAGCCATATTGGGGCGTTATGCCAAAGAGTTGCAAAGCCTGCTGCGCAATGTACCCGGCACCGATTTTGTAGATATTCAAGGTGAGGGCAGCGAAGAGATATTGGTAGAGCTAGACCCTTATCAGGCCGGCGCACTGGGTATGACCACCGAGCAAATCTCCCAGATGATTGCGGCCGCCGATGCCAAAGTCACCGCCGGTGAATTGATTAATAGCAATACCCAAATGCAGTTGGAGCTAAGAGGCGAGCTGGATTCGCTAGAGCGGATCAGGGAAATTCCGCTAATTAGCGATAGTAATGGTTACGTTTATCGCTTGGGCGATTTTGCTACGGTGAGCCGCGCCCTCAAAAGCCCGCCAGAGCAACTCGCCACGGTGGAGCGAGAACCCGCGGTAGTGCTTGGAGTGAGAATGCGCTCCGAGTATCGAGTAGATAAATGGAGCGCCTGGCTGACTCAAGCCCTCGATGAATTTCGTATGGAGCTGCCCAGCAATGTCAGCGCCGAGGTGATTTTTGAGCAAGAAAGTTACACCGCTAAACGTTTGGGTGAGCTGGTAAATAACGTGCTGGTGGGTTTTGTGATTATTGTGCTGGTATTGCTGCTCACTCTGGGCTGGCGCTCGGCATTGATTGTGGCGATGTCCTTACCCTTAACGGTAATGTTTACTCTGGGCTGCATGAACTTCTACGGCGCGCCGATCCATCAAATGTCGGTCACGGGTTTAGTAGTGGCTTTGGGCATTATGGTGGATAACGCCATTGTTATGGCCGATACCATCGGCCAGAAAAAACGCCAGGGTTTGAGTGGCTTACAGGCGGTGAAGCAAGCCATCGCCCATTTATGGCTGCCCTTGTTGGGCTCTACCTTAACCACGGTACTGGCCTTCTTGCCCATCGTATTAATGCCGGGGCCAACCGGTGAGTTTGTGGTGGGTATCGCCTTAAGTGTGATTTTTTCTTTAGTGGGCTCTTACATTATTTCTCACACCCTGGTGGCCAGTTTCTCGGGGCACTTCTTGCCTTCTCACGAGAGTGGCGACCATTGGTATGAGCGAGGTTTAGACATTGCTTGGTTAGGCCGAATGTTTCAAGCCATATTACGCACTTGCTTGCGCTTCCCTAAGGCCTCTATGTTATTGATATCGCTGTTGCCGATGATGGGCTTTTATGGCGTGGGGCAGATGACCGAACAGTTTTTCCCGCCTTCAGATCGCGATATGTTTCAGATAGAAGTGTATGTCGCGCCGCAGTCGAGTATCTACGCTACTGAGGATGTGACCGAGCAACTCACCGAGCACATGTATGCCAAAGATGGCATTAAATCGGTGAGCTGGTTTGTTGGCAATAATGCACCTTCCTTCTATTACAACCTGATGCCTCGGCAAATGGGCGCGAAAAACTATGCTCAAGCGATGGTCACTACCGATGATTACCAGGCGGCTAACCGTTTAATTCCAGAGTTACAGCAAGAGTTTGACCGAGAATTTCCGCAGGCTCAGGTACTGGTACGCAAACTAGAGCAAGGCCCACCCTTTAATGCGCCGGTGGAGCTGCGCATCTATGGGCCTAACTTGGATGTATTGAAAGAGCTGGGTGATGAATATCGGCGCATCTTAACCGAGCTGCCTAATGTGACCCATACTCGCGCCACCTTGTTACCCGGCACCCCTAAGGTGTGGTTGAATGTGGATGAGAATGAATCCTTGCTCAGTGGCATGAGCCTGACCCAAGTGGCTAGTCAATTACAGGCGAACTTGCAAGGGCGGGTTAACGGCACGGTATTGGAAGCCAGTGAGTCTTTGCCGGTGCGGATCCGCCTAGCCGACAGGCAGCGTAGCGAAGTGGGTGACTTAGGCGATTTAACCTTAAGTAGCCAACTGGCGGGTAATATTCCTTTGTCTTCGCTGGCCCAGCTAGAAATTTTACCCACTCGCGGTGAAATTCCGCGACGTAATGGTCGCCGGGTGAACGTGGTTGAAGGTTATTTACGTACCGATGTATTGCCCGGTGCAGTACTGGATGCCTTTAGAGAGCGCCTTGCCGAACAGCCAGTGGCCATGCCAGCCGGTTATAGCCTAGAGTTTGGTGGTGAAGGCGCAGAGCGTAATGCGGCGGTAAATAACCTAATGGCCAGCGTGGGGGTGATCGGAGTACTGCTAGTGATGGTGGTGGTGCTGTCGTTTAACTCCTTCCGTTTAAGCTTTGTGATTGTACTTACCGCCATTCAAGCTTCGGGTTTGGGCTTGTTAAGCGTTTATTTGGGCGGCTACCCCTTTGGCTTTACGGTAATTATTGGCCTGCTCGGTTTAATTGGTTTGGCGATTAACGACGCGATCGTGATCCTCGCCGAGCTGCGCTCCGACGAGCGGGCCTGCCAAGGCGATACCGAGGCGATTTTTGCTGGGGTGTTGAGTTGTACGCGGCACATTATGTCGACCACCATTACCACCGTGGGCGGCTTTTTACCGCTGATTCTATCTGGTGGCGGCTTTTGGCCACCGTTTGCGGTGGCTATCGCCGGCGGTACTGGCTTAACGACTTTGCTGTCGTATTTCTTTGTGCCCGCGGCGTTTTTGGTGATTGCTCGTGGTAAGCGGAAAATTCCGGTAGTGGGGCAGCCGACTGTAGCGCATTAGAATTAGTTAGATGTTGATTGGTTGCGACTGGGATTCATTTAATGAGCCTTAATTGCTTGTGGGCTCTAAGAGCAAAAGCTTTCGCCTGCGGCGACGTCATTTTTCTTTTGCGAGAAAAGAAAAACGAAGCAAAAAGAAAGCTCGCCCTGCATTATCTTCATCCTGCGCGGCTTGGTTCCAAGCGCGCCTGCGCAACTCGCTGCGCTCAAACAGTGCTCGGCGTCACCGCTTGTCACCGGCGCTGCTCGGCGATAATGAAGGGATAGAAAAGCACCCACCTTGAGCCTTTGCCTACTGTTAAGCCATTGAGCTTTAAACTAACAGAGCCTTGAAAAGCCTAAATCGATTGAGTAACTAACAGAATATTTCCCCATCATCTTCGCCGAGTAGCGCAAATGAACAAGGGATTAGAGTTGAAGTCTGTTTGAGCGTAGCGAGTTACTTCAACGCCCTTGTGAATGAGCAACGCAGGATTAAAGAAGATGCGGGGTGGCCTTTCTTTTGTATATTTTTCTTTGGCCAGCAAAGAAAAGTATATCGCCGTCAGGGCGAAATCGGCACTATCAGTTAGCACTGCAAATAGACTAGTTCACAACTAATCCCACCAACAAAGTAATTCTTACTCCGCCAAAACACTCTCCGTTTGTTCCCCTTGGCAAAGCGCAAAAAAGTCCGCTGTGATTTTTTGTTCTATTTCCATGGTTTGATCGGTGGGGCAGAAGATGGTGACTTCTAGTTTTATGTGGCCAAGTTCGGTGGTGCCTACTTCGATGGTGGGTTTAGGGCCGGTAATTTTAATCCCCATTTTGTGTTCAATTATTTGGTTATAACGCAGGGCTACATCTTCGAAGTCGTGGCAGTAGAGTTTGGCGTTGCTTCTTAGTTGCTGAATAAAACTAAATGGGTTGATGTTGCTGTCATCACGTACCAATACAAAGCTATGAATAGCGTAACGCTTCATAAAATTGAGGTTTTGTACGGCGCTGGTGATGAAGCGGTTATTGGGAATAGACAGGGTTTTACCGGTGTATTGGTAAGTGTCGATGTTGACTTCCAATACCGTGGTTTTTATCCAATCAATTTGTGATACTTCGCCAGCGTATTGGTCCACTTCTATCCAATCGCCTACGCGGAACGGGCGGCTCGACATCCAATAGAAGAAACCAATAATGCATTGAATAAATTCCTTGGTGGCTAAGACAATGGCTACCGCAAAGGCGGCGAGGGAAAAGGCGAAGCGTTGAATTTCGTCGGCCCACAGGTTAATCAGCAGTAGCACCAAAACAAAAATCAGGAAGTTTTTGATATTACTTTTTAGTGAGCGTTGGTCTTGGCCGTTGCGGCGTTGATTTTTACCCACCAATTTAAGAGCTAAGTATCTGATGGCAAAGGTGACGAGGATTACCGCAATGGTAACCACCAGTTTGTTTTCCATAATGGTGCTGAGATAATTCATTGCTAAGTACGCGATCCTTATTGCTAACTAGGCTAGTAAAGCGTCTTTAGTTAAGAAAGGCAACCGCCGCTCTGTTTTAGCCCTTGCTGCTAGGGCTTACGCTAGGTGTATGGCCTCGCTTCCGTTAGGCTTATTTTAAGCCTTGTTTGGTGCTGGAGTTTATTGCTTGTTTTGAGTGAATATTTTGCTGCCAAAGGCTTGAGCCATGTGCTGATGCCCCATACACTAGCCTGTCTTTCACCCAGTTTCAGGACCTTATGAGCCAACAAACAAAAGCCTATTTCTTCGGTATTAGCGCGGTACTGATGTGGTCTACGGTGGCCACCGCCTTTAAGCTGGCCTTGCAGTGGTTAAGCCCCGTTCAGTTGGTATTGTTGGCCTCGTGCTGCTCGGTGTTGGTATTAAGCGTTATTTTGGCGTGGCAGCGCAAATTGCCCTTGGCTTGGGCTTATGCCAAGCAGCGCCCCGGCTATTTCTTGTTGGTGGGGGCGATTAATCCCTTTCTTTATTACTTGGTATTGTTTAAGGCTTACGACTTACTGCCCGCTCAGCAAGCGCAGTCGCTAAATTATACTTGGGCGATTACTTTGGCCCTGTTGGCCGTGCCCTTCTTGAAGCAACAATTGCGTAAACAAGACTTAGTGGCGATGTTGCTGGGTTATCTGGGGGTATTGGTTATCGCGACCCGTGGCGACTTGTTAGCCATGCAATTTGATAGCGTGGCTGGCGTATTGTTGGCGCTCTTTAGCACCTTACTATGGGCCGGTTATTGGATCATCAATACCCGTAATCAAGGCGAGCCGGTGGCCAGCTTGTTGGTGGCTTTTTGCTTTAGCTTACCCATGGTAGCGCTGTATTGCTGGTGGAGCGATGGACTGCCCGCGTTTAATCTAAAGGCTTGGGCTGGCGCGGCCTATGTGGGCTTGTTTGAAATGGGCATTGCCTTTGTTTGTTGGGTGATGGCGCTCAAATACACTCAAAATACGGCGCGTATCAGTAATCTAATTTTTATCTCTCCATTTTTATCTTTGTTTTTTATTAGCCATTTCTTGGCTGAAGCCATCGAACCCGCCACCTATTTAGGTTTATTGCTAATTATTAGTGGCTTGCTTATTCAGCAATGGCGAGGTAAAACCAAGCTGGCGAAGGCGCAGTAGCGCGCATCTTTGATCTAGATACAGGGGCGACAGGCCACATCTGGGTATGCTAAACGTAGTTATTGAATAGGTTGAATCGAACAATGAGTAAACAAAGTATTAGTCAACAAGACTTGATCACCCTGGCAAACCAATTGTTGCGTGAACATGAAGATTACATTCCTGGCGTAGAAGTTCGCGAAGTTATCCAGCAGCGCGATGTGCTGACCTTTAAGGGAGAAGCCTTCTTAAGCGACGACTTACTCCCTACTCCTAATAGCCCTAAAGCCTTTAACTTATACAAGTGGCTGTGTCATCACTTGTCTGAACAATATGTGCTTGAAGACTAGTTTGTGGTTTATTCCAAGACATAAATAATGGCTTGATACGGAGCCAACTGCAGCGCGTCAAGGCGGTTTACCGCGCCTTGCGGCTGCTGCAGGTTATTCAACAGTACCTGCTTTGCTTTAAAGTCTAAGCTTAGTCTTTGGTCAACTTCACTTACATTGGCAACTACCAATAAGCGCTGTTGCTTATATTGGCGAAGGTAGGCAAAAATCTGCGGATGCTCTGGCAGCAGTAGCTGGTAAGTGCCGTAGATGAGCAGCTCACTAAACTCACCAGATTTACGCAGCGCAATCAGTTTTTGGTAGTGGTAAAACACCGACTGAGGATCGTCCAGCGCTGCCGCCACGTTGATCTCAGGGTAATTGGGGTTCACCTTTAACCATGGTTGGCCTTGGCTAAAACCGGCATTGCTGGAGTTATTCCACTGCATTGGGGTTCTGGCATTATCGCGGGCACTGGCGTACACCCCTTGCATAAACTGCTGGTGGCTCAGGCTTTGCTGTTCCACTACCTTCTCTTGATAATTGTTTTTAATTTCAATGTCATCGTAGTCTTCTAGGGAATCGAAACGGACATTGGTCATGGCAATTTCTTCCCCCTGATAAATATACGGGGTGCCTTGCATGCCATGTAGCAAGGTGGCGAACAGTTTGGCGCTACGCTGGCGATATTGTTGATCGTTGCCCCAGCGGCTAACAATTCTTGGTAAGTCGTGGTTATTCCAAAACAGCGCGTTCCAACCATCGCCGTTAAAGGTAGTTTGCCACTTAGTTAATACTTGTTTTAAGGCCACTAAGTTGAAGGGCTGGGGTTGCCATTTACTATGTTGTGGGTGCCAGTCGATGGCGGCATGTTCAAATTGAAAAACCATCGACAACTCTTGGCGGGCAGGGTCGGAATACAGTTTGGCCAGCTCTGGCGTCGCACCCCAGGTTTCGCCCACCGTCACCAAGGCTTTGTCTTTGAAGCAAGCTTGATGCATTTGTTGTAGTAGCGGGTGTAAGCGTGGGCCATTTTCGGTAATGCCTTGGTCGATTTGCTTACCGATGAGGTCGATTACGTCTAAACGAAAGCCAGCCACGCCTTGTGCCGTCCACCAGTTGATCATCTGGTGGATTTCCTTGGCCACTTGCGGGTTCTCCCAATTAAGATCGGGCTGGGCATCGGCAAATAGGTGGCAGTAATACTGCTCGGTTTGTGAGTCATATTGCCAGGCCGAGCCACCAAAGATGGAGCGTAGCTCGCTGGGCTGGTCGCGCCAAATATAGTAATCGCGATAGGGGTTATCGCGGCTTTGCCGAGACTGCTTAAACCAGGCGTGTTGGTCGGAACTATGGTTAAGCACCAAGTCCATCATGATGCCAATATCACGCTGTTTAGCCTGGGCGATTAACTCGCGCATATCTTCTAGGCTACCAAAGCGTGGGTCAATCGCCTGATAGTCGGCGATGTCGTAGCCATTGTCTTTCATGGGGGAGAGGTAGACGGGGGATAACCAAATCAGGTCTATGCCGAGCTTCTTCAAATAATCTAATTTACTAATAATGCCAACTAAATCGCCATTGCCATCACCACTGCTGTCATAAAAACTACGCGGATAGACTTGATAGACCACCGCTGAATGCCACCATTTTTTTTCCATGGTTTAGCTCTCTTAATTTACCGTTGAAGCTTAATTGTAATGATTTGTTGTTTGAAGGACAGTGAATCGACTGCTTCGACCGGATAAACAGAGTGCTAAGTTGAGTTAAGTCTGATTAGAGAATATCCAAATTTGCTTTATTTTTTATGTTTATATTCAAGTTTCATGAAATTTTGATCAGATTCAAAAATTTTAGCTGGTATATCGAAGTCTCTGTGAGTTATTTCCCAGTTTGTAAAATGAGGGCAATATTGGCAAAAAAATAGGCGTAAATTTGCTCAAGGTAATTGGATGCTGGGGCTTAAGGTTACGTTTTACTTGTTGTTTTTTCCCGGTTCGATCCAAGCTTGCATCGCATAAACACCACAGAGTGGCGATGTTACAAAAAAGAGACGCTCTAGATTACACGGGAAAGTAACGATGAGAAAAATAACCAAACTCGCCACTAGCGCTCTGCTAGCGGGCAGCGCGTTGGGGTTTGCCTCCAGCGCAATGGCGGTACCCAAAACCGCTTTTGTTCACCTCTTTGAATGGAAATGGGAAGATGTAGCCCAAGAGTGTGAAACCTTTTTAGGACCTAAAGGTTTTGCTGCCGTTCAAATTTCACCCCCTAATAAGTCAGTCGATAACAGCGCTTGGTGGGCTCGCTACCAACCAGTCAGCTACGCCATCGAAGGTCGCAGCGGCAGCCGCGCCGAATTTCAAGACATGGTGCAACGTTGTAAGACAGCCGGGGTAGATATTTACCTTGATGCGGTAATTAACCACATGGCGGCCTACAACAGAAACTTCCCTGAAGTGCCCTACGGCCCCGATGACTTCAACTCATGCAGCAGCAACATTGATTACAGCAACCGCTGGCAAGTACAAAACTGTGACTTAGTGGGCTTGAACGACCTTAAAACTGGCTCAGATTACGTTCGCCAAAAAATCGCGGACTACATGAATGATGCCATGAGTATGGGCGTAGCTGGTTTTCGTATTGATGCGGCTAAACATATTCCGGCAGCTGATATTGCTGCGATTAAAGCTAAGTTAAACGGTAATCCGTATATCTTCCAAGAAGTGATTGGAGCCCCTGGCGAGCCAGTTCACCCTACCGAGTATACTTACATCGGCAACGTTACCGAGTTTGCTTTTGCTCGCTTAATTGGCCCCGCCTTCCGTTATAGCAATATCGCTCAACTGCGTGACCTTCCTAGCCAAATGGAACTAGGCAGCGCCGATGCGGTCACCTTTGTGACTAACCACGACGAAGAGCGCCACAATCCGAATGGCCCGATTTGGCATGGTGTGTCTGGTGAAGGCTACTTCTTAGCTAACATCTTCACTCTTGCCTATCCTTACGGCTATCCGAAGATTATGTCGGGATACTACTTCGGTGGTGACTTCGACGCTGGTCCACCAAGTTCAGGCGTACACACGGGTAATGCTTGTGGCTTTGATGGCGGTGATTGGGTGTGTGAACACAAATGGCGTGGCATTGCCAACATGGTGGGTTTCCGTAACCACACCGCTGGTGAGTGGCGGGTGAGTGATTGGTGGCAAAATGGCAATGACCAAATTGCCTTTGGTCGCGGTGGCTTAGGCTTTGTGGTAATTAACAAACGCAACGGCAGCACCATCGATCAACAACTTGCTACCGGCATGCCTGACGGCCAGTACTGTAATATCATCGAAGCCGACTTCGATGCGACTACTGGTCAGTGTATTGCGGCAGCCGATGCCAAAGGCCCTAGCGTGATTACTGTTAGCGGCGGTATGGCTAACTTCAGCGTAGTGGGTGATAACGCCGCGGCGATTCATGTGGGCGCGGTAGTGGGTGAAGCTTGCAGCGATTGTGAACCGGATCCTCAGCCTCAGCCGCAACCAGCTAACCCTGTTGCCGCTAGCTCGATTTGTACCGATGCAGACTACAGCACACTTTACTACTGGAGTGCGTTACCTGCAGGTAGCCTAGACAATGCCAGCTGGCCTGGTGTGGCACTAGAGCAAAATGGTGATTTCGCTTGTTACGACTTGGGCGTAGAGCTGACTAGCATCAACCTTATCTTTAATAACAATGGCGCCAACCAAACTGCGGACTTAAGCGCAGCGGGTGCTGGTTGTTATCAAGACGGCGCTTGGAGTAGTTTGCAAGACTGTGGTTTCGAGGTGATTGCGGTCGACCCTGAGCCAGAACCCGAGCCAGAACCTCAGCCGCTAACAGCTAGCGAAGTGTGCTTCGACAACCCAGCGGGTTTCAGCAACCCTACTTTGTACTACTGGTCAGTGGTAGCCGATACTCCAGTGGCTAATGCCCAGTGGCCAGGTGTGGCCATGGTTGAGCAAGACGGTTACTACTGCTACGACTTTGGCACTAACTTGACTAGTTTGAATGTTATCTTCAACGATAACGGCGCTAACCAAAGCGGTGATTTAAGTACCACCGGCGACAGCTTATGTTACGCCCAAGGTAGTTGGATTGCCGCCAGTAACTGTGTCAGTGGCACTATTCCAGATAATGGTGGTGACGAGCTTTGGTACTTCCGTGGCACCGCCAACGGATGGGGTACTACGCTATTAGATTACGACGCCAGCACGGGTTTGTACTACACCGTTCAAAGCTTTAGCGGTGAAGAAGCGCCGGCTCGTTTCAAAATCGATGACGGTAGTTGGGGTGAGTCTTATCCTAATGCGGATTACCAAGTGACTGACAACACGACGTATCAGATCACCTTTGACAGCGCATCGAAAGCAATTAACGTTAGCGCACAATAATTCAATTCTCGCGTCTCAGCTTTGCCCGGTTTTTACACCGGGCCTTTTTATGTCTGGTATTTACTCGCTAAAGCGTTTGCGCATTAGTGCATAGTACAATACCGGTATCACCACCAAGGTCAGTAGGGTGGAGATGAAAATACCAAAGATTAAGCTAATCGCTAGGCCATTAAAGATCGGGTCATCCAGAATGAACAGGGCGCCGATCATTGCGGCCAAGCCGGTCAGTACAATCGGTTTGGCTCGCACCGCACCCGAACTAATTACCGCTTCGGCAAAGGGTACGCCATTGGCGGCCTGCTGACTGATGAAATCCACCAATAAGATCGAGTTACGCACAATAATCCCTGCCAGCGCAATCATGCCGATCATCGAGGTCGCGGTGAACTGCGCACCCAGTAGCGCGTGCCCCGGTAATACTCCAATAATGGTCAGCGGAATGGGCGCCATGATGATCAGCGGCACCAAGTAGGAGCGAAATTGCGCCACCACCAAGAGGTAAATCAGAATCATCCCCACCGCATAGGCCAGCCCCATGTCGCGGAAGGTTTCGTAGGTGATTTTCCATTCTCCATCCCATAAGATGGCAATGTCACTCAGGCCATCGGGTTGCTGAATATAGTGCTGTTTAAGTGGCAGCCCCGCATCGTCGGTGCTTAAGGCTATCTCAAACATGCCGTATAGGGGGCTGTCTAACTCGCCTGCCATATCGGCCACCACCATCACCATTGGGATGCTGTTTTTATGCATGATCGGCATTTCAATTTGACCGTGATTAATTGATACCACTTCACTCAGAGGAATCGCTTGGCCTTGAGCGTTTTGCATGCGTAGGTTCAATACCGCTTGTAGATCCAATTTTGCGCCTTCGGCCAATTGAAGACGAATAGGAATGGGGTATTGATGCTGCTGACTATGCAATACACTCACATCTTGTCCGCCCACCGCGCTGTTAATCACTTGAGCGATTTCGGCGTAGTTCAAACCCAATAAGGCGGCTTTGCTGCGGTCAATAGCGAGTCGCCATTGGGGCTGAGCGTCGGGTAGCATGATGTCGATATCCACAATGTCGGCGGTTTGCTGAAAATGCTGCTTCAGTGCTTGGGCGGCCTGTTGGCGAATCTCATCGCTAGGGCCATAAACCTCGGCCACGATGGGTGACCACACCGGCGGCCCCGGCGGGACTTCTACCACTTTAATGTTGGCTTGGTAGTTCGCACCAATTGCTTGCAAGCCTTGGCGAACCGAGCTGGCAATGCTGTGGCTATCGCGCTCGCGCTCACTCTTGTTCACTAGATTAACTTGAATATCGCCCAGCTCTTGGCTGCTACGCATGAAGTAGTGGCGAACCAAACCGTTGAAGTTTATCGGTGCAGTGGTGCCAGCATAAAGCTGTAAGTCGGCCACTTCGGGCACTTGCATTAAGTAGTCACTTAGCTCAAACAACAGCCGCTGGTTTTGCTCTAGGCTGCGGCCTTCGGGCAAGTCCACCATTACCTGAAATTCAGATTTGTTATCAAAGGGCAGCATCTTCATCACTACCCAAGTGTTGACCGGTAGTGCCACGGCTCCGGCAATCATCAGTAATACTGCCAGCCAAAGTAGCGAGCGATTACGCCGCCCTTGTTTGGCCTGCAAAAAGGGGCCAATCAATTTTTGGAATAGGTCATGCAAGCGGCCAGAGTGAATGTCTTGCGGTTGATGATGAGGGTTGGGTTTAAGCAGCTTGGCGCTTAACCAAGGTGACAAAATAAAGGCCACCGACAGTGAAATTAGCATGCCTAGGCTAGCGTTAATCGGGATAGGGCTCATATAGGGGCCCATTAAGCCCGAGACAAAGGCCATGGGCAGCAAGGCGGCAATTACCGTGAAGGTGGCCAAAATGGTGGGGCCGCCCACTTCGTCTACAGCTGCGGGTATCAGCCCTGCCAGTTTGGCTTTGGTGCTGGCGCCGCTTAAGCCCATGTGGCGGTGAATGTTCTCCACCACCACAATGGCATCGTCTACCAGAATACCGATGGAGAAGATCAGCGCAAACAGCGACACGCGGTTAAGGGTAAAGCCCCAAGCCCACGAGCTAAATAGGGTAATCGCCAAAGTAATCACAATCGCAATGCCCACCACTAGGGCTTCTCGCCAGCCCATGGTAAGCAGCACCAATAGCACCACGGCAATGGTGGCAAATACCAGTTTCCCGATTAGGGTGTTGGCTTTATCAGCCGCAGTGCTGCCGTAGTTACGGCTAAGTTGGTAATGAACCTGCGGTGGCAGTAATACATTTTCTAGTTGGCTAATCCGTTGTTCGATACGCTGCGCCAGTTCTACGGCATTTTCACCGGCCTGTTTGGCGATGGCGATAGTCACCGAAGGAAAGGTGCCTTGCTGGTTAACCAGCCAAACGTTTTGGCTAGGCAATTCGGGGCCAAGGGTGATCTCGGCAACATCGGCTAAAAATACCGCTTGTTGCTGATGACTGCCCACCACCAAGTTTTCTAGTTCTTTAACGCTGCTTAAAAACTGCCCGCTTTGAACCTTAATGACTTGATTATCTTGGACTAAGTCAGCCAGTTGAGATTGGTAGTTATTGGCTTGTAGTTGTTGAGCAATCTGTTTGAATTCAACGCCGTAGGCATTTAGCTTGAGCGGATCTAAACGCAGCGAGGCCACCATAGGCTGCTCGCCTAGGGTATAAACATCTTTAGTGCCGGGCAGCCGCTTTAACTCGGTTTCTAGGCTATGGGCAATTTGGGTAAGCTCATAGGGGCTGAGCTGTTGGCTTTCATCCCATAGCGACAGGCTAACAATCGGCACATCGTCAATGGCGCGTGGTTTAATTAAGGGCTGGCCTACTCCTGCTGCGCTGGGCAGGCGATCGAGGTTGGCGTACAGCTGGTTGTACAGACTCACTATGGCGTCGTTACGGGCGACTCCCACTTCAAATACCACGATGATCATCGCGCCATTGGGCTGCGAAAAGGAGTACAGAGTATCGATGCCATTGAGTTCGGAAATCAGTTTTTCCGCAGGCAGGGTGACTAAGTTCTCTACCTCTTTGGGGCTGGCGCCGGGAAAGGGAATGTAAACGTCAGCAAAGGTGACATCAATTTGTGGCTCTTCTTCTTTGGGGGTAATAATCACCGAGAAGATCCCCAGCAATAGACCCACTAAAGCTAACAAGGGGGTGATGGGGGAATGTAAAAAGCGCTCGCCTATGCGTCCTGCAATACCCATGGCTTACTCCTTGTTTAGTAGGGTTTGGTAGGCCGACAATGCGATTTCATCGCCTTCTTCTAAGCCAGCAAGCACTTGTATTTGCTCGCCTTGCACCTTACCTAGACGCACTTGGCTGAGTTGATAACCCTGCTCGGTTTTGCGGTAGACGGCGCTCAGTTCATTGCGCTGTACCACGGCCGAATGAGGGATCCAAATTTGTTGGCGTTGCCCATAACTAAAGCTTAATTTGGCCCACGTGCCGGGATAAAGCTGGTAGGCTTGATTGGGCAAGTTAAGGCGAATTTTAAAGGAATGCGACTGTGGGTCGGCATGGCTAAATAGGGTGTAGTCTTGGGATTGTAGCATTTGGCCGTTTTGCTCAAGGCTAAATAGCGTATCGCTGTTGATCATCGCCAGGTAGCGCTGTGGAATATTCGCCACCGCGCGCATGTTTTCTAGGGAGTAACCAGAGTAGAGCGCTTGGCCCACACTGATGGTTTCGCCACGATGAATGTGGCGCTGTGTAACCACACCGGAAAAGGGCGCTTTAACCACGGTGTAGTCTAGGGTTTCTTTGGCCTGAATGAGGCTGGCTTTGGCGGCGTTTACTGCACTGGCCGCGGCTTTGGCATCGGCTTCGGCTTGGTCAAGTTGGCCTTTGGAGATGGCCCCTTGAGGATACAGTTTAGCGAGCCGTTGCCAATGGCGCTGCGCCTCAATATTTTTTGCGGTAGCTTGGTTGAGCTGGGCTTCGGCGGCGGCATAAGCAGCAGACTGTTGGGTACGGGTAATTTCTAGTATTACCGCATCTTTTTCGACAAAGTCGTTAACATCGTAATAAAGGTTAAGCACTCGGCCAGAGGTTTGAGCGGCTAGGGTGGCGGCATCAACAGCTTCGATGACGGCATCTAGTTCTACTGTAATGGGACGAGTTTGGGCACTCACGGTTATGCTCTGTTCGGCATTGCTTTGTGCCTGTAATGGGTTGGCCGCTAACATTAGCAGCGCGGTTAATGTAATCAGCAGACCTTGCATTTATTCCCCTCCTGATGAAGCAGCGCTAGGTTTAGCGCTGCTGCTATGATGCTTAATGGCTGGCTTGATAAGCTAACCAGGTTTTGTAACCTCCGGTTAGGTTTTTCGCCTTAAAGCCATGGTTGACCAACTGACGATAAGCCACGTTACCGCGTAAGCCCACCATGCAGTAAACTAAGATCTCCTTGTCTTTAGGTAGCTCGTTAATTCGCTCACGGAGTTGGTCTACCGGAATATTTACCGCGCCGGGAATGGCACCGAGTTTTTCTAGCTCACCGGGGTTGCGCACATCCAAAATGAGCTGCTGCTCGCTGGCTTGGTTAATTTCGTCACTGTGACACAGGCGAGTATTGCCAGAAATGCTGTTGGCTGCGACAAAACCGGCTTGGTTAATGACATCTTTAGCGCTACCAAATGGTGGTGCGTAGGTCAGCTCTAGGTGTTGTAAGTCAAATACACTCATGCCGGCGCGTTGCGCTACCGCTAATACGTCGATACGTTTATCGATGCCATCTTTACCAGTGGCTTGAGCACCATAAATCACCCCGCTTTCTGGGTGGAATAACAATTTTAAAGTGACCGGATGAGCACCCGGGTAGTAGCTGGCATGGCTGGCCGCGTGTACATACACTTTGTTGTAGTCTAAGCCTTTACGTTGTAAGGTTTTTTCATTTAAACCAGTAGAGGCCACCGCGACATCGAAAATCTTACAAATGGCGGTGCCTTGGCTGCGTTGGTATTGCTCGTTCGCGCCAAAGATGTTGTTTGCCGCCATGCGGCCTTGGCGGTTAGCCGGCCCCGCTAAGGGGATTAAGGCGGCGTCACCGGTAACAAACTCTGGGTCTTCAATGGCATCGCCCACGGCATAAATCGCTGGATCAGAAGTTTGTAGCTTAGCGTTCACCTTAATACCGCCCAGTTCACCTAGCTCCAAACCGGCTAACTTGGCGAGGGTGGTTTCGGGTTTTACCCCAATCGCCATGATCAGCAATTCGGTTTCTAGCACTTCGCCATTGCTTAAACGTAATTGCAGTATTTCGCTGTCTTCGTTAGCGAGTTCTTCTTTGGTTTCTTCGCCGGCGGGGGCAAATACCGCTTCTAAGGCTACGCCTAGACGTAAATCTACCCCGTGATGGCGCAGCTCTTGGTGTAAGGGACTGGCCATTTCTGGGTCTACCGGCGCCATAATTTGCGGAGCCAGTTCTATCAAACTGGTATTAATGCCGCGTTGGATTAAGGCTTCGGCCATTTCAATACCAATAAAACCACCACCCACTACGGTGGCATGTTTGGGCTTATTGTTGTCGATGCTGGCAATGATTTTGTCCATATCGGGCACATTACGCAGCGAGAAGGTACGGGCATTTTGAATACCAGGAATGGGCGGCACAATGGGTGCTGCGCCAGGGCTAAGCACTAAGGCGTCGTAGCTTTCTTGGTAATCTTGTTGGTTGATTAGGTCACGAATGGTGACGGTTTTTTGTTGGCGGTCGATGCTCAATACTTCGTGCTGCACCCGCACATCAACATTAAAACGTGCCTTAAAGCTTTCCGGGGTCTGTAATAGCAAGGCGTCACGTTGCTCGATGTCGCCACCGATATGATAGGGAAGACCACAGTTTGCAAAGGAAATAAACGGCCCTCGTTCTAACATGATGATTTCAGCATCTTCGCTTAAACGACGAGCTCTAGCAGCAGCTGATGCGCCCCCGGCAACACCACCCACAATAACAATCTTACGCATAACTATCTCCACAAAATTTAAACTATAGTCTTGTCTATCAACTGACTAGAAAATAAGTATCTAGTCAGTTGATTAATATCAAATAATCTCTACTTAAAGCCGAGTCGCTTAAAGATCATTGCCGCAGGGCAAAATCCGGTGAGCGAGCTTTGCATCAGGTTGGCACCCACAAATACCGTAAACCAAACAAAGTTAGGATGAACCCAATGAGTAAGAGCAATGGACAGCAACACCATGGCACCAGCAAACAGACGTACTACATTTTCCAAAGACATAATCGTTCTCCTTTTTAGTTTACCTTACTCTATATTAGAAAGTTCTAATTCGCAAGTATCTAATTTAAAAATGTCTAAATTAGCTTTGACTAATTTTATTGGTTTTGTATAATCGCTAGCAATGATTAGTAAGGGGGATGTATGCAGGACATATTAGCAATGCGTGAAAACGCACAGTTAGTCAGTGATTTGCTAAAAACCATTGCGCATCCAGACCGTTTAGTGGTGCTGTGTTTGCTTAGCGACGGTGAAATGGGCGTAACAGAATTGCGCCACCATAGCCAAAATAGCCAGTCGGCTTTTTCTCAGCACTTAAAGGTGCTGCGTGAGAGCCATTTGGTAAAAGTGCGCAAAGAAGCCCAAAACGTGTATTACTCCTTGGCCGAGCCTCGGATAAAGCGTTTGTTGGATAGTTTACAGCAGCAATTCTGCTCCTAACCTCCCCCTAACACTCAACAGCTTTGGTTTTAATTTTTATATTTGGAGTGTGTTATGCATAACTTTACCCCATGGAGCGCCCTGTTGGGGGGCATGCTTTTGGGCTTGTCTGCGTCTTTATTACTGCTATTAAGTGGCAGAACAGCCGGCATTAGCGGTGTACTGGGTGGCATTTTTGGCTCTAGCAAACAAGAGTGGCCTTGGCGTGTGGCCTTTATTGCGGCTATGGCAGTGAGTGTTTTACTCACTCAACCGATGGGCATTGCCGTGCCGGTGATCCCTGATTACTCCTTATCTTGGGTAGCAATGGCCGGTTTAGCGGTGGGTGTTGGTACGCAATTGGCTAATGGCTGTACCAGTGGTCACGGTATTTGTGGCATCGGCCGTTTTTCGCCGCGCTCTATTGTCGCAACCGGAGTATTTATGCTTACCGCCATTTTGGTGGTGGGTGCGTCAAACTACTTGGGGGCGGCGCATGTATAAGGTGATTGTGGGTATTATAACCGGCCTATTATTTGGCTTGGGCATGAACATTTCGCAAATGGTTGACCCAAACAAAGTGATTAATTTTCTCGACCTAGCCGGTAACTGGGACGCCAGCCTAGCCTTTGTGATTGGCGGGGCGCTATTGGTGTTTATCCCTTTCTATCACTTCATTATTAAGCCGCGTAGCTGCGCTGTTAATGGTGATGAATACCGCTGTGTCTCTAGCAAGCAGGCGATTACCAAACGCTTGATCATTGGTTCGGTGATCTTCGGCATCGGCTGGGGCATGGTGGGTATTTGCCCTGGGCCAGCTGTGGCTAGTCTATTACGTGGTGATGTGGTGATTTACTGGTTTTTCGCCAGCATGTTAATAGGCCATTATGCCAGCAAGCAGTTCTTTAATAGCGCCAAGTTATAAAGGCTGTTTGCTGTGAATGATGAAGGGAGCCATTGGCTCCCTTTTTTAAGTGTTAAGCGGTAACATGACCGTTTGATAAAGTCTTAAGAATCAAGGTTTCCATAACACCACCTTTGATCGGTTTGCCTATCGTTGGGATGATGCTTTAAAAGCCTATATTATCGGAGGTGTACCCGATTAATCGCCTCATTTACACCGCGGTAAAGACGCTTAAGCATTTTGTTAAAAATGTCTCTAATTGTTTTATAGCTTAAATCTTTTACGATTGAACTTGCTGCTCCCGCAAATACCAGCATATGACCCAGTAAGCCTTTTACTTGTGAAGCCGCTGTTTTACCTGCATCAGCGATTTTAACTAATGTTTGAGCAATAAAATCGTATAGCGTAGCTCCAGCGCTAATCGCACCTTGAAGCACTACTGCTGAATAATAACCAGTGTCTTTAAGCAAGGTAATGAGAGCTGCACTTAAGCGCTCTGTCCAATAGTTACTATAACTAGCCTGATTACGCTTATCGTAATCTAGGCGTACAGGGTGAAGAAAACCATTGGCCGCTTTTTGTAAAGAGCCCCAATCTTCTCCTCGCGCGGTGGTCAAATAACCAGGTACCGCGCCAGCTAAAGGATCCATACCATGGGCGCTAGGATTTATACCTTGGCCAGCATCTAAACGAAATTCAAAACCTTTGTAGGGTGAATGCACAAAAGGCCAAAGCGGCACCTTAGGCACCACGTCGGCTCCGTGAGTGCAACGATAGATCATATTTATTCTATTAGTATTAGCGCTAGCAAAACCTGCCAAACCGACCCGAGGCGCGCCAAAGGTATACAACTGCACGGCGTTGTTTCCTAAATCAGATTGAACTAACTCAGCAGTCGCGGATCTGATCTGTATCTATATCTGTCGGGTCACCAAACATGGGTAAAGCGAAAGGCAACATCACCAACTGGAAGCTGTACAACAGTGCACTGAAGCAACGCGGCTCATTGACCTTCTGGATGGATGAGAAAGCCATAGAACTATGGAATAACACTGAGCGCAGTGGTCGTCGAGGGCGCAGCCATACTTACAGTGACACCGCTATCGCAACTGCGCTGATGATTAAAGGCGTATTCAAGTTACCACTGCGTGCTCTTGAAGGCTTCATCAACTCATTGTTTCGCCTGCTCAAGGTCGACTTAAAATCTCCCGATTACAGTTGTATAAGCAAGCGAGCAAAGACTGTTGAAGTCAACTATCGCCTACCTAGCCAAGGTCAAGCGGCTCACCTCGTTATCGATGCTACAGGTCTTAAGGTGTTTGGCGAAGGAGAGTGGAAGGTGCGTAAACACGGCGCTGAAAAGCGTCGAGTCTGGCGAAAACTGCATATGGCAGTAGATGCCCAGAGCCATCAGATAGTGAGTGCTGAGGTCTCGATGGACTGGGTTCACGATAGTGAAGTGTTACCCACCTTGTTGAGACCGCTGCGGCGCAAAGTGAAAGCAGTAAGCGCTGATGGTGCCTATGACACACGGCAGAGCTATCAAGAAGTACAACGTAAGAAGGCTGTTGCACTAATCCCTCCACGCAAGAATGCAGGTATGTGGGAAGCGGGTCACCCACGGAACGTTGCAGTAAAAGCCTTGAAGCAAGGTGAGTTGGAAAACTGGAAACGGGACAATGCTTACCATCTTCGTTCACTATCGGAGACGGCGATGTATCGTTTCAAACAACTGCTTAGCGACAAGTTGAGTCTACGTTGTTACAACGCCCAAGTCGGCGAAATCATGGCCGGAGTGTGCGCGTTGAACAAAATGAGCAGGCTAGGTATGCCTGCTCGTCAGCTAGCTGAATAAAGAGGAAAACGCCTTGAGGTTACTGCGTTCGTTGCACTGAATTGATCAACAAGGCCGTTTAAAATACTTCTGTGTATATGGAGTAGGCTTAACTCTACGATTATTATCGCGTATTGAATACGCAAATGAAGCAAGTTCTGATGCGAGTTTTGGAGAAAGAATTGTCATTTTAGTCCTTTAAATCAATCCGTTTATATCACCATATTTATCCAGATTCTGAAGTTCGCCAAGCTCTTCAATATCGGCGGCTTTTTTCTTTTCTATTTCTGCCCGTATAGGCCAGCGACAAACACTCGTAACTGGTAGTGTTACAACTCCAGTTGGATAGTCAGAATGAATGATATAAATAGTCTCCTCTTCAGCAGATAAGTCACAATTCAAATCAGAGAGCATTTCGGTAAAATAAGAAACATGCTTTACTCCACGAGAGTTAGCATCCCAAAGGTAAACTTCATCTTCTTCAGTTTGGTTAGGGTCTTTGCTATCGATACGAATACCTTGCCAGATAACATTAGTTCTAGAGGGGTTATCGGCATGACGAGATTGCATGGTTAACTCAGGAAAGCTAAAGCGCCCTTCGTTATCTGTTGTGGTGTAGTCGTGTATTTCACCATCAGTGATGTCGATAAACTCATAGCTTCGTTTTAGTCTCACGCCTACTAAGGGTTTACCATTCTCAGTGAGTTGTCCGCTCACGGGGGGAATAGCTCAACGGTTTGCTTCTTAAACACTTCTTTCTCCGAGCCGCAGGCCACCAGCGCAATAGATAACAAAAAACTGATTAATGGAAATAGTATTATTTTATTAAAATAAGGCATTGGTGTATGAAAATAAAAATTCAATAACATAATCCTATATTTTATAAATAAATTTATCAATATCAGGTTAGTGTAAAGTTTCTATGAAGAAAGGAGTAGTCATTTAATGTGAATTTGTTATACCTATATGGCTATATCTGTTCCTGTCAGCAACGCTGAGTTATAAAGGCTGTTTGCTGAAATGATGAAGGGAGCCTTGGCTCCCTTTTTGCTGTTTTAATTCTGCTATTAAGCTCAACTAATCGGTATGCTGCTGCACAATGGCGATGATGCCAAGGCCGGTGAGGTCTTCATCCCAGTTATATACTTCTACCACGTCTTGCTGTTGGTGATAGGGCAGAAGGTTTTCTGCCAGAGTACTACGCATGGCCGCTTCCATGTATGGATAGGCGCGCACACCGGGTCCTGAAATCACTATTTTTTGTGGGTTAAACAGCGCCATTACATTGGCTAAACCTAGGCCTAGAACGGTGCCAGCTTGAGTGAAAATTTGCTGCATTGGTGAATGCGGCTGCTCGGCTAAGTGGTTGAGGTCGAGCATTTGCTTTTCTGAAGGATGCAGCATGTCGGCTTGTGGCAGGTTATAGATGGCACTGGCATCGCGGTAGATGGCGTAGTCACCTACGTAGGCTTCTATACAGCCGCGGCCACCACAGCGACATTGCGGGCCATTTAAGCTGAATTTAGTGTGACCAAATTCGGTGTTGGAGGCTGCTTCACCTTGGTAAAGCTTGTCGTCTAGCCATAAGCCCATACCCACGCCGTAGCCTAATTGAATGGCGACTAAGCTGTTAACCTCTTGGTATTGTGGAAGGTTTTTTAGCGCCACGGCAATGCAGTTGGCGTCGTTGCTAATAAATACCGGTAGTTGCAGTTGTTGCTGTAGCTGCTCAACTAACTCTAATTGCTGCCCTTTAACGGCCGGGCTCCATAATATGCCTTTGCCTTGTTGCTCCGTCACCCCTTGCACCGCTAGGCCTAGGCCACGTAGTTTGTTGCGCTCGATGGCGTATTTGTCGAGAAAGCCACTAAAGCTTTGGCACAGTACGTCTATCAGTTGTTGTTGGCTGAGGCTAACGGTAAGCACCGATTTAGTATGTTTATGAATAATCTTGCCACTGAGATCGGCCAAAATCAGGCTGACTTCATTAATCGACAATTTAATCGCCAAGTAATATACCGCTTGCTGGTTCAGCTTCAGTTTTACTTTTGGGCGCCCCCGACCAGTTTCAGCGTTGAGTTCGCCCTGTTGCTCAATAATCAGATCTTGCTGAATGAGTTCTGAGGTAATGGAGGTAATGGTGGCAGGGCTTAATTGGGTATATTGACCAATTTCGACTCGCGCCAGTTCGCCGTGGCGGCGTAGGGTTTGAATGATGTCGCGACGGTTACTGGATCTGATTAACTCGGTATCTGTAATTCTTTTCATTAGCCACTATGCTTAGCTGGTTTAGTTGCACCAACATACTCATTCTAGTTGGAATAAAAATAACAATCTTAGTGAAGTGTTATTTTTATCACGCTTATCTAAGTTGCGTTGTGAATGCTGTTGTAGGGGTCTCATTATTTAATTGAGATAGTTGTCATTTGTTGCTGTTGGCTGCTTGCTTACGGCTTGCTAAAGCGCGGCTTAGGTTTGCTTCGGCTTGTTTTGTTTTCGCTCTGACTGGCGCTTTTTACTGAGCTGCGAAACTATACCTGCCCAAGTTACAAGCTTGGGCAGGTATTATTGCTTTAGTGTTTATTTTTGCTGAGTAAACATGGTCACGGCGGTGCCTTCAACCACTGTGCTACCAGTTACGCTGGCATTCGCCGCGCCGTTGGCATCGGCCACTTTAGTCCAAGACCCTGCAGGTAAGGTGATGCTTTGGTTATTGCCACTGTTATAAACAATGAACAAATTATGGCTATCACTAGGGTCGGTGATGTGGCCGGTGATCACTTGTCCAGCATATTGCTCAGGACGGCTAACACTAAGGTATTGAGCTATCTCTTGGTTGCTGTTCATGCGCAGGCCAGCATGTTGACGACGCAGCGCAATAAGCTGCTTGAAGTAATCAAAAGTCGCGACGTTGGCAATTTTATTTGACCAACGAATGGCATTGAAGCTATCGGGGGCGTTGTAGCTATTGTGTGCGCCACCATGATCGCCGTAGTTCCATGCGTTAGGGCTGCTAATTTGCTGGTGATTGGTTTTGGTGCGCAGGAATTCATCACCGGCATGGATGAAAGGAATACCTTGGCTGGTAAGCACTAGCCCCATACCAAAGTTCACCACGCGTTTGGCGTAACTCAAATCGCTGGGTGGAGTAAAACTCATTACCTGATGAGAGCTATTTTGTACCACGTTGCTAGACGCGCTGAGGTAGACCTTATCCCATAGTGCAAAGTTATCGTGGGCCGAGATGTAATTGATGCTTTGCTCTGGGTCGGCGGCATAGTTGCGGAACCAAGTACTGTTGCGTCCATCGTTGGCATCATAGGGTGAACCTCGGAAGCCATCGTAAATCGCCCAACCGCTATCGGCTGCAGCTACATTGTTGAACATATAGGCGCTGCGCGTATCGTCGTTAGAGCCTTTTAACGCTTCACGGTAGGCGCCGTTAAATACCCCAACGTGCTGATCAACCATGTTGTGAGTAGTGCCGTAGCGTACCCGCTGACCTTCGAGAGGGTCGCTGGCGTAACCATTCCAAGGTTCTCCGTAAATCAGCAAGTTGCGATCAGCAAATTTGCTGTTTAAGTGGCTGGCCCATTTTTGCACTTCTTGATAGGAGAAAATACCAATCAAATCGAAGCGGAAACCGTCGATGCTGTATTCATCCACCCAGTATTCAAGCGAGTCTTGAATCATCCGGCTGACCATGGGTACATCGGCGTTAATCGAGTTGCCGGTGCCTGAAAGATCGCTGGCGGTGTAGTACTGCATGGAAATATTTTCGAACATTTCGTTGTTGTAAGTATGGTTATACACCACGTCCATAATCACCCGGATACCAGCTTTGTGGAATTCGTTGATCATGGTTTTGAATTCTCGCACTCGCTGCTCATAATCGTTAGGCACGTTGGAGTAACGATCTTCTGGAATGTTGTAGTTGCGTGGATCGTAACCCCAGTTGTAACAAGGGTCGCTGTCGGGCAAGCCGTCACAGGTAGCAAAGTCGTAAACTGGTAGCAGTTGCACGTGAGTCACACCCAGTTCTTTAAGGTGGTCTATGCCGGTTGTAATCCCTTGATAAGTGGTGCCGGGTTCAACTAGACCTAGGAACTTACCGCGCTTGTCGGCGCTCACCCCAGAGCTGGCATCAATGGTGAAGTCGCGCACGTGCAGCTCGTAGATAATCGCATCTTCGCGCTCGATTAAGCTGGGGCGTGCTGCCCAACCGTCTAGCGGTTCAGTGCGGGACATATCCATCACAATGTTAACCGCTTCGTAATCGCCAGTACCGGCCTGCGCCATTTTCCCGTAAGGGTCGCGCACCTGTACGCCATTAACGTAGAAGGTATAAGGCTTGAGGTGAAGATCGCCTGGCACGGTGGCTTGGTAAACCTGAGTGTATCCGGCAAAGTCAGGCACCGCTTGCATGGCGTAGCTTACGCCATCCACTTCTACGCTAACGTTGCTGTTCTCAGGAGACCATAGGGAGAAAGTCGTAGCAGACGGTGAGTAAACTGCACCAAGGGTTTCTGGGGTGATTGGGCAATCATCCACGCACTGTTGTTTCTCGGTGGTCACTACCTTGGTGTCGGCATTAAAACAGATGTCGTAGCTGCTATTGGCGTCTACCAATACGTCGGCCTGAGGGTAGTTTTCGGTCCAATCGCCATAGTGGTCGATTTTGAAACGTGGCTCGTCGTTAGCGAAAGTTTGAGTGGTACAGAAAGTGATGTTGTCACTGCTGTCCATAGGTGTGGCTTGCCAGCCATTGGCAGTGCCACGGAAGTACCAGCTGTCTTCAGGTGGCTCAATTTCTATATCGCCACAGTTGGCGACTTCGGTGGCAGTAATGGTTTTGCTGTCGCTAAAGAAGCGAATGTCGTAACTCTTGTTAGCCGCAACGGTGTAGTCGGCATTGGGGTAGGCTTCGTTCCAGTCGCCGTAGCGGTCAATCTTAAAGCGGGGGTTGTTGTCGCCAAAGCTTTGGCAGGTTTGATATTGGTTTCCAGAAACTAATTCTAGCGGGGTGCTAAGCCATTGGTTTGGCGTGCCCCTAAAGTTCCACTCCGCGCTGGCGTGCGCAGACAGTAAGCTCGCTCCTAACAGAACGATAGATAACTTTTTCATGGTCTTTCCTTGTACTGTTTTGCTGTTTATTTAAGCATCAGCGCTTGGCGAAAATACTGCGAGTGCGCTTCAAGTCTGATGATTTTGCTTTGTTCTTATTTTTTAAGGCCAATGTGCAGTTCAATCTGCTACTCCATGGCAATTGAGAATGGTAGAGAATAAATACTAAAAAAGGGCAAAAAATAGCCAGAACTGTGAAGTGAATGTCTTAAGGCCATCGAGTTGAATCGATGGCCTTGTAAACAGATCTTAACGTTTTGAATAGTAGGGGGTTATTTCAATTGGTACTGCTGGGCTAAGTGGCGGTAATCTTGGTACTTCTTGATCAGCGCCAGTTGGTCTAAAGTAGCGTTATCAAACAACAGTGCGCCGTTGTTTTGCAATTGCAGGTAAACGGTGGCCGCCATGGTAATGACTTTGTCGATACGTTTTAAGGTCATTGGGGTGCAGCTTTTACCACTTATATCGTCTTGAATATCTAAGCAGTGAGAGCGGAAGCTTTCGGCAATAAACAGATTTTTTAAGGAACGGTCGTTGTCTAACGCATATTCCCAGCGTTCAATAATCTCGGTTTGCCAATGAATGACACTGGGATGAGCAAAGTTTTGTTTTAACCAAATTAGCTTCTGGGTATAGATGTCTAAGCCCACTTCTTTGAGCTCGCGGTACAGGGCGAGTTGGTCGTTGGCGGTCATCACGTCTTGGTAACGCAATAAGTAACCAAATACATTGCGTGTTTCTAAGCGTTCTACCGCGTGAAAAGCCGGTGAGGCCAAACCGTCACTGTTGTAATGCTCCAGTGGATCGAAGCGGTACATGTAACCAAAATCGAATAAATAGATTTGTCGACCGTCGTACAGAATGTTGCCGGGACAGAGATCCCATTCCATTAGGCCTACTTGTTCTAGGGCAAACATGGTATCGAAAATTTGGCGGAAAATTTCTCGACTAAAACTGCACAAGGGCTTGCCATCGATCCATGGGGAAAGAATAAAACCCAGCCGGTAATCGGCGTACAGGGTGGTTACAATGTGTTTAAAGGCGGCAGCGGTGCTGGCCTTATCTTTCAGCGCTTGTAAGTCTTGACGGCGTTGCACTTCGTTAAGGAAGGATGTTTCGCCATCAATGTTCTGTACTCGTGCTTCGGCGCGGCGGCGCTTAAGGTTGTAGTGACGGCCATTAATGCATAGATGAATGACAGTGGCGGTGAGCCCATCGTCAAACACTTCAACTACGTAGGGAGAGTTAAGATTTAAAGAAGCTAATTCTTCCGGGGGTAAGGGGCAGTTTTCAATTTTACCCACTACAATATTTTGCTCGCCTTGTTGAAAACGTAATTGAGCTTGTTGGCGTTGCTCAACTATTGCATTCATTACCACTCTCCAGACAGTTTATTATTCGATGAGTTTATGATCATAAGTCTATGGAGTAAGGGAATTTATCAGAATGAAAAGCGTTTCGGTCACAAATATTGTTGGCTTGAAACGCCTTATTCGTTTGAGATCACACTTATCAGCTTAACTTTGCTTAGGTTTATTGCTGGTTTCATGCTTGGTAAAGCCCTTGACGCCAGACTATTTAGCGTAGCTGGCGTCAGATAAAAAATTTTATTGGCGACTTAAAGCATTTTATTGGCGATGGCAAAGCTATCTTCTAAATTTCTTGAAAATGCCACACTACCACTATGTTTGCGGATCCCCGCGCGGCGCAGTTTTAAGATCATTCGCGGCAATAGACCGTTAATCACTAGCCCAATTTTGCGTTGTTCTAAGTCTTTAGCAATTGATTCCATGGCCACGATGGCACTCATGTCGATGAGGGTGACCTCAGTCATGTCGAGGATTATCACCCTCACCTCGGGGCGAACCGAGGTAATGGTTTTTAAGGCCTTTTGTGCAGAACCAAAAAACAGTGGGCCATTGATGTCATATAACATCACTTTATCGGGCAGTTGATAGCCTTCGTGGCTATCTTCAATGGCGGCGGCCTGAGTGAGACTAACACTGCGTTTAATAAATAACATGGCGGCCATGCCCATACCCACCGCAACCGCAATGGTCATATCGAACAGCACCGTGAGCGAGAAGCATAGCAGCAGCACAATTATGTCATCTTTAGGGGCTACTTTAAGGGTGCGGACAAAGTGTTTGGCTTCACTCATATTCCACGCCACCATTAATAACAAGGCAGCCATAGAGGCCATCGGAATATAAGACAGGATTGGTGCCAGAAGCAGAATACTCAGCAGAATAAATAGACCGTGTACCACCGAAGCGAGCGGCATGCTGCCACCAGATTTTACATTGGCGGCGGTACGAGCGATGGCCGCAGTAGCGGGAATGCCACCTAATAAGGGCGCCACAATGTTGCCAATGCCTTGACCAATTAGCTCGTCGTTGGGATTGTGTTTTTTACCGGACATGCCATCGGCGACCACCGCGCAAAGCAGTGATTCTAAGGAACCCAAAATGGCAATGGTGAGCGCCGCAGGCAGCAACTGACGAATTAACTCAAAGCTTAAACCTAGCGGTGTACCATCAGCGCCGGGGAGGTTCCAAGGCCACTCAAATTGGGGTAACAGAGGTGGAATGCCACTGCCACTGAGGCCGTCTAGGCTGTAAGAAAAGCGACTGCCAATGGTGGCCACTGAAAATTCACTCAAGCCAAGGCTGAGCAAGTAAGCGCTAAGGCTACCAACCAGCAGGGCAATCAAGTGACCGGGGATCTTAGAGCGAAACTTGGGCCAAACCAGCAGTATTGCTAAGGTAAGAGCACCAATCAGCGCCTCGCGCCAGTCGACGCTGGGTAAGGCCTGTATTAGCGCGGCTAGCTTAGCCAAATAGTGGCCGTCGACGGCGGCCACTTGCAGGCCTAGAAAGTCTTTAATTTGAAAGGTCGCGATGACCACACCAATACCCGCGGTGAAGCCAACCGTGACCGGGTAGGGCACAATTTCAATAAACTTACCCAGCCTACCTAGGCCCATGAAAATCAAGATAAAACCGGCCATGAAGCCAGCCATCAGCAACCCGCCCAGACCATATTGCTGAACAATCGGCAGCAGAATGACCACGAAGGCCGCAGTGGGCCCAGAAATATTCACTTTGGAACCGCCACTAAGGGCGATTACTATGCCCGCCACTAGAGCGGTATATAAACCGTGTTGCGGGGGAACGCCGCTGGCGATAGCTAGGGCCATCGATAGCGGCAGGGCAATTACCCCAACCGTTAAACCGGCGAGCACATTGGCTTGAATTTGTTGAGCTGAAGGTTGGCTTTGTAGGCTTTTTCTTAGCGCAGAAAACATCGGCATCTCGATATTGATAGTGACAGGTGCTCTGATCACGTGCTCGAATAAGGGCGTTTAGCGAGATATTTATGCGCAGCGGCAGCACCCAACGCTGCGGCGCAATTTAGAGCGACGTGAAAGCCTGCTTTATACACCCGCGGGCCCCCTTGAAGCAATGGGGTTAAAGGATAAAGCCCGCAATCTTGTGTGGATTTACTTTAAATTAGCCCATTCAGAGGATCTGTGACTGAGCGTTACCGTTTCGCGCTATTTATTTTGATTAAGTGCGGCCCTTAACGCAGCGATGCCTTTATTGCCTTTGGCTTGGCGTTCTTCGGCTGTTTCTGTTTTGCGCTTTTGTTCCCAAATAAGGTCGTTTTGCGGTAGCTCATAAAGAAAGCGACTGGGTTCGGGTTTTATCAATTCACCAAATTGGCGACGTTCCTTGGTTAGGGTAAAGGTGAGTTCTTTTTGTGCGCGAGTAATGCCCACATAGGCCAGACGGCGTTCTTCTTCTACGTTGTCTTCGTCGATGCTGCTTTGGTGGGGCAATAAGCCTTCTTCCATGCCTATCAGATAAACAAAAGGAAACTCCAAACCCTTGGAAGCGTGCAGGGTCATCAGCTGAACTTGATCGCTGTCTTCATCTTCTTCGCCGCGCTCCATCATGTCTCTTAAGATCAAGCGGTTCACCACTTGCGGTAGGGTCATTGGCTCGTTGTCTTGGTCACCTTCAAGCATGCCACTGACCCAGCGGAATAGCTCCGAGACGTTTTTCATTCTCATTTCCGCCGCCTTAGGGCTGGGGCTGGTTTCATAGAGAAAGTCTTCGTAATGAATATCGCGGATCATGTCGCGCACTGCTTGCTGGGCATCGTCGCGCTCGGTGCGATCGGCCAAGTTGACTAACCACTGGCAGAATTGATTCACCGAGTTGAGGGCACGAGTGGGCAAGATCTCATTCATTTGCTCATGGCAGGCCGCTTCAAATAAGCTAATGTGCAGCTGATTGGCGAAGCTGCCGATTTTTTCCAAGGTGCTGGTGCCAATTTCACGGCGCGGGGTATTGATCACGCGGAGTAGTGCATTGTCGTCGTCTTGATTCACCAAGATCCGCAAATAGGCCATGATGTCTTTAATTTCGGCACGGGCGAAGAACGAGGTACCACCGCTAATTTTGTAGGGGATCCGGTTGTTCATTAGGGTTTTCTCTAATAAACGGCTTTGGTGGTTACCACGGTATAAAATCGCGTAATCTTTGTAACTGGCATCGTTCATGAAGCGATGGCCAATTAATTCCGCTACTACTCGTTCGGCTTCTTGCTCTTCGTTTTTGGCAAATAGAATTTTTAAGGGTTCGCCATAAATCAATTCGGAGAACAGGCTCTTTTCAAAAATATGCTCGTTGTTCTCAATTAAAATGTTGGCGCACTTTAGGATCCGCTGGGTAGAACGGTAATTTTGTTCCAGCATAATCACTTCCAAAGCGGGGAAGTCTTGCTGTAATTGCATCAGGTTTTTCGGCTGAGCCCCACGCCAAGAATAAATGCTTTGGTCGTCGTCACCCACTACGGTGAAGCGGGCCCGCTCACCGGCGAGTAGTTTCACCAGTTGGTATTGACTGGTATTAGTATCTTGATACTCATCCACTAACAAATACTGAATGGTATTTTGCCAGCGCTGGCGCACCTCGGCATCGTGAGTGAGCAGCAGGGTGGGCATCAAGATTAGATCATCAAAGTCCAAGGCATTGTAGGCGGTAAGTTGACGTTGATAAGCCTGATATAGATGAGCAAACAGTTGCTCATGTTCACTTTGCCCGGAGGCTCTAGCGACGGCCTGAGTGGGAAGGATTAAATCGTTTTTCCAATTGGAGATTTGGCTCAGCAGCTGTTTAAGTAAGTCTTTATCGCCTTGTAGCTGAGTTTCACTCAGCTCTTTCAGTAGCGCCATTTGGTCTTGGTCGTCAAACAGCGAAAAATTGGGCTTGAGCTTAAGGCTTTTATATTCACGGCGAATAATGTCTAAGCCCAAAGTATGGAAGGTAGATACCCGTAAACCACGCGCTTCTTTACGGCCCAAGGTTTGTCCCACCCGCTCTTTCATTTCCCGCGCGGCTTTGTTGGTAAAGGTGACCGCCGCAATGTTTTTTGCCTGATAGGCACAGTTTTGAATCAGATGGGCGATCTTATTGGTAATTACCCGCGTCTTACCACTGCCTGCACCGGCTAATACTAAGCAGGGGCCTGATACATAACTCACGGCTTTTGATTGGGCGGGATTTAACTTCACGGCGGCTTCCTTCTTTATTGGGGCTGCATTTTAGCTGATAAAGCGGGGCTATTCTATGTTGATCACTACGCTTAGAGGGCTGTCAAAAGGTAAAATTTTGTAAAATGAACAATTATTCATTGCATGTTTTTGAGCTGCTTATATAATCGCCAGCTCTAACCGTACTAGCCTTATTTTATGATTGCAGACAAACGTTTACGCATATTGCTTGCCGCCGAAACCCTAGTCAGCCGTTTTGGTGTTGAGGGCTTGTCGATGCACCGAGTTGCCAAACAGGCGAAGCTGGCCACTGGGACTATTTATCTGTATTTCAAAGATAAAGACGCCTTAATGAGCGAGTTACATGAGCGGAATTTACGTCTATTTGCCGAGGCATTTTTGGCCGATGTAGACCCTAGCAGTAGCCTAAAACAGCAGCATCATCAGTTATGGCGCAACGGTTTTAGTTATCAGCAAAGTAATGCCAATGTGCAGCGCCTGTGGGTTCATTTAGAAACGTTGCCGCGCAATACGCGTCATAAACAATTAATTCAAGAGCTGTTTCAACCGCTTGAACTGTTCTTCGAAAAAGGTGTGGAGCAGGGGTGCTTTAAAGCCTTACCAAGCGAAATGTTGTATGCCTTGGCATTTGGTTCGTTATACGAAATCTGTCGTTTCTCGCATTTGCGGGATGTTAATTTTTCACAGCAAGACATGGATGTGGCGCTATTAGCTAGCTGGGATGCTATTACCGTACACCCTTAAGTGATATGGAGTAGGGAACATGAAAAAATGGATGGCAATCATGCTTGCCGTGGCACTTCTGCTATTTGGTAGCGTGTTTGGTTTTTACCACTTTAAGCAAAAAATGATTGCTCAATACATGGCAAATCGAACGATACCAGAATCGCCTGTAGAAGTGACAGACGCTAAGGCTCAAGATTGGCAATCGATGATTGAGTCAATTGGTTTTATCGAACCCTTTCAAGGGGTGAATTTGAGCAGTTCGGTGGCAGGCTTGGTGGATAAAATTCATTTTGCCTCGGGTGATCGAGTGCAAGCGGGTGATTTATTAGTTAGCCTTGAAGCCGATGTTGAAAAAGCCAACTTGGCCAGTGCCGAGGCTAAGCTTCCGGCAATTAAACGCCAATTAGAACGTAACCGCACCCTGTTAGAGCGTGGCTCGGTATCGCAAACGCAGTTCGACGATTCAGAAGCAAACTACTTAGCTTTGGTTAGCGACATCGAGGCCCTTAAGGCCACCATTGAGCGACGTGATATTCGTGCGCCCTTTAATGGAGTGATGGGGATTCGTCAAATTAACTTGGGTGAGTACCTGCAAGCGGGTAGCGATATTGCGCGTTTAGAAAATCTTGAACACATGTTGTTGCGCTTTATTGTGCCGCAAAAAGAGATCTCTCGAATTAGCTTGGGCACCGAAATTGAGCTGAATACTGATGCTTATCCAGAGCAGTGGTTTAAAGGCAAAATTACCGCCATTGAACCCACCGTTGATGTGCAAAGTGGGGTGATTCAGGTACAGGCTACCATTCCTAATGCCGATGGTTTATTGCGTTCTGGCATGTACGCCACGGTGCGCATTTGGCAAGACGTGCAGCCGAATCAGGTAGTGATTCCTCAGCAAGCTATCTCTTTCTCGCTTTACGGCGAATCGGTATACGTGGTTGAGAAGCAAACTGCAGAGGATGGCAGCGAAAGCTTAATTGCTAAGCAACGCTCGGTAACAGTAGCTGAGCGTCGTGGTGACAGTGCGGTGATTGCTAAAGGCATTAAGGCCGGCGAACAGGTAGTGGTATCGGGTCAGGTACGCTTACGCAATGGCGCTGAAGTGCGCATCGTAGAAGATAGCTTCCTGCAACGCGACCAAAGCTTGCCAAAGGATTAGGAGCTTAGCTTATGAGATTTACCGATACTTTTATTCGGCGGCCGATACTCGCTTTATCCTTAAGTTTGCTATTGCTTATTGTGGGCGTTCAGGCGGTATTAAAGCTGCAAATTCGTGAATACCCAGAGTTAACCAATACGGTGATTACCGTTACCACCGCTTATTATGGTGCGCCGGCGGAGGTGATTCAGGGCTTCATCACCCAGCCTTTGCAACAATCGATTGCCGAGGCCGATAACCTCGACTTTTTAGAATCAACGTCGGCCATGGGCAGCAGTACCATTACCGCTTACATGAAAACCGGCTCCGATCCTGATGCCGCCTTGTCGGAGATTATGGCTAAGGTGAATGCGGTACGGGCCAGTTTGCCCAGTGAAGCGCTAGACCCTAATATTGCGCGTTCTACCGGTTCTAGTACTTCTATTATGTACATCGCGCTTACCAGTGGTGAGCTAAAATCGGCACAGATTGTGGATTACGTGAACCGTAACGTACAACCGCAAATGGTAACCGTAACCGGTGTAGCTAAGGCTAACGTGTACGGGCCTGCCTTGTCGATGCGGGTATGGTTGGATCCAGTAAAACTGGCCAACTACAAGCTGACCGCTGCCGAAGTAGTGGGAGCGCTGCAAAACAACAACTTTAGATCGGCCCCCGGACAGGCAAAGAGTCGTTTCTTCACTTATAACGTAGAAGCTGATACCGACTTAAAAACCAAGGCTGAGTTTGAACAGCTAATCGTTGCCCGTAGTGGTAGTGGCATTGTGCGTTTGAGCGATGTGGCCGAGGTGGAGTTGGCTGCGGCGCGGGAAATGGTGAGAGCCAAAGGTGATGGCCAAACTGCGGTGGTGGTGGCTATTGACCCCACTCCAACGGCTAACCCTTTGACGGTAGCCAAAGCTATTATAGACATGTTACCCGATATTGAAGCTAACTTGCCCGATAACATGGACATGAAGGTACTCTATGATTCAACCGAATACATCGAGTCTTCAATTAACGAAGTATTAAGCACCATTGTAGAAGCCACAGTGATTGTGGTGGTGGTGATCTTCCTGTTTATGGGGAGTTTGCGTGCGGTATTAATTCCGGTGATTGCGATTCCTTTGTCTTTGGTTGGGGTGTGTTTGGCAATGCAGGCCATGGGCTTCTCGTTAAACCTATTAACCCTACTGGCAATGGTATTGGCGATTGGTCTGGTGGTGGATGACGCCATCGTGGTGGTGGAAAACGTGGATCGGCATATTCGAATGGGGATGAAGCCTTTTGACGCCGCCATTGTGGGCACCCGTGAAATTGCTTTGCCGGTTATCTCCATGACCATTACCCTAGCGGCGGTGTATTCTCCGATTGCCATGGTAGAGGGTTTAACTGGGGTATTGTTTGCCGAGTTTGCCTTAACGCTGGCTGGTGCCGTAGTGGTGTCGGGCTTTGTGGCCTTAACTTTGTCACCGGTGATGTGTTCGGTATTGTTAAAACACAATCCTAATCCGGGGGGCTTTGAGCAGGGCGTACATAATTTCCTAGATAAACTAGATAGCGGCTATGACAAGCTGGTTGGTGGGGTACTGAATAACCGTCCGGTGATATTGGTATTTGCCTTAATCGTAATGGGCTCGTTGTATCCTTTGCTGAAAATCATTCCTAGCGAATTGGCTCCAGCAGAAGATAAAGGCGCCGCGATGATCATGGTGACCGGTCCGGCGGGCGCGAACCTTGACTATATGGACGCTTATACCACCGAGGTGGGCATGAAGGGTATGGAACTAGAGGACATCGCCAGCGCCTTTACCTTGGCCGGTATTCCCAGTTCTACCCAGGGCTTAGGTTTCTTGAATACCACGCTGTGGGAACAGCGCACCATGGATCAAGATACTTTAGTGAAAGCAATTCAACAGAAATCTGCCGATATTGCCGGCGTGTCTGTGGCCTCGTTCCCCTTGCCAGTATTGCCCGGTGCCAGTGGTGGATTTCCGGTGCAGTTTGTTCTGCAAGGCCCGGGGGATTACCGCACCTTGGTGAGTCTGGCTCAAGAGTTACAACAAGCGGCGATGCAAAGTGGTTACTTTGTCTTTAGTGATCTTGATACTAAGTTTGAAACGGCCACGCTAAACATCAGTGTTAATCGTGACAAGGCTGGTGCTTATGGCGTGAAGATGGTTGATATTGCTAATACTTTAGGCACCTTAATGGGCGATGGTTATATCAACCACATTAACTATGATGGGCGCTCTTACGAGGTGATCCCTCAAGTTAAGCGGGTGGATCGTTTAAGCCCAGAAAGCATTGAGCAGTTCTATGTGAAAACCGTAGACGGCAGCGCCGTGCCACTGAGCAACCTTATTGAGTGGGATTTACGTGGTCAGCCTGAGTCACTGTTGCAGATGAACCAAACCAACTCCATAACCCTGAATGGCGCGTTGATGCCCGGGCAAACCATGGGGGATGCCTTGGCCTTCCTTGAGCAAAAAGCCAATGACATACTGCCTAAAGGTTATGGCTTTGATTACAAAGGGGAATCTCGCCAGTATGTGCAAGAAGGTTCGGCCTTATTTACCACCTTTGGTTTAGCGTTGGCGATTATCTTCTTGGTATTGGCCGCTCAGTTTGAAAGTATTCGAGACCCAATTGTGATTATGGTGTCGGTACCTTTGGCGATTTGTGGAGCCTTGCTAATGATGGGCTGGGGCTTAGCGACGCTCAATATCTATACCCAGATTGGTATGATCACTCTAGTGGGTTTGATTACCAAACACGGTATCTTGATGTGTGAGGTGGCCAAAGAGCGGCAAATCCTACGTGGTGAAGATAAAATGACGGCAATTCGCCATGCCGCACGGATCCGCTTACGCGCCATCTTAATGACCACTATTTCGATGGTGGCCGGTTTGATTCCGCTATTGCTAGCAGTGGGCCCTGGTGCTGCGGCGCGTTTCGATATTGGTATGGTGATTTGTGCTGGCCTGTCAATCGGAACCGTGTTCACCTTGTTTGTATTGCCGGTGATTTATTCTTACTTTGGCGCTAATCATAAACCCGTGCCAAGTGTGGCTCACTTACAGGGTGAAACCGTAGCTGATTAATAACTATGTGTTGCACTGAAAGCCCGGCTAATCCGCCGGGCTTTTAAATGAAACAAAGGCTGCTCTAGTAATAGAGCGGCCTTTGTTATATTTAAAGTCTATATAAATCAGTGTTTTAAGCTTTAAATTCTAAGGTTTTTCGATGTTACCTTCTAAAAGGTTTTTGCCCCATTCCTTGTTAGTAACGGGATAAAAGCTTTCGCCTATGGCGACGTCATTTTTCTTTGATGTGCGGATTTAATCTGTCGATGCAATACACTGCATAAATCTCTCAGCTGGAGTCTCAGAATCCAAAGTGAGTGGTATCTACAGTCGAAACAAGTACTTCCCTGAGAAGATAGAAGCTTGAGTCAAGCGGTTGAGCCTCTTGAATATGGTGGATAGATTGAAGCGTGAGGCGAAAGCGAATTAGCTAGAACAGCATGTCTGACTGCTCTAGCACAATTGACTATTATAAACCGTTAGCTGACATGATGAATTGAGTTTTCATCTTTAACGCACTGGTTTTTACACAAGCGGAATAATGCTTAGGGCTATCATTCACCTTTCGAAGAATGGCTTTTCTAGCTTCTTTTGATAGCCATTTGATAGGTGATTGACCGTAGGGGATAGGCCGTGGAACTAAGTCCATCAAATCAGAGCACTTTCTAGACTCGTTCAATAACTTGTAAGTTAAGTCAAAAGTTTTATCGTTAACTGCCCACCCTTTAACTTGCTGGCCATATACAGAAGCAAGAAAGGTTTTAAGTTGTTGTTTGTCTGTTGTGTCGAGCGCCATTTATCTTTCCTTTATTGCTGACATTAGTTCTGAAAATCGCTCTTTATTGCCTAGCATTGTTAGTTGGTGAGCCTGTCCTTCTTCGATTACGAAAATATGCCCCATGTTTTCATCTGCACTATAAACGGCATAGATTGTTGCCGTGCCTAGAGTTTTCTCAATAGCCTTGTTTGTTGGTAGCCCAAATGTCTCGGCTTGTTCAGCTGAGAGTGCTGCTAACCACGCAGGTTGGGTTTCTCTCAGTTGTGGAGAGAAAATTGATTTTACGAATTCGAGCTCTAATCCTGACAAATCAATAGATGAGTACATGGTTTGTGGGTTGATTAAGGAGTGCGAAAAATACCAATCTTCGTACTTTAGAATCAAAGTCTCGGAGCTATGAGAAATCAATTTGGGCTCTGTATAGGTGACTTTTAACGAAGGTGAAACAACCAACTCACCAGCGAAAGTAACCGTTGAAACTAACATAGCAAAAGCCATGAATAAGCTTTTCAATATCTTCTCCTTAGATAATTAATGCTTGAATTAACTGATAGTTAACACATTAAAGCACTTTGGTAAGCTAATTGACAGTACAAGAGGTGAAAGTCACTTTGGTAAGGCGCTGAGAGCGCGAGACAGTTTAAGGCTCTCAAAATACGATTCACCCGTAACTTGAGTTTGCCTCATTCTGTGTTATTAACGGGATAAAAGCTTTCGCCTATGGCGACGTCATTAAGCTTCAACGAGCAAAGCTTAGCTAAGCAAAAAGAAAGCTCGCCCTGCATTATCTTCATCCTGCGCGACTTGTTTCCAAGCGCGCCAGCGCAACTCGCTGCGCTCAAACAGTGCTCGGCGTCATCGCTTGTCAACCGCGTTGCTCGGCGATAATGAAGGGATTTAAAAGCGCAATCTTGACTGTCGAGGGTGTGAAATGTTTTTGCCCCAAAACGAGTTAGTAGCAACCCGCCAACTTTTCCTCTATCTATACTACTGGTTATTTATTCATTGGTAACGGAACTCAACAAAATGTACGACAAAGCGAGCCCAAAATTAGCCAAACTGTTCTCGCTTTGTTTTTGTCTATTTTTATAACTTTATGAATTTACTGATTTTGTTGTTGATGGTATTAAATTTGTCGCGCCAAAATCTGGCGCGGTAAACCTATTCTCGCTTTGTCTTTTGTCAATAGGCGCTGTAAAGCTTCGATGTCTACTGGTAAGTTATTGTCATTATTAAATAATTTAACTTGGGATGAGTTGAATCTAGGCTGAAATGGCTGGGGTTTAACGAGAGTTCCGGGTAACAAACTGTTAGGCTTTTAATCTAATAATGATTATTAGAAAAATAGAAAACGAAGATTGGTCAGAAATTCTTTATATTCAGAAAGCTGCCTACATTGATGTTGCTCTAAACCGAATGCTAGTGCACTAACAAGTAGCTGCACGCTGCAACCTTTGCTAGGCTCATTTTATGTATTTCTCGTAGCTCTATATATTGGAACAAAAATATTTGCCTTCTAGAGAGGCGTAGCGACAACGATTTTCTGCTAACCGATACGTTACTGTTATAGAGAAGCGGTTAATCAAGACAGAAATGAAACAGGAGTTTGCGAAATGAATTTAGGACGATTCCAGTGTTTGGCGATTCTGAGTGGTATATTCTGGGCTGGAGCCAGCCAAACAGCGTTCGCGGGGCCAATCTCGGCGGAAGCAATGGCCGAAAAGAAGCAAGAAAGGCTCGCTCGTTTTCACGATCGAGTTGTCGAAACGTCTGCATACGATGCATGGCTATCCCGTCCGGAAGATGGCATACAATCGAACAATGCCTGTATTACCAATTATGCCAGCATTGAGGTAGAGCAAACTCAGCCTGCCACTGGCCCTAGTATAAGTGATAAAGACATTCATGCTTTGGCTAGAGAGCTTTCGTTAGAGAGGGTTAAGTACATTCAAAAAGGCACTTCACCCATGTTGCCAATGATGATCGATCAAGCGCTAAAGAGGGAGGGTGTATCCAACATCTCTGAGCTATCTGACAACGATGTTTTTATGCTGTTTACAATGTATCAAGTGGAAATGTCTGATGAGGATAGGCTTAGTTACAATCAGTATTACCAGCGATGGGTGCAAAAAAGTAGTTTACAGGCGATGGGGGGAGTAAAAAATAACGATTGGTTTAAGGCAGAAGCCACCTATCGGAAGCTTCCTCTGCAGATGCAAAGAACCCAAATAGCAATAGACAAAACCCTTGGACAGCAGAAAAAAAATACTCGATTGAAAGCAATCGATAAGAAGATAAAACAGGTTGAAAACGAGGTCTATGCAGAGAAAGCCGAGTACGAAAAGGCACAGCGTTATGCTAGCGGCAACGGCAAGGAATCTTTCCCTTTCGCCACGGTTTATGTGTTTCATAAACTGGAGCGTTTCACTGATTCGATTCCCTTGGTAGGTACTTCGGCCGTCGATACAGACTACCAGAAGCAATTAGTGGCCAGCGTTGTTGAGCCTGTCGCAAAGCGGTGTCCAGATTTACGTTATATCGTTATTAAACATAGATTTAACGATTTGATATCGAATATGGATTGGCGTATTGGGCAAACTATATTCGTCAACCAATCTGGCAACTGGTTGCCAGAAAAGGTGCCGTCCAAGCAACTCCAATCTGTGTATTTAGAAGATAACGAATTTCGTTCACCAGAATACTATACAGTTACCGAGTCGAGTACTACTGATGTAAAGGCGTACTGGAGTCGCGGCAATTATATGGAGAAATATAGCGCCTATGAAGCCAGTCTTATGCAGGATAACGGCAAGATAGCACTGCCTGACAATCTACAGGCGCCCAAGGAAGACGACATTTTAATGATGCTGTTACGCGAAGTGGCCTTTAATTCCAATGCAGATATACAGTATGGAGCAAGTCGTTATGCTAGCCCGTATTTTGGTGGCCATATAGTGTCTCGCATTGATGATATCTCTAATGTTGTATGCCACGGCGGCGGTCGCCAGTTCAATTGCAGTTTTGATCTAGAGGGTGTTATCTATTATAGCGGCCAAGGCGGCGCGCTATTAGTGCGTGAAGTTACTAAGTTAAAAACAGGGTCCGCTGAAGAGAAGGTAAGTGAACATGTGCAGCGAACACTGGTAATGACCGAGGCCGGATGGCGCTCGCCCGATGAAGAAGCGCAGATAAAAAGCTATCAGCGTGAAATGATGAAAAGTGTTGCGAAAGGTTTTGAAAATGGGGCTTGTGCAGTTGAGAATCTAGGTCCAAATTATTTGGTTTCTGCTGGGTGCCAATAATTACAGAACACTTTGCTGAGTCGTGCAATCAATGAAAGCTGTCACAAGAGATATGACGGAAAGAAGTGCAAAGGTGTATGGGGTAGCGCCCTTGCTCCTAATGACTGGAAAGAATGTTCAGAATGCAATGCCACAGGAAATAATCCGAATAATAGTAAATTTGAAATGTGCGATGGTTTTGGTTGGTTTTATATTAGGCCATCAATTTAGCCTTATATGTTAATTAATTACACACATAACAAGGCGGTCAAGTTCACTCCGCCACTGCGTGGGAACGCCAAAGCTATGCTTTGTCGTCCCCTTATCTCGGCGTTGGTATATGAATGAATAAGATCTCATTTAAAGTAATTAAGAGGTATAAATATGACTCTGGCCATGAAGTTTCAACCGTTAACATCGTTGTTGATGACAGGCCTTTGGCAGAAATTATGCTCGCCCATGAGATTCCATTCGCAACAAAGGAAGGGCATCCAGGTCTTGCTGGCGACTACCATGCAATTGAGGTAGCAACTTCTTCGATGGAACAATATTATCTTGGAAGCGCGGAGGCTTATTGGGGAGACGATAAAAACAAAACTATGGTGCTCGGCTGTTCATGCGGTATCGCAGGATGTTGGCCGTTACTCTGCAAGATCACTATAGACGGGAACAAAGTTATTTGGTCCGATTTTGAGCAACCTCATAGAGACGAAGACTGGGACTATTCGAATTTTAAAGGTTTTGAATTCAATAGACAGCAATATCTAAATGAGATCGAAGCAATGAAAAATGCCTAACAAAGCAATGTTGCGGATTCGCTACGCTCATCGCAAATTGCGGCGTTACCTCTACAAACCCTAATTCGAACGTTACCAAATAGTGCTTTTGCACTAACACACTTTTGTCCAAAAACGAGTTACATTCAGATGTACTTCATCCATTGTAATGAATAGCCACGGTATGACTTAATAGCCCGGCCAATGCCGGGCTTTTTATTGGCTGAGCTTAGTAAACAAAGCGCTTAAGTTGTTGGGTAAAGTCGTTGGCTAAGGCGTCGAGCTGGCTGCTGACTTGATTGGACTCATCCACTTGGTGAGCATTTTGCGCCGCCACATCGGCAATGCGGCCAATCAGTGAAGCGATTTCTGCGGCCACCGTGGTTTGCTCTTTGGCGGCGGAGGCGATTTGTAGATTCATTTCATTAACACTACCAATCGCAGTGACAATTTCCGAGAGTAGGCTTTCAGCCGTTTGTGCTTGTTGTACTACTTCGTCGGTGCGGTCTTGGCTTTGTTGCATCGCGCTAACCGCGTTGTTTGCGCCTCCTTGAATTTTTTCTAGAATGGCTTGGATCTCACTGGTGCTTTGCTGGGTCTTTTGCGCCAGGGTTCTTACTTCATCGGCAACCACCGCAAAACCTCGCCCTTGTTCTCCGGCGCGAGCCGCTTCAATCGCGGCATTTAAGGCCAGTAGGTTGGTTTGCTCGGCAATGCCTTTAATTACATCTAACACCGCGCCTACATTGTTGCTGTCGGCCGCTAAGTTCTTCACCACATCTCCCGCGTGGCTAATATCGGTGACTTGTGATTGAATGCTGCCGATTACTCGCTGCATTGCTTCGGCGCCACTGTGAGCGGTTAAATCGGTATTGTGGGTCGTATCGGCAGTGGCGGCGGCGTTTTGTGAAACCTCGTTGGCCGAGTGAGACATTTCTTCAATGGCGGTGGCGACTAAATCAGAGCTTTCGCGCTGTTGGTTGGCGCCTTCGGCCAGATCGTGAGACATGCTATTTAGCATTTGTGAGGAACGCTGTAGCTGTTCGCCGGACTGGCCTAAATTACTCACTGTATCTTGTAAAAAGGTTTGCAGTTTACGCGTGGCATTGGCCAGTTTGCCTAGCTCATCGTTGCGTTGCAGGTGAATGGTCACGTTAAGTTTGCCGTTGGCCAGGATCTCAATATCCTTAACAATACTATTGATGGGCTGAATACATTGACGATCCATGAATATGAAGCTCACCAACAACACTCCAAGACCACTGATTCCAATAATGACAAAACTAAGTGTACTGACTTGGGCTGCTTGTGCGGTATGGCGATTAACGTTCTCTAAGGTGAGCGCTGCGAGTTTTTCGCTGAGTTGGTCCATGGCATCGGAGGGGGCGCGGTCGATGCCTTTTACGGCGGCATCACCAGCTTTAAAATCGAAACCTGCCGCCTCATATTTGGCTTTACCTTGGCTATAGGCTTGGCCCATGGTTTTATGAGAGCGTAGAAAGTCTTGAGCAATTTGTGCCAGTTCTGGGTAATTTGCGCTTTGTAGCTCTTGGGCTAATTCGCTGACTTGCTGCTGCACATATTGCTGGCGCTCTAAAAATTGCCCCCAATATTTGCTGTTTTGCTTGGCATCGTGACCTCGCAATAATACATTTTTCCACTCTTGCACTTGGGTTTTAAAGGCCAAATGCGCCAGCAGGGTTTTCTCTTCTAGGTAGACTTCGGTGTGTGTAAGTTTGTCAAAATCATTGGCGGTTTGCTGTAATTTAAATGCGGTATACAGACCCACCGCAATCACAATCAGCACCGAAATAAACATCACTGATAGTATTTTAAAACGTAGGCTGGTGTTATCCCAAGACATGGCAACTCTCCTGTGTAGATAGCTTAAGCATAGAACAGTCACTACTAATATGAGATTTCTTTATAATGGCCCTGCTCATTGCGGAGCGAAGCCTAGCACTTAGGCTTAGGCTGCGGCTAGTTTTTTTAGAACTCGAGAAACGGCGGTAAAGGCAAAGCTAGCGGTGACATGGGTGACAGCGCCAAAGCCGCTGCTGCAATCCATGCGCATGCTGCCGCCGGTGTCGGGCTTGGCCATACAGGTTTCGCCACCGCTGCTGGGGTAAATCAGTTGTTCGGTGGAATAAACACAGTCTACGCCAAACTTACGTTTAGGGTTTTTACTAAAGTTGTAAAAACGACGCAGCTCGTTGCGTACCTTGGCGGCCAATGGGTCTTGAATGGTTTTGGCTAAATCGCTGATTTGGATCTGCGTGGGATCTATCTGGCCACCGGCGCCGCCCACGGTAATCAGCTTTATCTTGTTACGCTTGCAGTAAGCAATCAGCGCAGACTTGGCTTTGACGCTGTCGATAGCATCAATCACGTAGTCGAAGTCTTGGCTGATGTATTGGCTCAGATTATCTTTTGTGACGAAGTCTTCTATTTCGTGACACACGCAGTCGGGGTTGATTTGCAAGATCCGCTCGCGCATTACTGCGGTTTTTGATTGGCCCACACTGCCTTGTAAGGCGTGGATTTGTCGGTTGGTATTAGTGGTACAAATATCATCAAGATCGATCAGGGTGATATGACCAATGCCGCTACGTGCGAGTGCTTCTGCCGCCCATGAACCGACGCCGCCAATGCCTATTACGCACACATGGGCTTGTTGGAAGGTAGCCAGCGCGCGCTGCCCATACAGACGGGCAATGCCGCCAAAACGTTGTGAAAACTGAGACATGATCAACCTTAAAAAAATAACCGGCCGATTATAGCAAAGCGCTGCTGCTTGAGTCAGCTTTAGCTGAATAAAACTCAGCCGCAAATTTGCCAAGACTTGTGGTAGATTTAAGCAAGGTGAGATTTAGCCTAAATGACTGGAGTTAATTATGTTTCGATTTTTAAGTGTGCTGTTGTGCTTAGTCTCTTTGACGGCATGTACCATTAGACCAGCAACAGACTATAACGTGGATCAGGACTTCTCCCAGTACAAGGATTTTGCTTTCGCCCCATTGGCGGAAGATGCGGTATTAAGCATTGATGAGCAGCGTATTCAAGCTGAGCTGGCTAAGCAGTTACAAGCTAAAGGCTTGCAAGCGGTAGAGCAAGAGCAGGCCGATATGTTGGTGGCTTATCGAATTGATGAGGCTAGCGAATTAGAAGCCATTGGGGGTAACTTTACTTTTGGCATGGGCTCGCGCCACGGCATGATTGGAGTGAGTTCGCCGGATCGCTATAAAGAAAGAAAATACGGTAAGTTGGTGGTTGAGTTTATCGACCCTAAGGCAAAAAGCCTGATTTGGCGCTCTATTTCTCAAAGTAAACTGGGTGAAACCATGGGCCCAGAAAGGCGTGCTGAGTTTATTCAAAAACAGCTTGGCCTGATGTTAGAAAGTTACCCACCTAAGCCTGAGGCTTAAACAGCAAACCACCGGCTCAGCCGGTGGTTTTTTCTGCTACTCGGCAATTTGGCTACGATTTCGTCCCTGCTGTTTAGCCTGATACATCGCCTTGTCGGCTCTATCTATCAACAAACTAGCCAGTACTTCGTGGGTTTTGATTTGGGCCACCCCGCAGCTAATGCTGAGGTTTATCTGGTGTTGATTTACCTCAAATGCTTGTTGGCTAATGGTAAGACGTATTTTTTCTGCCACTTCAAAAGCGGCTAAGGCATCACAGTTGGGCAGTAAAACGATGAACTCTTCACCGCCCCAACGACAAACTACGTCTGATTGGCGCACTTGTTCTAGACAGAGTTTGGAGACTTGTTTGAGCACTTCATCACCAACTAAGTGGCCATGTTGGTCGTTGATCTGTTTAAAATGGTCGATATCGAAGATGATCAACGAGCAAGCCTGTTTGGCGCGTTGCTGAATATCCAATACTTGTTCTAGATGGAATTCAAAACTTTGTCGATTATAAACTCCGGTCAATTTGTCGGTGGTGGCCAGGGTTTCTAAGCGTCGTTGATAGCGACCGAGAGTGAGGTTAGCCAGTATTAACATTAGTAGCGTAATTAAGCTGCTGATGGCTAAGTTAAACCACAGGGTGTGTTTTAATTGCACGCTCGCCGGTAAATCTTGCTGCTCTACAATTAGATACCAGTTAAATTCTGGAATATAACGGGCATTTAAATAGTACTGCTGGTGGTGGTCTTTAAAGCGGTAACGTCCATTAGCCTGACTGAGTAACTCGGCCGCATGCTCGGCCAAGCCCTCGCGTAAACTAATATTGCGAGGCCCAGTATAGTCGGGGCCACTTAAACTCAGGTTACCCAGCGGGTCAATAAAATAAACACTGCGTTGGTAGCGTTTTTGGTAGAGTTGAATTAGCTGCTTAACCGCTTCAATGTTTAAGCCAACACCGGTCACGCCAATTAATTGGTTGTTAAAATCAAATACTTTGTAATTAACAAATACCGTGGTGCGGCTGGTATCGGCGGTATCGTAATCAATATTGATTTCGTAGTCTTGTTCTGGCGGCAGCTGAATGACTCGGTAAAACCACGCATCGTCGGGGTTATTTATCGACAAGGTTTTAAGGATGCCATTGGGGTGATAATAGCGGGCCGATTTTAGCGAGACAAAGAAGGCGGTAATGGTTTGATAGCGCTGCTGAATGTTACTTAAGTAGCGAATAATATCTTGGCTGGGGTGTTCATCATTAATCGCCCAATCACGCACAAAGGTATCTTGCGCCATTAAGGAGGAAATAAATATTGGCTGCAATAGATCGCGTTGAATTTCTGAGTAGACGTTATCGCTGGTAAGAGGAAGGTGGTTATTTTCGACTTGCTCTCTTAAGGATTGATAAGCCACTTGATAACTTAACCAAGCGCATAACCAAAAGGCACACAGCAGCATCACAGACAGCAGTAAGATGAACTTACGTTTGTCAGTCCATGGACTAAATTTTGGCAATTGCACTCCTTGCAAACTGGCCTTCATTCAAGCTCTTAGTGTAAAGTTAAAGCTAGGTCGAGGCAACAGACTCGCCGCTTATTCGATTTCTATTAGCTCAAGGTTGCACCCATCATGGCTCAAGCTCCAGCCGCTAGACCCGCACTGTTTTATATTGAATGTTTGCGTTTTATCGCTGCCATTGCCGTTGTTGTAATTCATGTCCTTGGCCCATATCGAGAGTTAGTGGCTGAATTGCCTTGGCATCAGTGGTTGCCGCCGGTCAGCCTGAACGCGATGAGCCGCTGGGCGGTGCCAATATTTGTGATGGTGAGTGGAGCCTTATTGATGTCGGACCAACGTCCGTTCAATGCTGCTTATTACTTGCGACGTCGTTTGGCGAAAGTATTGCTACCGTTTTTGGCATGGACGGTAATTTACGCGCTGATTGGTGGTTTTCAAGATGGGGTTTGGTCTTGGCAGGTGAGTGCCGAGCTACTGGAGAACTCGCCTAATGAACATACCTGGTATCACCTGTGGTTTTTCTACGACTTTATCCCCTTGTATTTTGTGATCCCCTTATTGGCGCCGCTGGTGAATAAAATGGAGCCGCAGCGGGTATTATTATTGTTAGCCGCATGGTTAGTGCTCACGCTAATGTATTGGCTCAAGGTAGAAACGCCACTACGGCAAAATATTATTATGTACTCCGGCTATTTGCTGATGGGCTGGTATTTGTTTAATCATGACCAACGAGGCCAGCTTAAGTTTTGGCTGGCTACCGGCGCGGCCATGTTGGCTTTTAATGTGCTGGGTAGCGCTTATTATATTTGGCAACAAGGTGAATATAGCAGCGTATTTATGGGTTATAAGAGCCTTAATACCGCGGTGATAGCCATCAGTTTATTTGTATTGGTGAAAGCCTATGCCGAGCGAATTCCCCAGCGAGCGCGTCCCTTAATTAAAGCGGTGTCTAAATACAGTTTTGGTATTTATTTAGTGCATCCTTTGCTGCTTATTCCGGTGCGCGACCCAGCCAACGGGGTCTATCAGTGGTTTGCTCACTCCAGTATCGCTTTACTGGTGTTAACTGTAGCGACGCTGGTTTTGGCTTTTGCCTTCACTTGGTTGCTCACTCGCTCCAGTTTAACTCGTTGGTTGGTGCCTTAGGCTGGCGCTAGCCAGCCTTGTAGCGCTTATTTTTGCTTTTGTTCTAACCACTGGCTGAACTGACTGCGTGAATGCAGCCCGGTGAGGCGGCCGGTCTCTGTTTGGTTTTTTAATAACAGTAATACCGGCATTTCTGTTAGGTGATACTGTTCTATTAGCGCTGGCTGCTCGTCGACATTCACCAGCTCAATTTGTTGTTGGTGTTCGGCGTTATACACCTGAATTAAATCGCTAAAAATTTCGCTATCCTCCTGCCAGTTGGCCACGAAGGCTAATATTTTATAAGGCTCTGGTAGGCGGCGAATAATGTCTAGACACAAGCCTTCAGCGTTATATTCACGACAGCTCCAAACATAGCCGAAGGCATTGATTTCTTGTTGGTAAAAGTAGCGCCCTTGGTCAAAGATACAGGGGCAAGGCACATTTTTGTTCATTTCTCCGTATTGATCTTGGAAGTGGGCGACTTCGCGGCTATTGGCTTTAAACGTGGTGGTGTCGGTATTTTCGAAGGCTGTGGCTGCTCCAATGTTAAGCAGCAATAGGCCAGCAACAAGTAAACGCAATAACATGATTATCTCCATCCCTAGAAAGTAAGCGATGATTATGCCGACCCCTTTGAGTAAATATCTTTGTAGTAAAACAAACTTAGCTCATCTTTCGCCGCTGAATTAATTCCCTTATGCTGTTGACTTAGCATCAGCTTGCCGTGTGGGAGAAATATGTATCAAGTGAGTTATGCGGTTGCTGGCCGCACCCGCAGAAAGCCCTATCAAACCGAGGCCGGAGCCAAGCGCGCGATACTGCGCTGGTTGCAACAACATCAGTCTAGCGAGGGATGCCGTGCCATTTTATATAGCCCGGATGAAGCTCCACTTAGCTTTAGTGATGCCAGTGAGCTGGATGAAGTAGCAAGTCAACAGGTTAATTTTTACAGTAGCCAAGCTTGGTTGAACTTACGTAGACAAGTATTTGAGCGGGATAATAATCGCTGTGCTTGTTGCGGGGCTTCGCCAGCGCATGACCCTAATACCGTACTTCATGTGGATCACATCAAACCGCGCTCAAGTCATCCTGAATTGGCCTTAGATATCGATAATTTACAAATATTATGCGCAGCATGTAACTTGGGAAAATCCAACCTCTCGCAGCGAAAATGGCGTGAGTAAGTAGTTAAGCACAGTGAGCAGCAGGTAATGAAAAACAGCCTTTCCACAGCGGTAGTCCAAGCGATGGCAGATAGTTTGCTGGCCGTTTACCCAGATTTTAAGCGTGAGCATTTTGTGGCTTTAGCCAGCGATGGGCTGGCCAGCTTAGAGCTTAAACAACGAGTGCAGCATATTATTAATGCCTTAGTGCAGCACCTGCCGCAGGACTTTGCCCATAGCGCCAAGTTATTAACCGCCTTGCCAGACTATTGGGATGCCTTGCCAGAAGCTGAGCGAATGAGCGGCTTTGCGGTGTGGCCCTTAATTGACTATGTTGCCGTTGCCGGTCTTGAGCAACCGCAATTAGCCTATACGGTGCTGGCGGCTTTAACGCCTCGCTTTAGCGCCGAGTTTGCTATTCGTCCTTTTATCGAGCGTTACCCAGAACAAAGCTGGCGGCAGTTATTGGTTTGGAGCCAGGCTGAAGACGAGCATTTGCGGCGTTTAGCCAGTGAAGGCTGTCGCCCACGTTTGCCTTGGGGCAAACAACTAAAGGACTTAATTGCCGATCCTAGCCCAATATTACCGATAGTAGATGCACTAAAAGATGATGCTAGCTTATACGTGCGTCGTTCGGTGGCCAATAATTTGAATGACATTAGCAAAGACCACCCAGAGTGGGTGCTAGATTTATGTCAGTCTTGGCTGGCTAATGCGAGCAAGCCGCGCCAATGGCTGATTAAACATGCAACCCGAAGTTTAATAAAACAAGGCCACCCGAGAAGCTTTACCTTATTGGGTTACACTGCGAAGCCCGCGCTAGTAGTGGAAGAGTTTGCCTTATTGAACCAGCAAGTGAAGCAGGGGCAGGCGCTCACTTTTGGTTTTGCCCTGCGAGCTACCCAGCCACAGCAAAACTGGGTGGTAGATTACGCCGTACATTTCATGAAGGCCAATGGCCAGAAGGCTGCCAAGGTATTTAAGTTAAAAAATATAGCCTTAACCAAAGATGAGTGTTTTGCTATGGAAAAAAGCCATTCTTTTAAGCCAATTTCTACTCGTAACTATTATGCTGGAGAGCATTCTGTTGCCCTGCATGTAAACGGGCAGGAAGTGGCGAGAAGGACATTTTACCTGGAGGATTAAGCTGCACCTGACTGTCAACGTTTTTTACAGTGTATGCCATATTGTATGTTCATTTATTAGAGTCGTTGCTCCAATTGCATGATTTGTATGATCTTTTGAAAGTTGGTTCGGTTCCTGCTTAACGGCTTGGTCAATTTATTATGCTTGTTTGTAATTGTTTGAAAAATATTAATATAATTTCATTTGTGTTATTTTTGAGCAAGTGCTGTACTGATAGGAAAAGTTTTTATGTATTTGGGGATTTCTCGTCGTTTGCTTAGTCTGGCTGCTGCATGGGCATTTTCACTTAGCGCTCAGGCCGGCGTGCTTAATGACTACAACCTCATTTTGACCGGTGATTACCACTACCAAGGTGGTGAAGTAGAAGGCCGTACGCTGTTAGGTGGTAGTTTAAACGCAGCTGGGCATTCGCCAACTTTTGCTATTCGTGAAACCACTAGCGTGGGTGTAGACAGTGTGACCATAGTAGGGGATGTCAATGCTTCTAACATTAACCTCAACGCCGGTAGCTTAAGTTATGGCGGTGCTTACAATGTTGCGGGTAATGTTAACCTTAATGGTGGCGGTAGCTCCGTTCAAAGCATTAATGCGGTTAACCCATTCGATTTGGCTGCGACCTTTGCGGCGGTGGAGGCGGAGCTGCGTGCGGACTCTGCCTATTTCGCCAGCCTGCCAAGTAACGCAGTATTAAACGGTAGCCACTTGTCTTATAGCGGTAGCCAAGACCTTGCGGTATTTAATGTCGATTTCGCCGACATCTTCGCCCAGAACAACAATTTGTCTTTAGATGCAGGCATGGCTGAAACCGTAGTGATTAATGTGACGGGCTATGACGTTGATATTGCTGGTGGCGTAAACTTAACCGGCAATGGTTTTACCAAACAAAGCGACGCCAACAACCTAGGGGCCAGCAATATTCTTTGGAATTTCGTTGAGGCCGAATCTATAGACTTTAATAACTTGGCTGTGGTGGGTTCGGTACTTGCCTTGGACGCCGACATCACTGGCGGCGCGGTATTTGATGGCAGTGTAGCGGCGCAGAGTTATAGCGGCGCGCGCGAGTTCCATAGCCATGGCTTTGATTGGCAGCAACCGCAATTATTACCGGCTTTACCCCCTGCACCAGTCAGCGAAAGCTCCAGCTTAATGTTATTGCTAATGGGCTTGTTGTTGGTGGCTTTATCGCGGTGGCGTCATCGTTAGTCGGTCACTTTGTTTTATAGAAGGCCTCAAGATTGAGGCCTTTTTTGATGGTGCAACCCGTCTTAAATAGGGTTTTGGCTAGGGCGAGTTAGTTTTAATTATTTATGAGCCTATAAGAGCAAAAGCTTCTTTGCTGTATGTGTTTCGAACTAGTCGATTGATAGCGTCAGCTGATAGTGCTGATTTTGCCCTGACGGCGATATACTTTTCTTTGCTGGCCTAAGAAAAGTATACAAAAGAAAGGCCACCCCGCATCTTCTTAATTCCTGCGTTGCTCATCAAACAGCGCGCCTGCGCAACTCGCTTCGCTCAAACAGTGCTCGGCTTTATCGCTGTTTGGCTGCGCTACTCGGCGAAGATGAAGGGACTCGGTGTGGCTATCTTCAGTGTTATTCAAAGCTAGTGGTTAGTTCTACCCAGTCTTGATATTTGGTTCTTGGTATGTTCATTTTTAACAGCTCAAGGCCTATCATATCGAATGTATTAATACTATGCCCGTGTTTGTAAGATTTCGATATGTTATCTAAAAATTCCGGTGCCTCCGTTTTTATTAACAAGTTTAGCTGAGTTGCCCATAAGCCTCGATAGTCGACTTCGTATTTATCATCTTTAAAATCCAAGTCTCTTGAAATACGATCTATTACTATTTGCATATCAGGGAAGTTAATGGTGGGCGTGACTTTTATATTAACTTTATTCTTCAATCTTACATTAGGAAGCATAGCTTGAATCGAATCAGCTCTAATCAAGCTGGTTGCGTTTTGGTTTTCCACTAAAGTTTGATAATACTCTTTATACTTATCATGAATAATTATTAATGAACATAGCTGCAGTAAGTCGACTTTCTCATCACGAAGGTTGACTAGAATAGCGAGAACTTTATCTACTAGTTGTTCAGTTTCTCGTAGAGACAAAGTATAGATATCTGATATGGAAGCTAACAACTCGAAAAAGTAGTCTTTGTCGCCATCTAATTGCGGCCAGATTTTTGGAAAAAACTCATCTGTTTGCGCGTTGGTTAAATAATCAAGGTGGTTGGAGATGAATTCTAAGCGTGGTTGTTCTTTTAGCGTGCAGCGACGTTTGAAAAAGCGTCCTAGGTAAACGTTGGCATCAAAGTCGTTACCATAAACGGCTTTAACTGCATGCTGTAGTTGCTCAGTGTCGGTGGCTACTACAAATATTACGTTTGGCATATCGAAGAAGTGTTTGATCACCTCTAACATCTCGACCGCGTAGGATGGGCGGCAGCGATCGAGTTCATCCACAAAAATAAAAGTAGGGTTTTGCTTTTCTGAGCAGCCTTTTACTGCATCGATAAAGGCGGTGATACTGGTTTTAAAATCGTCGATGCTTTTGAGTTTTTGTTCGTGGTCTTTAAACATAGCTGCGACGACTTTACCCGCTGCATCGGTAAATTCTGGGCTGTTGGTGAAGTTGTCACTAGTGCCTTTTTCTATTACTTCGTCTAGGTTTACACCACTGGCTTTTTTGATTAAGGCTTTGGTTATCTCGGGCGCGGCATGTTTGCAAAAGCCCCACACCTTACTTCCTATTTTTCTTATTGCTTGTTCATCTTTATCTTGTGATTGGTCGCGAAGTTGAGCGGTAATAGAAGCGACTACCGTCATCATTGGATCATCAGAGAAGTCTTGTTTCCAAGCATCGATATAAACCGTGGGGTGCTTTTCTTTGATAGATGCTTGCCATCGTTTTAGAAAGTAGGTTTTGCCTGTACCCCAACTAGAGTTGAGATTGAGCACGTAGCCTGTGGAAGAATGGGCAAGGAGAAACTTGGTTAGAAATTTAGCGTAAGTAGCGCGGTTAAGTTTGTCGGCAGAAAACTTTTCATTGTTTTCTGTTGTTAGAAGGGTATTCCAATTAAAGTTATAGTTTCTATCCACCACTTAATGCTCTCCACCTTTTCTTATTGAGTAAAGTTATCATAAGTCACCAAGCTTATGATCTTACTTTGTATTTATAATCACATCATCTTCGCCGAGTAGCGTAAATGAACAAGGGATATAAGTTGAAGTCTGTTTGAGCGTAGTGTTTACTTCAACGCCCTTGTGAATGCGCAACGCAGGATCTAAGAAGATGCAGAGCGAGCTTTCTTTTTGCTTCGTTTTTTTTCTCGTAAAAGAAAAATGACGTCGCCGAAGGCGAAAGAAATAGCTTTTGATCCAATGCGGAGCATTAAAAACAAAAAGCCCCGAGCTTGGCTCGGGGCTTGGTATTTTCTGCCTTAGCTAATCGTCATTAGCTAACAGCGAGAAGCTTAACCACCTACGGCGATTTTCTTCATGTCTTTCATGTAGCCACGTAGTTTCTTACCTACGATTTCTACAGGGTGGCTGCGTAGTGCTTCGTTTACTTCGATAAGGCGAGCGTTATCAACGCCGTTGCTTTGCTCTTCAAAACCTTTACCAATGTACTCTAGGCTGATGTTGTTCACGGTGTCGCGCAATAGTGGCACGGCAGCGTGAGAGAATAGGTAACAACCATATTCTGCAGTATCAGAGATTACTACGTTCATTTCATATAAACGCTTACGAGCAATGGTGTTAGCAATTAGCGGAGTTTCGTGTAGAGACTCGTAGTAAGCACTTTCTTCGATGATGCCAGCAGCAACCATGGTTTCGAAGGCTAGCTCAACGCCAGCTTTCACTAGGGCAACCAATAAAATGCCTTTGTCGAAGAATTCTTGCTCGGTAATTTCTACGTCTGATACTGGGGCATTTTCAAAGCCGCTTTGGCCGGTTTCTTCACGCCATTTCAGTAGGTTAACGTCGTCGTTAGCCCAGTCTTTCATCATGGTTGAAGAGAATTCGCCTTCGATGATGTCGTCCATGTGTTTTTCAAACAGTGGACGCATTAGGTCTTTAAGCTCGTCGGCTAGGTCGAAACACTTGATCTTAGCTGGGTTAGATAGACGGTCTACCATGTTGGTAATACCACCGTGCTTAAGCGCTTCGGTTACAGTTTCCCAACCAAATTGAATGAGTTTAGCAGCGTAGCCAGCGTCTAAACCTTCAGCAACCATCTTGTCGTAGGCCAAAATCGCACCAGTTTGTAGCACACCACAAAGAATGGTTTGCTCACCCATTAGGTCAGATTTAACTTCGGCAACAAAAGAAGACTCTAGTACGCCAGCACGGTCACCACCGGTGGCAGAAGCGTAGGCTTTAGCAATCGCTAGGCCGTTACCTTGAGGGTCGTTCTCTGGGTGAACAGCGATTAGGGTTGGTACACCAAAACCGCGTTTGTATTCTTCGCGTACTTCAGTACCTGGACACTTAGGCGCCACCATCACTACGGTGATGTCTTTACGTACTTGCATGCCTTCTTCAACAATGTTGAAGCCGTGAGAGTAGGCTAAAGTTGCGCCTTCTTTCATTAGTGGCATTACAGTTTCAACAACGTTGCTGTGTTGTTTGTCTGGAGTTAGGTTTAGTACCATGTCGGCTTGAGGAATCAATTCTTCGTAAGTGCCAACTTTAAAACCGTTGTCGGTAGCTTGAACGAAAGACGCGCGTTTTTCTTTGATGGCGGCTTCGCGTAAAGCGTAAGAAATGTTTAGGCCTGAATCGCGCATGTTTAGGCCTTGGTTTAGACCTTGAGCACCACAGCCCACCACAACGATGTTCCAATCTTTAATAAAGTTACAACCATCAGCAAATTCGCTGCGATCCATAAAACGACATTTACCTAATTGCTCTAGCTTTTCGCGTAGGCTTAGGGTGTTGAAATAATTAGCCATGTTCGACTCCGTAAAAATAGCGTTAATTAATGATGATTGTTTGGTTCGTTGTGTTTACGAGATCCCAAGGCACCTCTTTGGATGCGTTTCTTATTGCTGTCTCGTGATGGGCTCAATATAAACCTAAAATTGAATTGCGTAAAATGATGATTTTGGGATATTGTATTGCACAAAGTGAAATACAAGCTGTTTGGCAAAAGAAGGAAAACCCGTGGATGTAAGAAGTGTCGAATTGTTTTTACACCTAAGCCAAAGCCTGCATTTTGCTAAAACCAGTCGCGCCATGCATGTTAGTGCCTCTACCTTGAGCCGAGTGATTCAACGTTTGGAAGACGAGCTGGGCAGTAGTTTGTTTATTCGCGACAAACGCAGTGTACAACTCACTCATGCAGGGCTGCGCTTTCGTAGTTTTGCCGAGCAATGGTTAGAGCAATGGCGGCAGCTGCAAATGGATTTGTCTTTGCATTCCACCGAACTCGCCGGCGAGCTCACCATTTATTGTTCGGTGACGGCGAGTTACAGCCACCTTCCCGATATTTTAGATAAATACCGTCTATCCTGCCCTAAGGCCGACATTATGTTGGAAACCGGCGATGTGGCGCTGGCGGTTGATAAGGTCGCCAATGGCGAGGTCGACATCGCTTTGGCGGCGCGCCCAGAACACTTGCCCTTAAATATCGCTTTTGCCAGTATTGGTAAGGTGCCCTTATCGATTATTGGCCCCACCATTGCCTGCAATGTTCGTAAACTCTTGGTACAAGATCCAATACCTTGGGAGCAAATACCGATTATTTTGCCCGAGCATGGTCCGGCGCGGGCGCGCATCGACCACTGGTTTAAGCAAATGGGTATTCGCCCCGATGTCTATGCTAAAGTGGCGGGACACGAGGCCATAGTCAGCATGGTAGCCTTAGGTGGTGGGGTGGGCATTGCCCCGCAAGTGGTGGTAGACAACAGCCCAGTGCGTGAGCGCATACAAAGCATTCCTGTGGGGGTAGAATTAGAGCCCTTCGACATGGGAATATGTATGTTGTCGCGCCGTTTACACGAGCCGCTAATGCAACGCTTTTGGCAAATAGCCGCCAATAATTAACAGATTAAAAAGAGGAAGACATGACGCCAGCAGTGCAGCAGCTTAAAAAAGCCAAACAAGTCTTTCAGCTTTTAGAATATAAAAGCGATCCTCAGCAGGGTAACTTTGGCTTGGATAGCGCCGAAAAACTTGGCCTGCCTGCCGAGCAGGTGTTTAAAACCTTAGTGGCCTGTGATGAACATAACCCTAAAACCATGGTGGTGGCGGTAGTGCCGGTTACTGGCCAACTCGACCTTAAAGCCCTAGCCAAAGCGGCTAAAATTAAAAAAATGCGCATGGCAGAGGTGCCGGTTGCCGAGCGCACTACCGGTTATGTAAAAGGGGGAATTAGCCCCTTTGGACAAAAAAAACGGCTAGCCACATTTGTCGATAGCAGTGCCGACAACTTAACGGAAATCGTGGTCAGTGCCGGTAAGCGCGGCTTGTCTTTGCAGCTAAATGCCAAGGTGCTAGCGACGGTGCTGGGGGCGCAATTTGTTACGCTTAGTCATTAGGTTTGTTTACTGCTTAAAAGTGAAAGGCTTAGCGCTATTACTGGTGTTGTTTAGCGTTGGCCTATCGGCTGAGTCCCTCGCTCCCGCAAAATTTGCTACCTCCATCATTAAACCTTGGGGTTATCTTGAGCCCGAACTGGTAGAACAAGGTTTACTGTTGCGTTTTGCCAGAGCGTTAAGTGCAGAAGCTAGCATAGCCATGAGCAATCAAATGCTTCCTTACCCGCGTGTGATTAAAGAAATCGCCAGTGGTGAAAGCGACTTTGCAGTGATGTTTGCTAGCCCTGAGTCAGATGCCATCGCCGTTGATCTGGGGCGAGTTGTTACGGTTAAAGTGTTGGCTTTGGCTAATGCGGGTGAAGCGCCTATTTCCAGTGTAAAACAATTGCACGGTAAGCGAGTCGGGGTAATGCGCGGCGCTGCTTATGGGCCTGAGATTGACGACAACCCTAACATCGAGCGGGTCAGTTTTAATCACATTGAGCAAGCACTTAAAATGTTGGTTTTAAATCGAATCGAGGTATTGGTGGCGACCAACTATTCAATTTATTACGGTTTGCAAGCCTTGCATATTCACGCTAATCAGGTCACGCCGGTATACCACCTTGCTACACGTTATGGGCATTTATATTGGTCGAAGCAGTCTTCGCAACAGCAACAAGCCGAGCGTCTTAAACAGGCCTTGCTTGGTTTGCGCGAGCGCGGAGAGTTGCAACGGATGTTCATGTTGGAAGGGGCCTTGGCCAAGCGTTATTAAGCCAAAGGGCTGAGCTTGAGCCAACTATTAAGCTTCTATAGAATGAGACCAAATTAAGGAGATTCGAATGATTAATCCGAGTAAGATTGAAGAAATAGCCAAACAAGTGAGCGAGCTGGTTCCTCCTGGCTTAAAAAATGTGGGCGATGAGTTTGAGCGCAAGGTGAAGCAAGTGGTGCAGGCCAAGCTGAGCCAACTCGATGTGGTTAACCGAGAAGACTTTGAGGTGCAAACTCAAGTACTGCTGCGCACTCGCCAAAAGCTCGCCGAATTAGAAGCCAAAGTGGCTGAGTTGGAAGCGAAGATTAATCAAAAAGATTAAACTCTTTTTCACTTACTTTAGACACTCGGTTTATTCATTACTAACAGGGGTCTTTTTAATAATATATAAAAGCCGACAATATAATTATTGTTGGTTTTTTGAACTATAAAATCCATTTCTTATTAGTTGCCAGCTTGGATGAGCCAGTTTTAAGCCTTTTAAAAATCAAAAGGCTTATTATTTGTAAGGTTTTTAGGACTTAACTTTTTTACACACAGTAGGTGGTTTGAGTCTTCTATCTATTCGTGCCCCTTAAGCTGATTCCCTACATTTTATTCTTTTTATATATCAGCTTTACCGTTCTAGCTTGCCATCTGGCCACGCCTAACACTTCGGTCTAGCGAATCCCCTCATAATCTCTTGAGAATTCATATAAGTAGACGCGCACCCTGTTGTTTGATCTAATTAATTTCGCCAAAAACAAATCCTATCAAACCTGCACGGAGGCAGTCAGGATGCGCGAAACTCAAATTCTACACCAAATGCTTATTGAGCTGTGCCCCAATATTCACAAAAAACGCCTTAACTCTCTGATGGTTGCCACTACATCACTACTAGATGGCGACAAATTGTCTCTCACTGAACTCGGGCGCAATATAACCAGCAGGGTTTCACCTAAACACTGCATTAAACGTATAGACCGCTTGCTCGGTAACCACCATTTAAATAGTGAGCGTTTAGCGATATACCAATGGCATGCTCGGCAGATTTGCGGGGCTAATCCCATGCCTGTGGTCTTGGTCGATTGGGCTGATGTACGTGAGCAATTACGGATGATGACATTACGCGCTTCTGTCTCAATAAAAGGCCGTTCCATTACCTTGTATGAACGCACCTTCGAGTTCAAAGATTACAATGCACCTCGTAGTCATAATCAGTTCTTATCTGAGCTAGCCAGTGTGTTACCAACAGGCTGTACACCGCTGATAGTGACGGATGCGGGTTATCGCAACACCTGGTTTAGAGAAGTGGCTTCTTATGGCTGGTATTGGTTGGGTAGGCTACGTGGCGAGGTCTGTTATCAGCTTCGTGACCGATGGGTACTCACCAAAACGCTTTATGCTTCAGCAAACAATAAAGCGCAATATATAGGCGCTGTGCAAGTAGCGCGAAAGAAACCCATGCCCTGTCACTTATATGTATTTAAATCCAAGGATAAACACCGTAAAGATAAACGCTCTCGTCGCTCAGGTAATAACCATTCAGCCAAGAAGCTGTATCACCGCTCAGCCAAAGAGCCTTGGGTACTCGCCACTAACTTACCGCCCGAACTCTTTAATGCGATACAAGTGACGAAGTTATATGCCAAACGGATGCAAATAGAAGAAACCTTTCGAGACTTAAAAAGCCCACAATACGGTTTTGGTTTACGCCACAGTCGCTCACGATGCCCACGCCGGTATGACGTACTGCTGCTGATAGCTTTACTGGCTGACATTATTTTGTGGTGGTTAGGTTTAGTGGCTCAGCAAGTGGGTTGGCAGCGACACTTTCAGGCGAATACCATCCGTGAACGGGCGGTTTTATCTGTTGTAAGGTTAGGAAAAGAAGTACGGCGAAGAACTGAGTACATTATCACAGAGCAGCGAATACGCTGGGCAATTAACGAATTTCGCTGGTTGAGTCACTCTGCGGGACTCAAAGATTTATGAGGGGATCCTCCAGCACTTCGGTAAATGTGAACAAAAGCAGCGCTTTTTCACCGTTAGACTCTTGAATAGGGCGATTTTTCGTTGTTGGCTCACAATTTTTAGTGCTCTAGTTATCAAATAGTTAGCGCTTTGCCTGTTCAGCTATGCGTTTCCTCAGGTGAAATGTGCTGAAATTTTGACATTGCTTATGTTGTTTTATGATTTTCCATGAAAAGGCTTTCTAGCGGCGGCTTGTCTATTTCCTATTTATTACTCAGAGCTAGAATAGGCCTATGGCTTTTCAGTGTAAGCGCTATTGGCCTTAATTAAACAAATGGAGATGGATATGGAAATGAATAATAAAATGGTATTTGCCACAACAGTATTAGCGGGTTCACTTTTTTTAGTGGCATGTGATGATATTACTGTACCGGAAGAACCAGTAACTCCCCCACCAGCAGAAGTCAACACTTTAAGCCTCATGGAAAACGGCATTGCAGCTGGAGATTGGAGCATTAAAGTTGGGTCTAATACCGATGGTTATGCCCACAAAGTATTAGAGAATATAGACGACACTTACGAGAAAGCTAACTCTTTCAAGATTGCAGCGGTAAAAGATACCGGTGTAGAAAGTGGAGTATGGAAGATGGAGACGTTTAACTCTGGTAGCGGTGACGCAGCAGAAGTTAATTTTCTTATCGTTAATGATGCTGCTTCAGTTGATTTAACAGATTACCAAAACGGTACTATGTTGATTGACCTTTCGGTACTAGTTGCAGCAGAGTCAAGTGCAACCCATCAGGTTCAGATGCAAACAACTACTGGCACCGAAGACTGGAAAAACCGTAGCGCATTTTATTTTAGTCAAAACCAATTAGCTGCTTTGGAAAGCCAAGGCGAGAAAAAAGTGGCCATCCCTATGAGCTGTATCACACCAAGTGACACGTTTGACATCACCAAGGTAAATGAGCCGCTACGTTTTGTTATTAAGAACGATGCGGAAGTTACCTATGAAATCCGTAGCGTAGTACTTAGTAACAGTGCCGTTGCTCCTGAGGGTGCCGTTGCTTGGACTTGTGAATAAGCACTGATCTGGTCGCCACGTATTCCACAATGCGTGGTGACTTTAATAAAGAGAGCTAAAGATGAAAAGTTTGAATTTTATTTCCGCTATCGCTTTCTCTTCTTTGTTAGTGGCCTGTGCAAGTACCAATTCTTCTATTGAAGATATCGCTTACACTCCTACCGGTGTTCCTATTATGGTGACTTATACCTTAAATGATGGGAAAGATTGGGAAGAGGTTAGCGCTGGCTTGCAAGGCTGGGGGGATGGTGTTGCTGAGTTTAGGGTGGCAGATGAACAGGCTGATGTTCAAATTAAGAAACAAGCGACCAATGAATGGAATATTCAGCTGAAACGTCCTTTGTTCTTAGTTGAAGACATGAAGTATGAGATTAGTGTAGAAGCTTCAGCTGATGTACCTAGCGATATCGCATTTGTGGTTCAGCAAGATGGGGGGGAATACACGACCTATTTCCATCGACCTGAGCGTGTCACTACCCAGCCTCAAGTATTTACTTATCAGTTTGCTATGCCAAATGATGAAAAGAATGGGGCGTTTGCGATCACCTTTGGTAAAGGTAGTCCGGGAGTGACCTATCATCTGAAAAATATTAGGTTTAGTTCGGTCTATTAGCACAACTCTTAGGCCATACATCTAGAATATCGAGCTGGTGTTTTTTAAATGAAGCAAGGGGAGTGCTTTGTTGGCCTTTGCTTCTTTAAGATACATGCTTCGCCTAATGACGCGGTTTTAACAGCACACCTTGGTGTGCTGTTTTCATTTTGACACCGTGATAATGACTCGCTTTCTTCTAACTAACCTGAAATTACTTTAAGCCATCGCCACCAACCCAGACTTTTCAGCATTGGTGATGTTGAGTGATGGCTTTTTTGGTTTTAAACAGTAAGCGATTAAGCCTCCTAGTAAGTTCAGCATGAACCCGTGTAAGCTAGGATGACGAGAATGTTCAATCTGAGATATGTTCTTTAGTTGGCCATTTATCGTCTCGATAATGAACCGTTTCGACAGCATCGCTCGACCCCAAGCTGCGATGGCTTTCGGCTTCATATTTTTTCGATGCGTTGTTATCAGTGTAATCCCATCTTCCTTCAAATCTTCAGTGAGCGCTTTACTGATATAGCCTTTGTCGGCATAAAGCTTGTCGAATAGCCCCTTTGATAATTCACGAACAGGCTTCCTATCATCAGTATTTGCTGGCGTCAGTTTGGCTGCAACAATATCACCAAGGTGATTCGTGATGATGTGAAGTTTAAAGTCGTAAAACCAACCCATCGTACCTTTACCTCTTGCTGCCGTCCCTTTGAACATTTTGTGTCTTGGGATACGTAAGTTATGGCAGACTTTGATACTGATAGAATCAATAAACTCAATACCTGTAGGCTCTCCTTTCACGTGAGTGAAGAAGGGGCTTAAAGGAACGAGCACTGACGGCATCACTTCAAGAAAACGCGTGTAGCTCAGTAAAGTAGGTAATTCACTTTTGTAATATCGGTGGATGATACCGAGATAGCAGTTCTTAAAATCACGTTGATATGACATATGAAAAGCGATAATGATGGTCATTATTTCACTTTCAGACATGCGTCCTTTGCGGTTTCGCGTACGTTCACCACTTTCAAGTTGAAGTTTTGCCATTGAGCTAGAAAAGCCTTACTAAAGCCATCGACATGGCAAAATAAGTCTACTAATTATGCATAGTTGGTTCCCTTGCGATTGTTCTCTCTTGGTCGAAAGATCTGATCGCAGAACCAGCTTTTAGTTCACTTCTATTCTTATCCCTGGTTCAGGTTAACTAAGTTGTTGTTTGTCTAGATAAAGGCTAAAACATCCGCGCTGAGCACTCTACTGATGCCTAAATGGCCACATTTGGGAGTTATTCTACTTATCCCTTGCTTCTTGCTCGTTTCATATGGTTGGTTTGAGCCCGTAAGCCCTCAAGTCTGTCTGGCAGATTCAGGGTAATGTGTACGTCTAAGTAACAATTCTCTTAGCCAACGATTGGGCTTGTTAGTTTATAGCCGGTAGGCTCCTTGTTGTTTGTGGCGTTACGTTTTTTTTAAGGACTATTAACGAATTTATTTAAGTGCTGTGTTTTTATGACCAAACTCAAAACTTCCTGTTTATTCCTTTGAATCGAGGCCTTAGCTTGGGTACATTTCGTTTTCGTGAAAGCGCTTACATAAAGCTTTGGAAATCGTCCACAGTAGTTTGGGTCCTTCGCTAGTTAAGCCATATTGAGGGCTGATATTAGCTAAAGCGTCCCGTTTTATCATTCCTTAGGAGTTGTTATGGAACAAAATCAGCAGTTTTTTCATGCTCACCATTCACCGATGGGTGCGTTAGCCAGTTTTACTGTAGGGGAATTTGGTGCTCATGGAGGAATGGGTTTAGAGCTGGGAGCTCCATACGCTGGTAATGTATTTATCGGTTATCAAGATGGTGAAGGTGTGGTAAATGCCTTTCCGTTTTACAAAGGCGCTAAGGATCAAAGCGAACGTTATGTGCAAAAGGATGATGTATCTAGTTTAAAAGAACATATTTTTGAAGATGTTAACCGAGATTACCGCTGGGCGACCGACGGTTTTGCCGCGCCGGGTATCAGCTTCAAAATTATCACCCCGTTTTTCGATATTCCTGATCCGCAGCTAGCGCAGCAGCAAAAACTACAGCAGGCTTGTTGCCCGGCGGTATACGTAGAGCTGACTTTTGATAATACTAGCGACCAAGATTGGACCGGCTTTTTTGCGTTGCAAGGCGACGAGTTACGTTGGAATAAGCTAATTGACGGTGGCGAGCAAGGCTTAGTTGGTGTGAGCTGCCGTGATCAAATTGGTATTGCTAGCCAGCACCCCAATGCCCGTGCATTTAGCCATTTTTCGGTGCAAAGTGCATTGAGCAAGATGGGCAACAACGAGTGTTTCATGTTAGGCCCTACGGCGGGTTTGATGATCGACGTTAAGGCCGGTGAGAAGGTGACCGTACCGCTAGTATTAGGTTTTTATTTGGCCGGTAATGTTACCTATAACCGTGCCATGCAGTATTACTACACCCAGCATTTTACCGGCTTGCAGCAGGTCTTAGCATATGCTGTTAATCACTTTGATGATTATGCCGCCATTGCCCAACAAAATGACCAACAGCTAGCCGCTAGTAAGCTGAATCAACATCAGCAGTTTTTAGTCGCCCATGCTACTCGCAGTTACTACGGTTCAACCCAGTGGTTATTTGATGGCACTGAGTCTGTTTGGGTGGTTAACGAAGGCGAGTATTTGATGATGAATACGCTAGACTTGACCGTTGATATGTTGTTTTTTGAACTGCAGCAAAACCCTTGGACGGTAAAAAATACCCTAGAGCAATTTGTTAACCATTACAGCTTCTACGATGAGATTTTCCACCCCGACCAGCCAGAGAAAAACTATCGTGGAGGGATCTCGTTTACCCATGATATGGGGGTAGCAAATAACTGGAGTCCTAAGGGGCAAAGCTCTTATGAAATGGCAGGTTTAGACCGCGCCTGTTTTAGTCACATGACCTATGAGCAGCTCACCAACTGGGTATTGTGCTGTGGTGTTTATATTAGTAAAACTGGCGATGCGCAGTTTGCGACCGAGCAACGTGGCCGATTGATTGACTGTTTGCAGTCGTTGTTAAACCGAGACCATCCAGATGCGGAAAAACGCGATGGCATCATGAGTTTTGAATCGGCTCGTACCGAGCAGGGCGGTGAAATTACTACCTATGATTCACTCGATCACAGCCTAGGTCAGGCGCGCGGTAATATTTACCTCGCAGGCAAGAGCTGGGCAGCCTATTTGGCTATCGCTAAAGTGATGCAAGATTTAGGTGAACAGCAACAAGCTGAACTCGCCTTAACTGCAGCGCAACGTTGTGCCGATAAGCTCGCCGATAGTCTCGACCCGCAATTGGGTTATATTCCTGCTGTGTTAGACGGTCACTCTAGCAGCGCTATTATTCCGGCCATTGAAGCCTTGGTTTACCCTTACGAAATGGGTTTATTAGACGCGGTATCTGAGCAGGGGCCTTATGCTCGTTATATCAGTGCATTGAAGACCCACTTTAGTTTCATTTTGAATGAAAACTACTGCTTGTATGCCGATGGTGCGTGGAAACTGTCGTCCACTGCAGATAATTCTTGGGTAAGTAAAATTTATTTAAATCAGTATGTTGCTCGCAAGGTTTTAAAATTGGATATTGCCGACAATGTGGCTAGTGATGCTGCACATCAGCGTTGGCAAACCATTGGTGCTAGTCAGCATGCTTGTTGTGATCAGTTTAGTTCTGGCAAACCCATTGGTAGCCTTTACTATCCACGTTGTGTAACAAACATCTTGTGGCTACAGGAGTAACGATTAGCCAAAACTTACTTGGCCTGAGCAACTCAGGCCAAGTTGCCTGCTCTCTTGTGAGTGTTTAGGCCTATCAAAAAGGATATTAACGTGCAGAAGCATAAACCCATTCTGCTGTTATTGGATGTAAAACACCCCTACGATCGAAAGATGCTAGAAAGCATCACTCTCGCGGCTGCGTCTAAGCCGTTTTTTCATTCTTGCGAAGTCATGGAACTCGCCGAAGCACGCTGTTGTGAAGTGCAGCGTTTTGCCGGGGTTATTGGTGATTTTGCTAAGCCTAGTATTGCAGAGTTTTGTCGCCAGTTAACGCTTCCTTTGGTGGCTCTCTCTGGTGCCCGCTTGGCATTGTCTGCTAACGATGGCTTAAGTCGTGTATGCCTTGACAACAACAGTGTAGTAGAGCTGATGGTGCAAGCATTTTTAGCTCAAGGGATCCGCAAGTTGGCTTTTTACAGCGGCTTTGCCGACAGCTCTTCCGCTTGGTTGCAGGAGCGGCGGCGGGCTTTCGAGCAACTACTGCGTCGCTACCAGCTAGAAGAGGTCGTGCTGGATCCGCAACACCTTAGCGCTTCGGTTACTCCGATTGGTGTGGTAGCGGCTTCCGATACCCAAGCGCGCCAGTTTAGCAATCTTTGTTGTGAACAAGATTTGAGAATCCCTCAAGATTATTCATTAATTGGGGTGGATGCAGATCCTACTGAAAGCGCTTTATCGAAGATTACCTTATGTTCGGTAGAGCTGCCTATCGCGGCCATGGCGGAACAAGCTTTAGCTTTGTTACTGGCTCAACTCCAGCATCAATCGGTACTGGATAAGGAAGTATTAGTTAAAGCAAAACAGTTGGTTAAAGGTGATTCCTTAGGTGGTTCAACACTCTGTGACCCGTTAATCACTAAGGCTCTGTGGTTTCTAAATAATCATTTCCATCGGCGGATAAAAGTTGAACAGGTTGTGGACTATTGTGCGGTATCTCGCAAAACTCTTGAAACTCGTTTCAAAGAAATTCTTGGGAAAACCGTGCATCAGCAGTTACATCAGCTGCGAATGGAGTTTGTGAAACAACAATTAAGGCTCACTCAAGTGCCCGTGAGTAGTATTGCCGAAGCGGCTGGCTTCTCAAATCAGCACTACCTGTATCATCTATTTAGGCGTGAAATGGCAATGACTCCACGACAATACAGAGAAAAATTTGAGGAGTTGTATTAACTCTTAGTTTTTTATTCTGAAACATAGGTTGTGATAGGGGAAAGTAGGCAAAGTCCGCTAGTTGGATTTGTGCCAAATAGGCGCTATGTAAGCGCTCAATTTATGTTTTATTGTTTAATAATTGTGAATTGTCATGATATCCGTTTTTTTTATGACAGGCCTCAAATCTTAACCTTTATTCATTTGAATACCTTTTCAGGCTTAGCTAAAGTGCAATCAAGAAAGCGCTTACACGAGTTGTTTAATAGAGTCTTCTGTTCACTCGGCTAGGGCCTCTCCACTTTAAACTTTGGAAATGAAACATCATGGCAGCAGTTACTTTTAATAATCTGAAAAAACGCTTCGGTAAAACCGAAGTGGTGAAAAGTTTTGACCTACATATTAATGATGGCGAATTTGTGGTGCTATTAGGCCCTTCGGGCTGTGGCAAGTCTACCACTTTAAGAATGTTAGCCGGCTTGGAAGATATTTCAGATGGTGAAATCTTTATTGCCGATGAACTAGTCAATGATTTGCACCCAATGGAGCGAAACATTGCTATGGTATTTCAAAGCTACGCGCTATATCCACACATGAGTGTTGAGCAAAATATTGCCTTTGGCTTAAAAATGACAGGCGTGCCTAAGGACGAGATTGCTAAGCGTGTGAAATACGCAGCAGAAATGTTAGAGCTAACCCCATTACTACAACGTAAACCAAAAGAGCTTTCTGGTGGTCAGCGTCAACGTGTGGCAATGGGCCGTGCGATGGTGCGTACTCCAGAAGTGTTCTTGTTTGATGAACCTTTATCTAACCTAGATGCTAAGCTGCGTGGTTCTATGCGCGCAGAAATTAAGAGCCTGCACGATAAGCTTGGCACGACTACTCTATATGTAACCCACGACCAAGTAGAAGCGATGACGCTTGCTGACCGCATTGTGATTCTTAAAGATGGTTACATTGAACAAGTAGGTACACCAAAAGAAATCTTTGAAGAGCCAGCTAATAAGTTTGTGGCTTCTTTCATTGGTGCACCTGAAATGAATATGATTCCCGCTACTTTGAAAAAAGCGGCTAATCATTCGAGCTTGGTATTTTCTGACCAAGAGATAGCATTAACGGCAAGCTACGCTGCGGTTGATCAAGATTGTACTCTCGGTATTCGACCAAGTGACCTGTATCTCCATCAGCGTTCTATTGACTCAGCAACTATTGGTAGTGTGAAAGCCGATGTTATCGGCGTCGAGCTTTTAGGCGCTACCTACCACATTCAGTGTGAGCTAGACGGTGCTCGTTTTATTGCTGAAGTGGCTATTTCTGACGATGTAAACGCTGATATGGGCGATAAAGTGGAGTTGTTCTTCGATATTTCGCGGATCCACTTGTTTGATAATGAAACCGGAAAGGCAATCATGCCACAAATGAACTAGTTACTCCCTACGCTTTACTGCGTTGGCGCACTAGCCAGTTGCGATACTGAATAATAATAAAATTCATGTACTTAGGAGAATAGGATGTTTAATAAAAAGAAACTTGGAACAGTCGCGTTAGCTTTGGGCGCAAGCCTAGCTTTGTCTGCTACCTCTGCTTGGGCTAAGACCACTATTACCGTGGCTTCGTTTCCTAGCTTTGACCAAGCCGTTGTCTCAGCCATTCCACTCTACAAAAAGTTACATCCAGAAGTGGAAATTAAGTTGGTAAGTTTAGCCTATGGTGATCACCATAATGCGATGACCACTGCTCTAGCAACCGGTGGTAACTTGCCGGATGTAATGGGTGTGGAATACGGTTACATCGGTCGTTTTGCCGCATCTGGCGGTTTAGAAGACTTGCGTGCTGCCCCTTATAACGCTGGACAGTATGAAGATTTGTTTTCTAAGTTCACCATTCCTTTAGCGACTGGCGGTACTGGTACTTTAGCAGCGATGCCTGCTGACATCGGTCCTGGTGCTTTGTTCTACCGTAAAGATATTTTAGAAAAAGCTGGCGTAACTAAAGAAGACCTAACCAAAGATTGGGACTCTTACATTGCCGCTGGTAAGAAAATTAAAGAAGCCACTGGTTCTTACTTAGTAGCCAGTGCCGTAGATATTAAAGATATCGTGATTCGTAGTGGCCTAAAAGATGGTGAAGGTATCTACTTCGATTCTGAAAATAATATCTCTGTTGAAAGCCCACGCTTTAAAGAAGCTTTCCGCTTAGCTAAAGCGGTTCGTGAAGCTGGTATCGACGCTCAAGTTGGTGCTTGGAGCTCAGAGTGGACCGAAGGTCTACGTCGCGGCACCATCGCTTCACAAATGATGGGTGCTTGGTTAGGTGGTCACTTAGCTGGCTGGATTGCTCCAGAAAGTAAAGGCCTATGGCGTTCATCTCACCTACCTGAAGGTTCATTTGCCAGCTGGGGCGGTTCATTCTACGCTATTCCTAAGAAAGCTGAGCACAAAGCGGAAGCTTGGGAATTCATTAAGTTCATGACTATGAACAAAGAAATGCAAATTGCTGCATTCCGTGACTTAGACGCGTTCCCTGCGTTACTTGAAGCTCAAGAAGATGATTTCATTAATCAACCTATTGAGTACTTAGGTGGCCAAGTCGCTCGCGTTCAATGGAAAGAAGCTGCGGCTAAAATTCCAGCAATGGATGTTCACAAGCATGATCCAGTGGCTGAGCAAATCGTAAACGATGCTTTAGAAGCTGTATTAGAGCGTGATGCTGACATCGATGCCGAGTTAGCTAACGCTGCGAAACAAATCAAACGTCGCGCTAGACGTTAACATTAACACCGAGGGAGCTCGTCTCCCTCTCTATTTTTTGTCGGGAGTTAAAGATGTCTTCTGTAGAGTCTGCCGTAAGACCACCAGTAGCTAAAATAAGAAAGCGGACCCTAAAGCAGCGACTAAACGCTAGTGGCTATAAGTGGGCTCCTTACTTGTTTGTCAGTCCGTTCTTTATTATTTTTTCTGTGTTTGGGTTGTTTCCCTTACTGTTTTCATTGTTTTTGTCGTTTCACTATTGGGAACCAGCTTCAGGCCTAGGTGCCATGGAATGGGTAGGGATCGAGAACTTCACCTTTACTCTAACCGATGATTGGTTCCAAAAGTCGGTATTTAATACCATTTGGATCGCATTAGCCGCGGGTATTCCGCAACACGCTGTTGCAATTCCCTTGGCTTATTTCTTACATACTAGCTTTAAGCGCAGTCGTAATACCGTTGTAGGCATGTACTTCCTACCGTTTATTACTTCTTCAGTGGCGATTTCGCTAGTATTTACCACTTTGTTCTCGCGTGATTTCGGTGTGATTAACATGCTGTTTACTGCTGCGGGTAACTGGTCTGTTGGCGATATTCAACCACTAGCATGGTTATTCCCAACCGCTAACGTTGACTGGAATAGACCTGAATACACTAAAACGATGATTGCCTTCGTTGTATTCTGGCGTTACGTGGGTTGGAACACGGTATTGTATCTTTCAGCGATGCAGACCATTCCAAAAGATTTGTATGAAGCCGCTACCGTTGATGGTGCAAAACGTTGGCAACAATTCTGGTACATTACCGTACCAATGCTTAAACCGATGATGTTCTTTGCGGTCACTCTAACCATTATTGGTAACCTGCAGTTGTTTGAAGAACCCTTCATTATTACCGGTGGTACTGGTGGTATTGAACAAGCGGGTAAAACTGCGGCCATGCACATGTATATTACGGCCTTTGTTGAAGGTGACTTTGGTACTGCATCAGCTATTTCTTGGATTCTGTTTGCTTTGATTGCCTTCCTCACCTGGGGTAACAATAAATTACTTGGTGAGAAGAAGTAGGACCAAATTATGAATAAAATTACTAAAAGCCATATCGTCGCGTATTTTATTGTGGGCATGGGTTCGATAATCATGCTAGCGCCGTTCTACTTTATGTTTGTATTCGCTACGCATAGCAACTCTGACATTCTATCGGTGCCACCCCCAGTGTGGTTCGGTAGTGAGTTCATCAATAACGTGGGCATTCTGTTAGACGCTCTACCTTATTTTTGGCACAACATCGGCTTGAGCTTCTATGTGGCGCTAATGACCACCATCTTGAACTTGTTCTTCTGTTCATTGGCCGGTTATGCCTTTGCGATGTTCGAGTTTAAAGGCCGCAACATTATGTTCATCTTGATTATGGGCACCATGTTATTGCCACCGTTCTTAGGCATGATTCCAACTGCTTTGATCATGTCTCAATTGGAATGGATGAACCAACCACGTGCGCTATATATTCCAATGGCCTGTGGTGCGATGGGTATCTTCATGATGCGTCAGTTCATTGCTAGTGCTATTCCAAAAGAGCTAATTGAAGCGGCACGTATGGACGGTTGTAACGAGTTTGCGATTTACTGGCGAGTGGTTGTGCCACTAATTACTCCAGCCTTCGGTACGCTTGGTTTGATTACCTTCATTGGTCAATGGAACAACTTCATGGGTCCATTGGTAGTAATGAACGACATGAAGATGTTTACCGTACCGCTAGCGCTACGGGCCTTACAAGGTACTGGTCAGGTACCATGGGGAGCAATTTGTGCTGGTGCTGCGATTGCCGTTGTACCGCTAATGATACTGTTTGTTATGACCTCTCGTAAGTTGATCGACGGTTTAACAGCAGGTGCTGTAAAAGGTTAAACACCTAACTCTAATAACAAAGCCAGCTTCGTGCTGGCTTTTTGTTAATTTTTTGCTGCTATTTTTTTACCACACTCACTAAGTAGAGCAGAATTACCGCGCCAACTACCGCAGTAATGAGCGAGCCGAGCATGCTGGTGGTGCTAAAACCTAGCAGGCCAAATACAAAGCCACCAATAATCGCCCCTACAATGCCAACGATGATGTTGCCCACTAAACCGAAGCCACCACCTTTCATAATATTGCCTGCTAACCAACCAGCTACGGCGCCAATTAATAACCAAATGATAATGCCCATTTATTGTCCTCCTTGTTTTTACCTGACTTAAGTGTAGTTAAGCTTACGGATAAATGTTCTGCGGGTAGTTTTTCTTTCTATTCATGCTGTTGCGTATTAACCTGAGTACAGCTTAGAGCAGAGCAAGGAGGCACACATGAGCGAAGGTCAGTATTTAATTGAAACTGAGTTGCAAGCTGGGGAGGTATTATTACGCCCGCTGCGCATTGCCGACAAGTCAGCATTGTTAGCCGCCGAAGCTGACGGTAATTTAAGCCAGCTGTGGTATACCAGCGTGCCGAACGCCGCTGCTATTGACCAGTACGTAGACACCGCCTTAAATGACCAGCAACGTGGTGTGGCCTTACCCTTTGCGGTGATCCACAAACCCAGTGGTCAACTCATTGGTAGTACCCGCTATTGCAATGCCGACCCGCTTAATCGGCGCTTAGAAATTGGCCATACTTGGTACGCTAAATCCTATCAGCGCACTGCGGTGAATACTCAGACTAAGCTGTTATTGCTAAGTTATGCCTTTGAGAGCTTACAGTCGATAGCGGTTGAGTTTCGCACCCATTGGCATAATCATGCTTCGCGAGCGGCCATTGCTCGGCTTGGGGCAAAACAGGATGGGGTATTACGCCATCACTGCGTTGATGCGCAGGGGCGTTTTCGCGATACCGTGGTATTTTCAATTATTCAGGCTGAATGGCCCTGTGTGAAACAAGCGCTAGAATACAAGTTACAGCGCTAGCCTCCTTAGACGTGTTATCACCTTGTTAAGCGCCATTCCTTGGTGGGGCTTCAGTATAAACAACTAACGGTCTTCTGCTGAACCAGTTAATTGAGCTGGTTTAGCTTAATAATTAGATAAAAATTCATAGTGAGTAAAAAAACTTAAATTAGCGCTTTTCTTGCGCTCTAGAATGCCTATTATGGGGTTTTTACTAGAGTTTCGAGAACGCAACATGACGCAATGGACCCCCTCAAGCTGGAGAGACAAACCAGTAAAACAATTACCCACTTACCCTGATCAACAAAAACTACAAGAAGTTGAAGCCCACTTGGCCGATCAGCCACCGCTAGTTTTTGCTGGTGAAGCACGTGCTTTACGTGCCGACTTAGCCAAAGTGGCTAAGGGTGAGGCTTTCTTATTGCAAGGGGGAGATTGCGCCGAGAGTTTTGACGAGTTCCGTACTAGTCATATTCGCGATACCTTTAAAGCCTTGATGCAAATGGCTGTGGTGCTCACCTTTGGTGGGCAAAAGCCAGTGGTTAAAATTGGCCGTATTGCGGGTCAATTTGCTAAGCCACGCAGCGACGATATGGAAACCATCGACGGCCTTAGCTTGCCTTCTTACCGTGGCGACATTATTAATGCCATCGACTTTAATGAGCAAAGCCGGGTGCCAGATCCGCAGCGCATGGTGGCAGCTTATAACCAATCTACCTCAACACTTAACTTAATTCGCGCCTTCGCCCAAGGTGGTTTGGCCGACTTAAATCAGGTGCACAAATGGAATCTAGACTTCATTAAGAAGAGCCCACTAGGCGAGCGTTACGAAGCGATTGCCGGTAGCATTGAAGAATCTTTAGCCTTCATGAATGCCTGTGGTATTAACCCTGAAACCGCACCGCAATTGCGTGAAACCAACCTGTACACTTCCCACGAAGCGCTACTATTGCCTTACGAGCAAGCACTGACTCGTTGTGACAGCTTAACCGGTAAGTGGTACGACTGTTCGGCACATATGTTGTGGATTGGTGACCGTACTCGTCAAATCGACCATGCTCATATTGAGTTCTTGCGCGGTGTAGAAAATGCCATTGGCCTTAAAGCTGGCCCGACTACCGATCCTGAAGAGCTACTAAAAATTATCGACATTATTAACCCGAACAACGAAGCCGGTCGCTTAAACCTGATCGTGCGTATGGGCGCTGATAAAGTGGCTGATCACCTACCTGCCTTAATTAAAGCGGTTGAGCGTGAAGGAAAGAATGTTGTTTGGAGCTGTGACCCAATGCATGGCAATACCATTAAAGCGCCAAATGGTTATAAAACCCGTAGGGTTGACGACGTATTACGCGAAGTACAGCAGTTCTTCCAAATCCACAAAGCCGAAGGCAGCTATGCCGGTGGTGTTCACTTTGAGATGACCGGACGTAACGTGACCGAATGTGTAGGTGGTGCTTTCCAAATTACCGAGCACGATTTAGCTCAGCGTTACCACACTTACTGTGATCCACGCTTAAATGCTGACCAAGCTTTAGAGTTGGCCTTCCTAATTGCCGACCACATTAAAGCTGCTCGCTAATTAGCGAGTGGTCTAGCTGTTTGATAAAGCCACCTGCGGGTGGCTTTTTTGTAGCTTGCTTAGCCTTAATATTGTTATTCTCTGGGCTTTGTTAGGCTTCGCTAAAATGCCTAGTAGCGATTGCTATTTTCTGTGGCCAGCGCTTTAATACAGCTAATCTTGTTGTCGCTAGTGCATAAGGAGCATGCTGGTGGCCAATCCTGAATATAAAGAAAATCTAGACCGCATCGATGTGTTTAGTGTGTTGAGCTACCGCTTAGGCTGGCTTGGTTTAAGCTTCAGTTTTATCGCGGCCGCCTATCAGCTGCTGGTGAACCAATGGGTCTGGCAGCCGTTATGGTTATTGGCGGGCTGTGTAGCCTTACAAGCCTTTAATTTACACCTTTATAGCAAGGCTATACGTTACCTTATACAAGGCCTAGCCTGGCTGGGTTTGTGGCTGGCCATGGCCTTTTATTTATGGCATTGGCCGCTGTTATCCTACCTTTCCTTGGCCTGTTTTTACGCCGTTGTGGCAGGGCTCGCCTTTAAAGAGAGTTTTTGTTTTAACTTGGGGCAGCTGCGTTGGTTGGGCGGTTTGCTGGCGCTGGAATATGGTCTGCGGTTTTCACCGTGGTTAGGTTCGCGCGGGATCTTGCTGCTAGTGATTGCCGGGCTGTGCTCTTATATTAGTTACCAAAAGTGTCGCCAAGCGCTATATCTGGATGTGGGCAAGCGCGATAACTATGAAATCTAGGTTTAATTTAACTGCCAAGCACGCCAATTGGCGGCGTGCAGTGGCGAAATAGAGCCTAGCCAAATACAAACTTTAATAAGTAGCCGGCCAAGCCAAACATCATCAGCCCAATCACACCGTCAATGACTTGCTGGGCGCGCGGTCTAGCCAACCAAGGCGCGAGTTTTGCGCCCAATAAAGCCAAGCTAAAAAACCACAGAAAAGACGCACTAATGCCGCCAGCCACAAACATCGGTCTATGCTCGGTGCTGATATTGGCGGCAAAACCTCCCAGGATCACAATGGTATCGATGTACACATGAGGGTTAAGAAAGGTAAAAGCGCAGCAGGCTAGAATGATCGCCTTTAGCTCGTGTTTCGCTTCACCCCGCGCAAATTGACTCTTGCCTTGCCAAGCGCGCTGCAAACACTGGTAACCATAAACCAGCATGAAGCCCGAACCTAGCACGCTAATGCTGTACAGCAGCCACGGGTAGGTGCTGAAAAGTTGTGCGCCGCCCCATACGCCTAAGCTCATAAAAAATACGTCGGCCATCGAGCAAAAGCTGGCTACCAGTAAGTGATGGCGGCGACGGATCCCCTGATTCAGCACAAAGGCGTTTTGCATGCCAATTGGCATGATCAGCGAGGCCATTAAACTGAGGCCGGTGAAGTAACTGCTAAACATAATATCCAATAAATAAGGGGGAATGGCAGGACTATACCCAGCTAATCTGCTTTAATATAGCTAATAATTTTAATCTTAAATAAGTTTTGCTAATGAGTTTCGCCGATATCGATTACAAGTTACTTAAAGCCTTAGAGGCGGTAGTGAGTGAGCAAAGTTTTGAGCGTGCCGCGCTGCGTTTACACCTTACCCAATCGGCAGTTTCGCAACGAATTAAAAGCCTAGAGAATCAGCTGGGCCAGCCCTTATTGATCCGCTCCCAGCCCTTAATGGCGACTGAATTGGGCCAGCAGTTATTAGGCCACTACCAGCGGGTGCAACAGCTAGAAACCGAACTGGCTCAGCAGCTAAGCTTGGGCGATAAGCGGGCTCAGGCCCTGCCTTTGGCGGTTAATGCTGACAGCTTAGCCAGTTGGCTCATTCCGGCCTTAAGTCCCACCTTGCAACAGCAGCATGTGGAAATGAACCTATATGTGGAAGATGAATCGCGCACCTGGCAACGGATGCGTAGCGGTGAAGTGCTGGCCTGCGTCACCAGCAAGGCAAAACCGATAGCTGGCAGTGATAGCCAGTTTCTGGGTTACATGGAATATTTATGTGTAGCAACGCCGGAATTTGCCCAGCGCTTTTTTCCTCAAGGGGTGAATCGTGACAGTTTGAGCAAGGCGCCGGCGATGTCTTTTGACCAGCACGATGACATGCACATTCAATTTTTATCCGAGCATTTTTCTTTGCAGCCGGGAGAGTACCCCTGCCATACGGTGCGTTCGTCTGAAGCCTTTATCGAGCTGGCTTTAGCCAGTGGTGCCTACAGTTTAAATCCGCGCTTACAAATGGCCGAACACTTAGCCGATGGGCGACTGATTAACCTGCTGCCCGAGCTACAAGTGCGGGTGCCACTATACTGGCATCATTGGCAATTAGCAGGTAAGTTAATGAAAGACTTAAGTGAACAAATTCGCAGCTATACTCAAACTTGTTTACCGCAGCGTTAGTCAGTTGCTAGGAACATAGATAGATAAGGACAGCCGATGAAGATTGTTATTGCACCTGATTCATTCAAAGAAAGCCTAACTGCCATGGAAGCGGCGGAGATGATAGAACAAGGCTTTCAAAGTGTTTTCCCCGATGCCGAATACTGTAAAGTGCCGCTGGCCGATGGCGGCGAGGGCACGGTGCAGGCCATGGTAGATGCCACGGGCGGGCAAATTATGCCGGTCTTAGCTACTGGGCCAAGAGGCAATCAAGTGGAAGCCTTTTTTGGTGTGCTCGGCGACAAGCAAACCGCGGTGATTGAAATGGCCGCCGCCTCTGGGCTGCATTTAGTGGAGCCGGCCCTGCGCGATCCGCGTAAAACCTCTAGCTACGGTACTGGCGAGTTAATCGCCGCCGCCCTAGATGCGGGCGCGACTAAACTGATTATCGGCTTGGGCGGTAGCGCCACCAACGATGCCGGTGTGGGCATGTTGCAAGCCTTGGGCGCACAGTTTTTTGACCAGTTTAACAAGCCGCTAAAACGCGGCGGCGCCGAGCTTATCGAGCTAGAACGCATCGATATTTCAGGCCTAGACCCGCGCTTAGCCGAAGTTGAAATAGAAGTGGCCTGCGATGTAGATAACCCCCTCTGCGGCGAGCAGGGTGCTAGCGCGGTATTTGGCCCGCAAAAGGGGGCCACGCCAGAGATGATCCGCCAGTTAGACGCCGCACTGGGGCGTTTTGCTTCGGTGGTATTTAGTCAGTTTGGTATCGACATTATGCACGTAGCAGGCAGTGGCGCCGCTGGCGGCTTAGGTGCGGCCTTGTTAGCCTTTATGCAGGCGGAATTGCGCCCCGGAGTGCAAATTGTTACCGAAGCGGTGGATTTAGCGAGCAGCCTAGAAGGTGCCGACTTGTTGATTACCGGTGAAGGGCGCATCGACAGCCAAACCATTGCTGGTAAAACTCCCTATGGTGCGGCGCAAGTCGCCATGCAATATGGCGTGCCGGTGATTGCCTTTGCCGGAGCCATGTTACCGGGTTACGAGGTGGTGCACGAGCATGGTATTAACGCGGTCTTTTCCATCGTGCCCGGCCCCTGTGATTTAGCCCACGCGATAGAGCAGGCCGAAGCTAACCTATTAGTTGCGGCGCAAAACGTTGCAGCCACGATTAAACTCAGCCAAGAGATGCTTGGCTAGGTGTACAAAGCTGGCTAGAGAAGAATTGATAAAATAGTTGCGTAGCAGGATGATATTAGCGAGAGTTGAGAGTGCCATTCTTACCGTGGATGATTATAATTTGCTGGTTAGGGCGAATGAATAGAGTGCCCATCCTGTTTCAGCTATTCAAGTGAAGTCTGCAAAAAACACAATGTCATAAATAACGCAAAGATAACTAGCCAATCTCCTGTTTTTTTTGATAGATTTATAAACGTCGGTGATATTGCTCTATATGGCGCCATTATTTATGAGTTCATCTATCAATGTATAGACATAATAGGCGACATCAGTGGCTTCTTTATTAGTATTCTTTCTATGAACAGCGGCTCAGATATAGACATATCGCGGTGCTGTTCGATTGTGACTTTGCCTTTAACGGTGTGATTTTAGTTTGACTAAATCATGATGAATGCGAGGAAGTTGGCGCTTTCACTGAGAATCATTATTGCTATGGCTTTATGAAATTATTAACAACAAGGAAGTAAACATTATGATCGGAGTTATTTTATGGTTAGTTTTTGCAGTTTGCGTCGGAGTATTGGCTGCAAATAAAGGGCGTTCAGGAATAGGTTTCTTTCTGATCTCTTTAATTTTGTCGCCATTAATTGGTTTGATAATTACTCTTGTAGTTTCTCCAGTGACTGAAAAGGTTGAAGCTGCAGCAATTGAGTCGGGAACCCAGAAAAAATGCCCTAAATGCGCAGAGTTAGTAAAAAATGAAGCTGTTATTTGCAAGCACTGCCAAGCTGAATTGGCATAAAGCCATAATAGGATAGCAGGAGGTATTTAAACTCCTGCACCCACTTCATTCGTAATGCAGTTCGACACAAGGTGCTTCATTTAGAGTAGTTTAAGTAGTGGATTCAAAGTTAACCCTTGTTTTTTTACTTCTAATTATTTCCCTTGATAACCTTAGCCAACAGAAAACCTTCCAATAAAACGCCAACTTATACTAGAATGACTGTATAAAATAACAGTGGTTGTCGTTGTGCGTCTTTATATTGCCGAAAAACCCAGTTTGGCGCGGGCCATTGCTGCGGTGTTACCTAAACCTCAGAAAAAGTATCAAGGCTATATTGAACTGGCCAATGGTGACTGCGTGACTTGGTGTATTGGTCATTTGCTAGAGCAAGCCGAACCCGCCGATTACGATGCCAGATACAAGCAATGGCGTTTTGAACACCTGCCGATTTTCCCTGAGCAGTGGCAATGGCGGGCTAAATCTAAAACCGCTAGCCAGTTGAAAGCGATTAAAGGCTTAATTAAGCAAGCCACTAGCTTGGTGCATGCCGGCGACCCAGACCGTGAAGGGCAGTTGCTGGTGGATTTAGTCATCGAGCACTGCAAAACCAAGGCGGCCTTAAAGCAAGCTTGCCAACGTTTGTTGGTGAGTGATCTCACCCCCGCGGCGGTGGCGCGCTCCTTAAAACAGTTAAAACCCAACCAGCAGTTTGCTGCGCTGTCTAGCTCGGCCTTGGCGCGAACTCGCGCCGATTGGCTGTATGGGATTAACCTCACTCGCGCTTATACCCTTAAAGGCCAACAGCAGGGTTATTCTGGGGTGCTGTCGGTGGGGCGAGTGCAAACTCCAGTACTGGGTTTAGTGGTGAGGCGTGACCAAGCCATTGCCGAGTTTGTTAGCCGCCCTTTTTATCAGGTGGAAGCCGAGCTGCAAACCCAGCAAGGCGAGCGCTTTAAGGCGCTGTGGCAGCCTAGTGAGGCCTGCTTGCCTTATCAAGATGAGGATGGTCGAGTGCTGAGTCGGTCCCTAGCCGAGCATGTGGTAAAGCGGATTCAGCAGCAGCCCGCAACAGTGGATACGCTCAAGCAGCAAGACAAGCAACAAGCGCCGCCCTTGCCCTATAACCTCTCTAGCCTGCAAATTGATGCGGCCAAGCGTTATGGCTATAGCGCCAAGCAGGTCTTAGATATTTGCCAAAACCTGTATGAGCGGCACACCCTAATTACCTATCCGCGCTCCGATAGTCGCTACTTGCCTAAGCAACATCATGGCGAGGCGCCGGAGGTGCTCGCCGCGCTTAAGGCCAATAGTGAAGAATTGGCCAAAGCCTGTAGTGAGGCCGATCCCAGGTTGCGTAGCAAGGCCTGGAACGATGCCAAGGTAGATGCTCACCATGCGATTATTCCCACCACCAAGCGCCAAGCAGCGGGCAAACTCGGCGAAGCGGAGCGGCGCGTTTATCTGTTAATTGCCCGCCAATATTTGGCGCAGTTTTATCCGCATTATCGTTATGCCCATAGCGAGGTCACAGTGCAGATTGCCGAGGGCCTGTTTAAGGCTAGCGCCAATCAGGTGCAAGACTTAGGTTGGAAGGTTTTGTTTCCCCGTAAACAGAATGACGAGGAACAAACGCTGCCGCCACTTAGCCAAGGACAAAAACTACATTGTATTGATGCCAGAGTGCTGGATAAACAAACTCAGCCGCCCAAAGCCTTTACCGACGCTAGCCTGTTGGCGGCCATGACTGGCATTGCCAAGTATGTGCAAGATCCCAGCTTAAAGGCGGTATTAAAAGAGACTGACGGTTTGGGCACCGAGGCGACCCGAGCGGGGATCCTCGACTTGCTATTCAAGCGCGGTTTTTTGCTGCGTCAGGCCAAGCAAATTCATGCTAGCGACAGTGCTAAGGCTTTGGTCGCTGCCTTGCCAGAATTATGTGTGTGGCCAGATATGACCGCGCACTGGGAGCAGCAATTAAATGCCATTAGTCAGCGTCAACACAGTTATCAGGCCTTTATGCAGCAACTGCAAAGTCAGCTGCATCAGCTGGTGGAACAAAGCGCGATGGTGAGTGCTCAGGCCTTTGTTGGCCTAGCCAAGCCCGCCAAGGCCGGGCGTAAAAACTATGCGCGGCGGAGTAAGGCGGGTGGTCAGCGCGCTGCTACCGCCAAACGCACCAATAAAAAACGCGCCACAGCGGCGCGTTAGTTGTTTATTCAAGCCAAACTACATAGCTGGGTAAATGTAGCTGGCACCCAAGCCTAGCGGTAAACCCAAGGCCCAGTAGGCGAGTAGGAATAAGGTCCAGAAAATAGCTAAGGCAATCGAGTAAGGCAGCATGGTGGCGACCAAGGTGCCGATACCGGCATTTTTCATGTATTTCTGACAGTACACAACTACCAGTGGGAAGTAAGGCATTAATGGGGTGATGATGTTCGAGCTAGAATCACCAATACGATATGCCGCTTGCACGAGATCGGGTGAGATGTTCATTTGCATTAACATCGGTACTAGCACCGGTGAAATCAGTGCCCATTTAGCCGATGAAGAACCCACAAATAGGTTAACCAATACCACTAATACAATCATGCCCACGATGGTGGCAGGTGCCGCCATACCAATGGCTTGTAAGAAGTTTGCCCCCTTAACCGCCATTAATACCCCAATGTTAGACTGGCCAAAAGCCCAAACAAACATAGAACAGAAGAAGGCCATTACAATGTAGTGGCCCATGGTTTCCATGGTTTTAGACATGGCCGCTACTACGTCGTTAGAGTTTTTGAAGCTGCCGTTGAGGTAGCCAAAAATCACCCCTGGGATCACAAAGAAGATGAAAATCAGTGGCACAATGATTTGCATCATCGGTGCGCTAAAGCTGGTGAGGGAGCCTTGTGCGTCGCGCAGGCTCGAGTCTTCACCCCAAGCGGCTAATACCAATAAACCAATCAAAGCTAACATAACTAAGCTGGCCACCCTAAAGGCAAAGGTTTCTTTAGGGTCGCGAGAATGCATGTCTGTGGCAGAGACGTCATCTTTGGCAATAGGGCTGTTTTTTTGCAGACGTGGCTCGACGATTTTATCGGTGATGTACCAGATAGTCGCCACAATCGGTAAGCAAGAAGCTGAGGCAAAGAACCAATTATTTAGTGGGTTCACTTGCATATCAGGGTTAGATAATTGAGCCGCACTTTGAGTAAAGCTTTGTAGTAGCGGGTCTAAACCTGAAGGAATGAAGTTAGCACAGAAACCGCCAGAAACACCGGCAAAGGCTGCGGTAATACCGGCGATGGGATGACGCCCCATGGCATGGAAAATAACGCCAGCTAAAGGAATCACTACTACATAACCGGCATCGGTGGCGACGCTAGAGATTACGCCGATCATCACCACAGCGGGGGTAATCATTTTAGCTGGTGTGACTTTCAACATCGCTTTTAAGGCGGCATTAATGTAACCAGAACGCTCGGCTACGCCCACCCCTAATACAGCTACCAACACTACGCCTAAAGGGGCAAAGCCGGTGAAGATTTTCACCATGCTGGTCATCCAAGTGGTGAGCCACTCAGCGCTAAGCAGGTTATTGATAACAATGGCTTCGCCACTGCGAGGGTCAATTTCAGTAAAACTGAGCTGCGCGAGGGCGGCGGAGATTAGCCACACAATTAACATTAAGCCAAGGAATAACATGGCTGGATCGGGCAGTTTGTTACCGACACGCTCGATCACGTCTAGAAAGCGGGCTATGCCTCCCTTATTTGGGATCGGTTCGCTGGTGGTGGTTACACTCATATATACCTCTGGGTTTTCTAAACTCTCTGGTTTAGTTCTTTTTGTTGTGATTAATTAGTAAAACGAATAAGAAATAAGCTCATTAACTCACAATAGTTTTTATTGCTGTTTTTTACTTTGATTTGAGTTAAAAAAACTTATTTTAAATCATTATTAAGGTTAATGCTTGGTGTTTTTTGTTCGGATTGCTCATAAATTTGTTTGAATTTGGCCGTTTTTTTCTTTGTTTTTAGCCAATGAGGCGATGGAGGAGGTGAGGTTTTTTGTAGCTTAAAAACCTATTTTTAAGAAATATCCAAGGATAAATAGTAGAATAATAACGCTTTTTTATAAAATAAAACTGATTTGTTGGCGCTGGGCCAGCTTGGCCCAGCGCGACGTGTTCTGCCCTAATAGCCTGAGATTAAGGCTGCATAAATGCGTTGATTTGCTGCAGCATTTGCTGATAGTAAGGGTTATAAGTGAGGCGCTGAAGAGTAGGATAACGCTGTAAATTCTGTTTGCTGGTTTCGCCTTTAACTATTTCATCGCTTTGCTTACAACGCAGATAGCTAGCTACATCACTCAAATAATGGCTACAGTTGCGGTAAACCCCGTTTTCACCGTAGTAAGGGTTGCTGGGGGCATTAATGGTTGCTGTATGAGCAACCTGCTGGATTTGTTCACAAGAAGCCGTGGCACAGCTGGGAATATTAAGCTTCACTTGCTCGTTTAAACCTGCGGGTAGGCTTTGTTGCTCACCGTAGTAAATCAATTGATGTTGGAGTTTCGGGTTGGCCTGTTGCCAGTCTTGTAAGATGGCGAGGCTGGCTTGAGTATCAATGGTTTGGTCGTATTCGCTGGCTACCATTAGCAGGGGAATCGCCGGTAGTTGTTCGGCCTGTTTTAATTCATTTCTCAGTAATTTCATTAGCGTATGGACTTGAGCCCCGGCGTTGGTGGCAAAGGATTCGTACTTGGCGAAATCAATGTCGGCATCTTTACTTAGCCAGGTGCGCAACCAGCTAACTGGCTTAGCTAACCAAGCAAAACTACTGGCAGCTTTAGAAGCTGGAGACCACAGCAGTACGCCTTTTATTTGTTCATCATTGTTGGGGTGCTTCAGCAGGTGGCGCAAAATTAGCGCGCCGCCGGTAGAGAAACCGCCCAAATACAGTTCTGAATAATCTTCACTGCTGCGGCTGATGGCGTAGTCTGCCGCTTGTTGCCATTGCTGGTAGTCAATATCCACTAAGTCTGAAGGAGCGGTGCCATGGCCGGGTAAAAGCAGTGTACGTACGTCATAACCTTGTTGGTAAAAGAACCAAGCCAGATCGTGAAAGTGGAAAGGAGAGTCAGTTAAGCCGTGGATCAACAATACTGCCTTATCGTTATCGGGATGATGTAGCTCAAAAGGTGCCAGTAACTGAATGACCTTAGGTATGCCCAGCCATTTTTGTTGTGTGGCTAGCAGTTGATAGCTGGGGGTATTAATTGGACAGGCCATCATCGCGCGAGGATTACGCTTAGCGATGAGTTTTTGTGCGTAGTGTAAGTAGTCTTGATAGCTGGCGCTGGGTTGATAGGAAAATTCTTCGACCCTCGATGTAATAGCTTGGCGATAAGGCGCCTGTTCAAGGTATTGCTCAATGAGTTTTGCTTGAGAATTAATATTGACGCAGTTTTCTTCGCTAGACTGAGCCAAACTGAGGCTGCTGAGGGTTAGGCTAAGCAGCCCGAATAGCAGGCTTACTGGCTTGGCAAAATGTGTGCTTCGATAAAACATGGCTGGTCCTTAGTATTGATTCAGTCATAGTGAAACGATCTAGAGCAACAAGTTAGCTTGTTAATTTGTCTTACTACTGTCACGGCTTAAGTTTTCAAATATAGATATTTCCCAAGGGCGCAAAGCCAATAACATTCCGGTGTGGCGGCGTTTTTCCAATGGTAGTGAAGCATCTTGTTGATTGAGCGTAGCAGCTTCTTTAGTGAGTTGGTTCAGCTTACGTAAAATTATTTCGATGGAGCTTTGTGAATAATGGCCACGTAAATAAAAGCGAAAGCTGTCGTCGCCGTTAAAGCGGGAATTCATGAATTCGTTAAGCACGATCTTTTCCATAAACCTTTCCAGTGGACCGTTGGGTAACCAGCGAAAGTCCTGCGCGATCAGCAGTTTGTAGGCGTTATTGGGCAGTAATTGGATCATTTTCAGCTTATCTAAGCGAGCCATTAAGCGAATACATTCATGCTCAGTGAGCTGATAGCGCTGAATAATTTCATTAAAGCTCCAAGAGTCGCGTACACAGACGGCCACCAAAAAGAGTTTATGGTCGTCGATTAGTTCTTGTTCTTGTTCTTTGGTGAGGTGGGTGAGCTTTTCTTTTTCTTGGTCGGCTAACAAAAACAAATCAATAAGATTGAGCTTAACAATATGGCACATTTCTTCTAAACGGCTTAACGAAAAGCTATTGGTTGAGAACATGCGTTTTACATTGGCCTCGCTCATATTTAGCTGCTGAGCAACATCTTTATAGGTTAAACCCTGCTGGCGAAATACCTGCTTAAGGGTGTTTCTAATCTGTTCTAATTGGCTCATGGTATACAAATACTATACTTGTTGGGTATTTATAATAAACATAATACAGCGGCGTTTACACTTAATTTCCGGGATCTTATGGTTAATACGAACTTAATCACCGGGAAAGATATTATGAAAACATGGAAATCATTACTTATCGCTAGTCTTGCTATTACTAGTTTGCATGTAGCTGCGACTGAGTCTGGTCAACATTTTAATCAATCGGCTAAACATTCCGCTTTAGCTTCCTCCAATGGATTTAAAGGCAGTGGCCAAGTGGCGGTAAGTACTGCGACTACCCCCGTTATGTTGGTTGGTGGTTTTAGCGCTGCAGCAGGAAGTACAGCTGCCCAAAGTGGCGCTGAGAGTGGTCCTGTTGGAGCATCGGTGGTCATTCCCGCCGCTTCTGTTGGCGTTACTGGCAGTGTTGCAGCAAGCAGTGCAGAAGGTATAGCCAAGGCCGTTGATGCTCCCATTCCTTTTGAAATTGATGACGTGATCGTCATTCAATAAGCCGCCACTTAGCACTAGAAGGAACGACTCATGATGAGAATTAAACAATTAGTTGTTTTGGCTTTATTCAGTTTATCGAGTGCACTTTGCTTTGCCGGCAGTGCGCCAGCCGAAGATGTAAAATTAGAGCCAGAGGCCATCGCTAAGTTTTCTAAGGAAGTGGAGCGCTATGCCGCCAAATACCGCGCCAACGTATTTATTATTGGCCGAGTGGGGCGCCCTCAAGCTGACTTACCCGAGGGGGTGCAGTTTACTCATACAGCCTTGGCGGTGTATTCCAATATCACTTTAGATGATGGGACAAACGCCAAAGGCTATGCGATTTACAATTTGTATCAAAAGCTGGGAGATTTAGGCCATAGCAGCTTGGTGACTGACTACCCAGTGGACTTCTTCTGGGGCGTCGACAGCTTAAAGGCGGGCATCATTATTCCCAATAAACAGCTTCAAGCCGGTTTGTTAAAGCTGATTAATAGTGGCGACAATCACTTGTTACATAACCCTAATTACTCGGTGTTGGCTAATCCTTTTAATAGTCAGTTTCAGAATTGTACCGAGTATACCTTGGACATGCTTAATGCCAGTATCTTTGCCACCAGTGATACTAAGCAGTTAAAACGCTTGGCTCGGGCCCACTTCAAAGCCCAGCCCATCAAGGTTAATCGCTTTAAATTGTTCATGGGGGGACTACTGTTTGATGATGTAACTCTCGCAGATCATCAAGGTAAGCCGAAAACCGCTACCTTCACTACCATTGCTCGTTACTTAGAACAACAGCAGCTACTCGAACACTCTGCCATATTGTTGCCGAACGATGTATCGCAAGCACTGCTGTAAAGACTTAAGGATTAACCAATGAAGGAGCTGCTTATGAGCCAGTTAAACGATCAATTAGAGACTCTCAATCAACCGAATAGCGATACAGAAAGTGTCAATCTAAGGAAGCATAAGGATATGAAAAAACAGACATTTGTTCAACCTACCCCAGCCTTTGTTGGCGCTTCATGGACTGCTCTGTTATTGGGCGCTGGAGCCTATCTGATTGGCTTATGGAATGCTGCGATGCAGCTTAATGAAAAGGGCTATTATTTTACTTTGTTGCTGTTTGGTTTGTTTTCTGCCATTTCTTTACAGAAGTCGGTACGTGATAAATTAGAAGGGCTAAAAGTGACTGCCATTTATTATGCAGTGAGTTGGTTTGCATTTGTCGCTGCGCTGGTGTTATTGGCAGTGGGCTTGTTTAATGCCAGCCTGGCCTTAAGTGAAAAAGGCTTCTATGCCATGGCCTATGCGCTCAGCTTATTTGCCGCGATTGCAGTACAAAAGAATACCCGAGACATGAGCTATTTTGACGATGAAGAGAGTGCTCAATTCAGCAACACTGAATCAGAATAGCGATAAGGCTAAAAAAAACGGCCTCTCAAGCTAGCTTGAGAGGCCTGTTTAGTTATGGCAAAGGAAGTTATTTTCTTTCACGTAGAAATTTGCGCTGAGAAAATCTTCCGTTTTAGATGAAGTGCCCACCAAAACCTTGAAGGCGCCGAGTTCGCCCACTTTTTCTAGCAGCGCATTGATCCGCGTCAGATCTTGGTAGGTGACGCTAAATTCAACCTAGCTGCTTTATGGCTTGAGAATAGTGGTGAGCAACTAGTTTTTACGCATAATTCCAAAAGCTTTAACCGCTTTGCTTAGTGGTAGAGCACAAAATATAAATAATTTGAAAATCATACTGTTGTATTTAAATCAAGCGGTTTGGGCGGCGCTAACAAAGTCAGGCTAGGGTAAATGTATGCTAAAGTTAGCTTAAGCAAGGATGTGAAAACGACAGGTTAAGGCCGTGCAATACGACATAGAAGATCGCAGCCAGCAGGCCAGTATTTTGTTGGTTGACGATGAATTGCTCAATCGTGAACTCATGAGCGGATGTTTGAGTGCCGATTTTACCGTTTACAGTGCGGCGAGTGGAGCCGAAGCGCTGCGCTTAGCCGAGCAAAACCCGCCCGATTTGATCCTGTTGGATATAATGATGCCAGATATGGATGGTTGGGAGGTGTGCGCCAAACTTAAAGATTCTCCCATCTTGCGGCATATTCCGATTATTTTTATCACTTCACGCAATGATGACGAAACCCAAATACAGTGTTGGAATGCCGGCTGTGTTGATTTCATTAATAAACCGATTAACTTTGTCACTCTAGAGCATCGAGTAAAAACCCATATTTCCTTGAAGCTAAAGACGGAGTTTCTGATTTCGATGTCGATGCGCGATGGGCTCACCGGCATCGCCAATCGCCCCGCATTAGACAAGGACTACACTTGGATAGCCGGTTATTGCCGGCGTAAGCATTCGTCTATGGCGGTGCTGATGCTTGATTTAGATTATTTCAAAAAATACAACGATGCTTATGGGCACTTAGCCGGTGATGACGTGTTGATAGCAGTGGCGCAGGTTCTACAGCAAGCCTTACAGCGAGCTTCTGATAAGGTTTATCGTTATGGCGGTGAAGAGTTTGTATTGCTGTTGGCCGACACCGATGAGCAAGGCTGCCAGGTGGTTATCGATAAAATTAACAATCAGCTAAGTCGTTTGGCCATTGCTCATGCCTACTCACCACATCAGCGGGTGACTTGCAGTATTGGAGGCATTGTTTATCCCAAGGGCGCTATTACTACTGAGTTACGTAGCTCGCTGAGCTTAGCCGATGAAGCGTTATATGAAGCTAAAGCCATGGGGCGAAATATCGGCGTAATTAAACAAATTTAATGGCCAAAGTAAGGGTACGCTATGCAGCTGCGGTTTTTGGGATGGGTGATTTCGCTTGGCTTGGTATTGCTCTGTGGCATGCTCACTTACCAGTATACCCAGAGCCTAAGAAAAGAGATTTTTGTTGAAACCGTAGCCACCTTGCGTGCCGAGGTTGAGCAGCAGGCCGCTAGGATGCGCCAAAATATAGAAACCAATATCGACATCATTAGGTTTTTACATACTACCCCTCCGATTGCCGGAATTACCCGCGCCCTACAACATCAGCAAGTGGACCCTTATGACGGCACCACCCTTGAGCAGTGGCGCGAGCGTTTAGAAACCATTTTTCAGTCCTTGATTGAAAACAATTCTGATATCAGACAACTTCGGCTTATTTCTGTGGAGCAAGCGGGGCAAGAATTTCTGCGGGTGGACCGTGAAGCAGGCCGAGTGCGGGTGATGCCGCCAACGCGTTTGCAAAATAAGCAATCAGAGCCTTACTACACCTTAGCCTCCTCACTTAAGGCCGGAGAGGTTTATGTTTCTCCAATAAACTTAAATAAAGAGTACGGCAAAATAGTTTATCCATTCCAGCCCACTTACCGCATTGCGTTGGCGATTTTTTATGACGATGGGACGCGCTTTGGCTTTTTGATCATGAACGTTGACGCCAGTAGTTTACTTGCTCCCTTCCTCGAAGCTAAAGGTTTGGCTGATGAACTATGGTTGGTGGATAACGAGGGCTATTTTATTAGCGCGCCTCATGCGGCTAAGCGCTTTACTCAGCAGTTAGATCCCAATGTGACACTGCAAAACCTCTATCAAATAGAGCGTAATAAGTTTAAGGGCTTGTTGCTCTCAGATAAACAAGGCGACCAGCAGTGGATAGCCGATGAAAAAACTATTTTTCAGGGGGCGGATACTGAGCGGCGCTTATATGTTTATGCAGTGATGAACTATGCCAAGGTTAATCAGTTGGCCGAAGAGAGGCGCAACGAGGTCTTGTACTTTTTTGGCGGAGCCATGGGGTTCGTATTGCTGGTGTTGGCTATGTTTTTTCGCTCTTACTCTACCAGTAAGAAGCTAAATAAAGCCAACTCCACCTTTGAAGCGATTGTTGCAGGTGCTTCTGATGTGGTAATTTGTATTACTCCTCAAGGCATGGTTAAAACTTGGAATAACGCCGCAGTTTCTTTGTTTAGTACGCCTAAGTATCTTGCCTTAAATAAGCCGATTGAACAGCTGGTCGCGCTTGATCAGCATTCGCTGTCGGAGTTAATTGAAAAAACGACTGCTAGCCAGTCCAGCTATGTATGTGCGGATTCCATTACTCGACCAAACCAAGCGACCAGTTATGTTGAACTCAGCATTGCGCCAATCCGGTATAACGCCGGTAGCGGGATAGATTCTTTAGTGATTAATCTGCGTGATGTAACCGAGAGTGTGCAAACTAAAGAGGCTTTAGAGCAATATAACGCCGAGCTAGAAGAGAAGGTGGAAGAGCGTACTCAAACGCTACAAGAGTATAGCCATCAACTCAAAATTGCTCATCAGCAGGCCATGGAAGCCAGTGACGCCAAAAGCAACTTTATTGCCACCATTAGCCATGAAATGCGCACGCCCTTAAATGGAATGATGGGCTCTTTAGGCTTGATGAGACAAGATACGCTAAGTCCGAAACAGCAAAAATACCTGAGCATGGCTGAAAGTAGCGTCGATACGCTAGCGGTGTTGATTAACGATATTTTGGATTTATCAAAAATTGAGTCGGGTAAATTAGAAATCAACCTGCAGCGTTTCTCACCGCGTCTGCTGATTGAGTCATTAATTCAAACTTGTGCGCTTAAGGCTTACGAAAAAGGCGTGAATGTGGTCTTAGATACCAGTGAGCTTGGCTACAGTACACTTTATTCCGATCCTAACCGAATCAAACAAATTCTTAATAATTTGATGAGTAATGCGATTAAATTTACCCAGCAGGGAGAGATTAAGATTATCGCTGTCACCCAAGAGCTAGACCCTACCACAGTGCGTTTAAGTATTGAGGTGATTGATAGCGGTATTGGCATTGCCGAAGCTAATCACCATCGCTTATTCCAGCGCTTTTCTCAGGAAGGCGCTGATACCGCGGTTAAATTTGGTGGCACCGGCTTGGGTTTATCTATTTGTCGTGAGCTGTGTGAATTAATGAACGGCAAAATCGACTTTGAATCCAGTTTGGGCGAGGGCAGTCGATTCTATTTTTATATCGACATGGACGCGTCGTTATGCCAGCCAAATGATTTATCGACAAGCTTGCAGAGCTTGCGGGTTGGCGTTGTTACCCCAGACCAAAGCTTAGCCTCAGTATTAAGCAAAACCCTTGGCGCGTGGGGAGCGAACTGCCAATTGCTCGATAACGAGTTAGAGATGTTAGCTGATGATTTAGATGCACTTATTCTCGACAATGATGCCTTTGATGAGCAGGCTTTGCTGGAGGGCTACCTAGCCGCTAGCGCCTCTTTGCCGACTATTATCATTAGTTTAAGCTATCACAACACCGTAGGGCCGCACCTCGTAGAGGGGGATCCTGCGCTGATTAAACTGGCCAAGCCTTTAATTAGTAAGGACTTGTTAGATGCACTGCAGGGGCGAATACAAGATAGCCTAATGAGCTTAGAGGCCAGCCATCAAGAGCAGTTACACCATGTTGACCTTTCTGGTTTGCGTATTTTATTGGTTGACGATAATCAGATAAACCTGGAAGTGGCTCGCGGTTATTTAGAACCCCGCCATGCCCAAATTAGTTGCGCGGGTGATGGCCGAGAATGTTTAACCTTAGTCAAGCAGGCCTATTTAGAGGCAAAACCATTTGATTGTATTTTGCTGGATTGCCAGATGCCGGTGATGAACGGTTATGAATGCGCTAGCGAGCTGCGATATAACGGCAAAGATTATGGCAGTGTCAGCATACCCATCATCGCCATGACCGCAAATGCTTTCGCTGGGGAAAAAGAAAAATGCCTTTCCTATGGTATGAGTGATTACCTTACCAAACCGATTGACCCGAAAATTCTTTTAGAGAAAGTTGAGCAGTGGACGGCTGATGTGCGCGATGCCAGAAGTCACACTAGTTCCGCTGCGGCTGATGAGAGCGAATATCTAGGCTGGAACAGAGCGGCGGCTTTAAGCCGGATGCGTGGTGCAGAAGCGCTGCTTAATAAGGTATTAGATATTTACCTCGATTCATCGGCTGACTATATGCAGTCGTTGGCTTTGGTTATAGAGCAGCAAGATGCACCCGCCATCGGTGAATGGAGCCATAAAATAAAAGGCTTTTGCAGTGAGATTGGTGCAGAGCAACTAGCGACGCTTATGGCGAATATTGAGCAGCACATTCGAGAGCAAGCCGAGTGTGATTTTGCTTTAATCAGGAGCTATTACCAACAGGCAGAGCAAGAGCAGCAACGCCTGGTGGCGGCAATTAATCAGTCTCGAAAGGCGGATGCTGCTCCCCCTGCTTAACACCATCAAGCCGCCAAGAGGCGCTTGATGGTGTTAAGGGCTTTAGTGTTAGGCAACCGTAAAGTCAGCACTGAGTAAATCTTCCGCTTTTGATGAAGCCCCCACCAAGACCTTAAAGGCACCCGGTTCTACCACTTTTTCTAGTTGCGCGTTAATTAGAGCTAGATCTTCGTAGGGCACGCTAAAGTCAACTTGGCGGCTTTCGCCAGCGGCCAGTTCAACCCGCTCAAAGCCGCGTAATTGCATAACCGGTATGGTGACCGAAGCCACACAATCACGTATATACAGTTGAGCGATTTCAATGCCAGCACGTTGGCTAGTATTTTTAATCTGTACCGATACCTTCAAGGCTTCGCCTGCGGCTAAATCTTGTGAGGCGCTCAGGGTAGGATTAGCGACTTGTAGATCACTGTATTCAAACTCGCTGTAACTCTGCCCTTCACCAAAGCTAAATAAGGGCTGTTCAGGCATGTCGATGTAACGCTCTTGATGGTTTGTTCTACCCGATATAAGGGCGTGCCAACCTTGGTACTTGTTGTAATACACGGGCAATTGCCCTACGTGCACCGGGAAGCTAATGGTGAGTTTGCCGCTTGGGTTTAGGTCACCCAATAGCAATTCAGTTAAGGCTATACCGCCTTTGGCTCCGGGGTTAAAGGCACAAACGATGGCGTCGGCATGTTGTTTCACCCAGGGAATAGTCAGCGGTTTAGAAGCCATAAATACCACCACTAAAGGTTTACCAGTGGCTTTTAGTGCTTCTAGCATGGCTTGCTGGTGGCCCGTTAGGTCGAGATTGGCACGGTCGTGGAATTCACCGTGTTGGCTGAGTATGTCGCCCACACAGGCCACGATCACATCGCTGTTCTTGGCGGCATCAACGGCGGCTAAGATCTCTTCAAAATCGGCTTCAGCAGGGGCGGCACCGCGAACATAGCTTAGTTCACAGCGGCCTGCGTCTGCGGCGGCTTGCAAGCCTTGGCGCAGGGTGACGCAGTCTCTACGATGGAAGCTATCGTCGGAGGCGCCTGCTTGCATCGAACCAAAAGACCAGTCACCTAACTGGGCTACTACATCATCGGCGTTGGCGCCACACAGTAGTATTTTAGGTTTGTTGGCTTCGTCTAGTGGTAGTACTTGCTCATTTTTTAACAGGGTTAGCGATTGGCGGCTGGCTTCTAATGAAGCATGCCAGTGCACCGGGTTACCCAGTATTTGTGGTTTTTTACTAAGGTCGGTATAACGGAAGTCATCGAATAAGCCTAGTTTAAACTTGTAGCTTAAAATTCTGGCCACGGCGTCATCCACCAATGCCACGTCCACTTCACCTTGATTCACTAAATCAATGGTATGTTGATAGAACGAGGGTGTGGTCATGATCATATCGTTACCCGCTTCCAGCCCCAGTTTGGCGGCGTGGCGTAAGTCTTCGGCAACCCGTTGTTTGTCATGCAAAGAGCCAACATTATCCCAGTCGGTAACGATGAAGCCGTCCATGCCCCATTGGGTTTTAGGAATGTCGCGTAATATCCAACTACTGGCGCTACAAGGTAGGCCATCGATGGCCTGATAGCCAGCCATCAGAGTGGCTACTTTGGCTTGTTTTACTGCTTTCTCAAAAGGAGGCAGAAATACTGATAGCAATTTACGTGGTGAGACTTCGGCTTCATAGGCATCACGGCCGCCAGTGGTTTCGCCATAGGCTACGTAGTGTTTGGCACAGGCTAAAATGCTGTCTTTGGCGGCAAGGTTTTCACCTTGATAGCCTTGAATAGCGGCGGCGGCCAGCTCGCCAATCAACCAAGGGTCTTCACCGAAGGTTTCGTTAATCCGTCCCCAACGGCTATCACGACCAACACACAATACCGGAGAGAAGGTCCAATGTAGACCACAAGCACGGGTTTCTACTGCCGTTACATGGGCCATGCTTTGGCTTAACTGCTTACTCCACGCACAAGACAGTGCTAGCTGGGTGGGAAATACCGTGCTGTCGTTTTCAAAACAGTGACCGTGAATCGCATCAATGCCAAAAATAATTGGGATCCCTAGGCGGGTTTTGGCGGCACGCTGTTGCAGTTCTTCCACCATGTCGCCGGTGCAATGCAGGTAACTGCCAACGTTCCATTGCTCTAGTTTATCCACGTTGTCTGACATATTGGCTGGAAGCTGCAGCATTTGCCCGACTTTTTCTTCTAAGGTCATCAATGACATTAGGTTTTCGACACGCTCAGCAATACTGAGTGATGGATTAGTATAGGGCTGCGACATTAACAGTTCCTCTCGAAAAGTGTGAATAATGGTTTAGGCTTAGTCGATTTTCGCCTTTATAGCGATGGCTAAGGTCTTGGCTTAGGACTTATCTTAGATAAGTTTGGGTATGAAACACTTAAAAGTAAGCGGTTTCATAGAGGTTGCTGCCGCTTTTGGGGGCTAGCTAACATTCACCGAAAAAAGCTAAAGCCTTGTCAAATTTAGACATTGAATTTGCCGACGGCTTTTGGGTGATGATGCTTGCTAAAGCCGCTGCTCGAGAGCAACGGCCAGAGTTAACGGTTTAGTTCAATTCTAACTGATAGATGCTGGTGGTGCCTGATACTTCATTGCCCACTGCAATGTAGTGGCGTCCTAAGCGAGAGAAGTAGGTGATGGACTCGGGACCTAAATCACCGGACTTAGGGTTGTATTGGCCATTGGTGCAATCGCCATCTTCATCCACTTCAGTGCATACGTCTTGGCTAAAGTCGCGGCGATTAACAAAATCTAATAGTTTGGGTGAATCAGGCTGCGAGACGTCGTAGGCAGCAATGCCGCCTTGGCGTTCTAGGCCGATAAAGGCGATATGAGCGCCGTTAATTTCGGCGACGGTAATGGCTTCGGGCTCTACGCCTTTATCGTCGGAGCGGTCATCGCTGGCTTGGTTGTCGTTGCTGGCATTCCAATGTTGTTCATTGTTGGCCAGATCTGATAGCTGGTTACCGCTATCAAAAATCCGCTGTCCATCTAAGTCAAAAATGGAAAAGGAGCGAGCACCAAAGCTGTATACCGTGTCTTTAGGTCCGAGTTGTTTTTGGTCGGCCACTACTTTGAGTCGGCCAATGGCTTTTTTATTGGCGATGGTGCCTTTTTTGCCGTAACGCTGCTGGTCCATTAGCGGGTGGGCTGGGTCTATTTTGAGTTTATAGGCGCGGGTTTCATCGCTGTAAGAAATACAGTCGTCTTGCTCGCTTTGGTATTTCGCCGCATCTTCATCTTCGCCACCCACTTGGTATTCTTTTCCGTCCCACTTATGGCCTGCTTGCTCGCACTGGGCTTGGCTGCTTTGGTAAACATATTCGCGGCCGTCACCTTCGTTGGCAGTCAGCAAATAGTCTTTACCGTTCACCCTGAAGCTGGCGATGGAGTCGGGCATGTAGTAACCGGCTAGCTGCGGGTAGCTGGCTTGAATAAATTTGCCGTCTTTGTTGGTGAGATCGAGCATTGCGCCGTCGCCGCCCTCTTCAACTGAGGCCCAACTTTTGCTGCCCAAGCCTTGAATAGCTTCAATATAGCCGTTGGCGATGTTGATGCGCGCGATAGCGTTGTTTTCTTGCAGCGCCACAATCACCTTACCCTTGCTGGTTAAGGCTAGGTATTCCGGCTCTAAGTCTTGCGCTACTGTGGCGCCCATGGGTGCCGGCAAGCGTACGTCTTTTAACTCGCTATGGCGGGCTTGGCCTTGGTTAAAGGCGCGAAAATCCACCTGTTTGACTTTGGCTTGGCCATCGGCAAAGCCGCCCTGCAAGTCGACGATGGTCACCGAGCCTTCGGGGTCGTGCGAGTAGTCACCATTGGGTTCGCCTTCATTGGCGCTAAGTAGGTAGCGGCTATCATCGCTCATGGTGACCATGTCGGGTAGCGCTCCAGCAGGGTAGCTGTTAACCAGACTTAAATCGTCGGAGCGGTACAGCGCAATGATGCCATTTTGTTGCTTATTGGCATGTTGAATCGCCACTGCCACTAAGCCATTTTTGGCGACTACGCTGTTGGCGTCACCGATGCTGATGCCGGCGTTTTTAGCGGCTGCTTGTAGATCCAATTGGCCGACCTTGCTGGGCTCACTATTGTTATTACCCAGCTTAAGTACTTCCACGCTCTGTGCCTTAGCATTCACCACGTACAGCTTATCGCTACAACTGTCATAGGAGACAATTTCCGCCGAAGAACTATCAAATTCACTGCCAGAGAAATGACTAGCCACCCAGTTCATTTTTAAGCCCTTGAAGCTGTCTTTAGCGGGGCTGGCTGTTTTGGCAATGCAGCTAATTTGTAGCTGTTTTACCGCTTGAATAGGCGCGGCGTGCACCGAGGGTATGCTACTGGCGAATAACAGGCTAAGCGCTGTTAAGGCTAGGGTTGAGGCTTGACGTTCCATGTTTATCTCACTGCTAAGAAAAAAAGCAGCTTATGACTTTTATGTGGCAATTTTGTGTCACTTCCATGGCAAGGAGTGAGCTAATTGAACAGTATCAGCCAAAACCAAGAGTGATCGGCTTGGGTTTAGCGGCCGTTTTACAGCTGATACCCACAGAGATACTTAAGGAAAAGAAGATGAGATTTGCAAAATCAATTCTATTACTAAGCTCTGCTGTATTAGTTGTTGGCTGTAATAGTGACGACGAGCACCCCAATACCCCTATGTCTGCCGTTAGGATTACTCATGCTAGTGCCGATGCGCCTCTAGTTGAAGTAAAAGCTAACGGCGAAACCTTTGCTGGTTTGAACATGGTTGACTACCGCCAAGCCAGCGCTTGGCAGTCGGTGGCCTCTGGCAGCTACGACATTAGCGTGGACGCATTATTACCCAGTGGTGGGCTTGAGGTGATTGCTGCTAACTTGGAGTTTTCGCCGGATATGCAATATGACATTGTTGCACTTAACTATGCCGCGTCAATTGAACCCTTAGTATTAAGCCGCAGCAACCAGACGGTGGATGAAAACAGTGTGCGGCTGGATGTTCTGCACGCTCATCCGGATGTGGGAGCAGTGGATATTTACTTAACTACCGCCGCCGATCTCGCCGCTGAAACCCCAGCCATTAGCAATTTGGCCTTCAAAATGGATAGCGACGCCTTACCGGTTACCGTTCCGGCGGCAAACTATCGAGTTAGAATTACTGCCAGTGGCGACAAAACCGTGGTCTTTGATAGCGGGGAAGTGGCTTTAGCCGGCGGTAGTGACTTAATGTTAAGCGCGGTGCCAAACACTGATGCTGGCGCTCAATCGCCGGTGAGTTTATTGTTGGCCGACGGTGATGGCGTATCGGTGATCGCCGATGCCAATGAAACCAGCCATTTACGGGTTGTGCATGCCGTTGATGATGCTCCGCTGGTGGATGTATTGTTGGGGTCTAACCCTGCCGCTGGATTTACCGACATCGCCTTTAAACAGTTTCGTTCTGGTGAGCTGGCAGCCGGCAGTTACGACATCAGTGTGGCAGCCAGTGCCGACAACAGTTTAGTGGTGATCGACGCGCCCAATACGCAGTTAGATGCGGGAGCCGAAACCAGCATTTATGCGGTGGGTAAACTTAACGCGGTGACTGATAATACTATCGAGCCGCTGGTGATTAGCGAAGATTTGCGCTCAGTAGCCTTATATTCGAAGTTACGTGTAGTGCATGCCAGCCCTAGTGCCGCAGCCCTTGGCTTAGTTGATATTCACGCCTCGGTTGACGGTAACTACAGCGCCGACACGGTAGTGCTATCAGGGCTTGATTTCAAAGACAATGCGCTGCTCAATGTGGCCGAAGGCACTTATTATTTCGCAGTCATATTAAGCTCGGACGACAGCTATACTCCTGCCATAGAAAGCATGGCCACGCTGGAAAATGGTGGCGTTTATTCTGCCGTTGCCAGTGATGACTTTAGCGGTTTAGTGCTCAACCTTGATAACAGTACTCCTTAGCGGGGGGAGACCAGGCCCCATTACTGGGGCCTTGAGCTTGGGCTTTCTGGTTTGAGTGCGGGATTTTTAGTTTGCTTCACCGTATACTTAGGCGCTGATAACTGTCTGTTGAGTTTCAGTGCCTTATGCCTCAGTCAAAAAACACCCCTGTAGATAGCAAAAGCCAATTACATCCGCGTAATAAGCATCGTCAGCGTTATGATTTTGCCGCTTTAATTGCTTCCTGCCCCGAATTAAAATGCTTTGTAGCGCCTAACCCTTATGGTGATGCTTCGATAAACTTTTTTGACCCTGCTGCGGTGCGTTGTTTAAACAAGGCGCTGTTGCAGCATTTTTATGCGGTGAAAGACTGGCAGATTCCCGCGCATAACCTGTGTCCGCCGATCCCCGGACGAGTCGATTATATTCACTATTTGGCGGATCTGTTAGCCGCCAGCTCGCCAGAAGTAAGCGCTAAAGGTGCGGCGATTCGCTGCTTGGATGTGGGCGTGGGGGCGAACTGTGTTTACCCCTTGGTAGGGGCGCGTGAATATGGCTGGTGTTTTGTGGGGAGCGATATAGAAGCCGCCTCGCTGCGCTCGGCGCAAGCCATTCTGCAAGCCAACCCTGACTTGGACGAGCAAATTACCTTGCGTTTGCAAGCCGATAAGCGTTCGATTTTTAAAGGCATTATTCAGCCTGATGAATCTTTTGCCTTAACCCTATGTAATCCGCCTTTTCATCGCTCGGCGGCAGAAGCTAGAGCGGGCAGTCAGCGTAAACAACGTAATTTAAAGGCTGCGGCCAAACACAAAAACACCCTGAACTTTGGTGGCCAAAGTAACGAGTTATGGTGCCCCGGTGGTGAGCTGCGTTTTATTAGTAACATGCTCAAAGAAAGCCAAGACTATGCCGCGCAAGTATTGTGGTTTAGTAGCTTGGTATCCAAAGAAGCCAGTTTACCGGCCATTTATAAGGCGCTAAAGCAGTTGCCAATAGTCGACTATAAAACCATTAAAATGGGCCAAGGTAATAAGCAAAGCCGCTTTGTGGCATGGACGTTTCAAACACCAGCGCAGCAAGCGGCTTGGTTGGCTGCTACTTAGCCTTGGCCAGGAAAAACTGGTAGGCGACGTTGTCGGTTTCATCTTTATAATCAAAACCCAGTTGCGCCAGGTGCTGAGTAAAGGCCCGTTGATCACTGGTTTCTAGCTCAAAACCTGCCAATACGCGGCCGTAGGCTGAGCCGTGGTTGCGGTAGTGAAATAGGGTGATATTCCAATGTGGCCCAAGGGTGCGTAAAAAGCGCAGCAGGGCGCCGGGCTGCTCGGGGAACTCAAAACTATACAGTCGCTCGTTCAGCGCTTTGCCGGGGCGACCTCCCACCATGTAACGCACATGCTGCTTGGCCAGCTCGTCGTCGATTAAGTTGGCTACCTGATAGCCGTGTTGCTCTAGTCTATTAACCAGCTCTGGCAGCTCTTGGTCGCTATTGCTCACCCGAATGCCAACAAAGATATTGGCTTGCTCATCACTGGCATAACGGTAGTTAAATTCGGTGATGGCGCGTCCGCCTAGGTGTTCCACAAACTCCAGGTAAGCGCCTTGGCGCTCGGGAATGGTGACCGCCAATACCGCTTCTTTTTTCTCACCCAATTCGGTGCGCTCAGAAACGTAACGCAGGTTGTGGAAGTTAACATTGGCGCCCGAGAGTACCGCTGCGAGGCGTTTGTTCTTCAGTTGGTGTTGCTGGGCATAGGCCTTTAAGCCAGCAAGAGCCAGCGCCCCAGAAGGTTCAGAGATGGCGCGAGTATCTTCGAAAATATCTTTCACCGCCGCGCAGATCTCGTCGGAATTAACGGTGATAACCTCATCGAGATACTGCTGGCATAAGCGGAAGGTTTCGCTTCCAATCAGTTTTACCGCTACACCGTCGGCAAATAGGCCAACTTTTTCCAGTGGGGTGGGCTTACCAGCAGCTAAGGCAGCCACTAAGCAGGCCGAGTCTTCGGCTTCTACGCCTATCACTTTAATTTGTGGCATTAGCTGTTTGATGTACACCGCGATACCAGCAGCAATACCACCGCCGCCCACCGGCACAAAAATCGCGTCGAGGTGCATGTCTTGTTCAAGCAGCTCTTTACCAATGGTGCCTTGGCCGGCGATAACGTCTACGTCATCGAAGGGCGGGATCAGGGTATAACCATGTTGCTCTTCTAACTGTTTACAGTATTGATAGGCCTCATCAAAGCTGTCGCCAACTAAGCGCACATCGGCACCCATGGCGCGAACCGAGTCGACTTTAATGTCGGGAGTGGTGGTGGGCATCACGATAACGGCGGCGATGCCAAGGCGCTGAGCTGACATGGCTACCCCTTGTGCATGGTTACCTGCCGAGGCCGCCACCACACCGCGCTGGCGTTGTTCTTGGTTGAGCTGGGCTATTTTGTTATAGGCACCGCGCAGTTTAAATGAATGCACACTTTGGCGATCTTCGCGCTTGAGTAAAATATGGTTATCCAGTCGTTGTGACAGCTTGTTCATGTCTTGCAGGGGAGTGACTTGGGCGACCTCATACACTGGTGAAAGCAGAATGCGGCGAAGATAGTCATTCGCGGTGGGGTGCTGTTGCGTCATAGTGTTACCTCAAGCGGAACGAATAATTGCGAGCATCAGTAAACGGCGCAGCCAAATAAGACTGATGCAAGTGGGATAAGCCCTAGGCTAGCGCTGCTGGGCTATGTTACGCCACTTACTTAGCTAGGCAACTAGTTTAGTCGTTGCCGGATACTCGCGGGTATTACAAAAAATAAGCCCGGCGAACCGGGCTAAGCGAACTGTGACTAAATTAATCAAGTTTGCTCTTATCGCGTACTGCACCTTTGTCGGCGCTAGTGGCGAAGTGAGCGTACATTTTTAATGAGGTGCTGACTTCACGCTCGCGGCCAATTGGTGTCCAAGCGTCGCTGCCCTTGGCTTCCATGGCGGCGCGGCGTTTGGCGAGCTCTTCATCACTCACATCCAGCACGATGCTACGCTGGGGAATGTTAATATCAATGATGTCGCCAGGTTCAACCAAACCCACTACACCGCCACTGGCCGCCTCTGGTGAGATATGGCCGATGGATAAACCAGAAGTACCACCGGAGAAACGACCGTCGGTGATCAAAGCACATTTCTTCCCTAGGCCCATGGATTTCAGGTAAGAGGTGGGGTAGAGCATTTCTTGCATGCCGGGGCCGCCTTTGGGGCCTTCGTAGCGAATTAATACCACTTCACCAGCCTTAACCGTGCCGTTAAGAATGCCGCTTACCGCGTCGTCTTGGCTTTCAAAAATACGTGCAGGGCCTTTAAATACCAAGTTGTCATCATCCACACCGGCGGTTTTTACAATACAGCCGTCTTTGGCCAAGTTACCTTTTAGCACCGCTAAACCACCTTCTAGGCTAAAGGCGTTGTCGATGCTGCGAATACAACCTTCGGCACGGTCGTCGTCTAGTTCTTCCCAACGACAATCTTGGCTGAAAGCTTGAGTGGTGCGAATGCCCGCAGGACCTGCGCGGTAAAACTCCTTCACTGCTGGGTCTTGGGTTTGCATAATGTCCCACTTGGCTAGGGTATCGGCCAGGGTTTCACCCATGACATTGGGTTCATTGCGGTTGATTAATCCGGCGCGGTCTAGTTCACCCAATATGCCCATGATGCCACCAGCGCGGTGTACGTCTTCCATGTGATATTTATTGGTTGAAGGCGCCACTTTACATAGTTGAGGCACTTTGCGTGACAGTGCGTCCATGTGATCCATGTTGTAATCAACGCCAGCCTCTTGGGCTGCCGCTAATAGGTGTAATACGGTATTGGTTGAGCCGCCCATGGCAATGTCTAGGGTCATGGCGTTTTCAAAGGCTTGTTGGGTCGCGATAGAGCGTGGTAATACGCTGGCATCATCTTGTTGGTAGTAGCGATTACATAGGTCAACAATGCGTTTACCGGCATTTAAGAACAGTTGTTTACGGTCAGCGTGAGTGGCAAGCATTGAGCCGTTACCCGGTTGAGCAAGGCCAAGCGCTTCAGTTAAACAGTTCATCGAGTTAGCGGTGAACATGCCTGAGCAAGAGCCACAGGTTGGACAGGCGCTGCGTTCAACTTTATCGCTGTCTTCATCGGTGACGTTTTTATCGGCGCCCATGACCATGGCATCAACCAAATCGAGTTTAATCAACTGGTCACTGAGCTTGGTTTTACCCGCTTCCATGGGGCCACCAGAAACAAAAATAACCGGAATATTGAGGCGCATTGAAGCCATTAACATTCCTGGGGTGATTTTGTCACAGTTAGAAATACACACCATGGCGTCAGCACAGTGCGCGTTCACCATGTATTCTACCGAATCGGCGATTAAATCACGCGAAGGCAGGCTGTACAACATACCGCCGTGGCCCATGGCGATACCATCATCTACCGCGATGGTATTAAATTCTTTAGCAACGCCGCCTGCTTCTTCAATGGCGCCAGCTACCAACTGACCAAGATCTTTTAGGTGAACGTGGCCCGGTACAAACTGGGTGAATGAGTTCACCACGGCAATAATGGGTTTGCCGAAATCTTCTTCTTTGGTTCCTGTTGCTCGCCATAGGGCGCGCGCTCCAGCCATGTTACGGCCTTCGGTGGTGGTGGCACTTCGCAGTTTAGGCATTGCGGTTTACTCCATTAATCTGTATTTGCTAATTGTTTAGGCAAGGGCAACGTCGGGGGTCGCCACTGCTTGTAATTGTTTTAAACTGACTTGCTCAACATCGAACAGTTTCACCAATTGGCTGGTGAGATGGGCAATGGGACGCTGGCTTTGCACCTTAAGCTCAATGGTATAGCCCTTAAACTCGGGACTGCCGAACTGCTCAATTTGCATAGATTGTACTAAAAAACCACGGTGACGTGTCACTCGTAATACACGTTCTAATACATCGGCCTGATTACGTGTAGTTAGGGTCATTGAATGTTGCATTAGCAGTCCTCCATCATTTTGTCATTGGCCACACCCGGTGGCACAAGTGGCCACACGTTTTCTTCAGCATCAATTAGTACATGCAGTAGGTAGGGGCCATCGCTGTCGAGCATCCGTTGCAGGGCAGCGTGAACATCTATTTTATTACTAATGGTTTCGCCGGGAATATCAAAGGCAGAAGCCATGGTGACAAAATCTGGATTATCGTCGAGGATGGTTTCGCTAAAACGCCCATCGAAGAAGAGATTTTGCCATTGTCTCACCATGCCGAGTCGGTTGTTATCTACCAGTAAGATTTTAACTGGCAATTTAGCTCGTTTAATGGTGGTAAGCTCTTGCACATTCATCATGAAAGAGCCGTCACCCGATACCGCGATTACGGTATCGTTGGGGCGAGCAAACTGTGCGCCAATCGCCGCGGGAAGGCCAAAGCCCATGGTACCTAAGCCGGCACTAGATAAATGGTTATGTGGCCCATCAAACTGCATATGTTGGGCTACCCACATTTGATGTTGGCCTACATCACAGGCAATCACGGTATCACTGTCGATCATTTGGCTAAGCTGGTTGAGCATGGCCGGCGCAAAAATATGCTCGCCGGGATGGTCGTAGCGCCAAGCGAAGTCTTGCTTGCGCTGGGCAACCGCGGCTTGCCATGGGGCGATGTCGGTGCTGCATTTAAGCAGTGGCAAGACTTGTTTTAAGTCGCTGTCGATGGCGACATCGGGCGCGCGACGTTTGCCAAACTCACTGGCGTCGGCGTCTAGGTGAATGACCTTGGCATTGGGGGCAAAGGCTTCTAGCTTACCGGTGACGCGGTCATCGAAGCGAGCGCCTACTACGATCAGTAAATCGGTTTCCTGAATGCTTAAGTTGGCGGCTTTGGTGCCGTGCATGCCTAGCATGCCCAAGTAATAGGGCTGTTGCTCGGTGATGGCACCTATTCCCTTTAGGGTGCAAACACTTGGAATTTGGCTGCACTCTAAAAACTCGCGTAATTCTTCAACCGCATTGGCCATGCCGACGCCCCCGCCCACATAAACAGTGGGTTGTGTGGAACTGGCGATCAGTTGTTTGGCTTCGGCAATTAAAACGGGGTCGGGGGTATTTGCCGCTTTAAGGTTGGGAACATAAGTGAGGTTTTCGCTTATTTCCGCCAGTTGCACATCTTTAGGAACATCAATCAACACTGGGCCAGGACGGCCAGAGGTAGCAATCTCAAAAGCCTGCTCGATGGTGCGTTTTAGCTCTTTTACATCGGTGACCATGAAGCTGTGTTTGGTCACCGATAGAGACATGCCTAATACGTCGACTTCTTGAAAGGCATCGGTGCCGATAACCGATTGAGCAACTTGGCCGGTGATGGCGATGAGGGGAATCGAGTCGAGTTGGGCTTCGGCTAAACCAGTGACGAGGTTGGTGGCACCTGGGCCTGAAGTGGCGATACAAACACCCACCTTAATCCCTTGATTGGCGCCAGCGCGAGCATAACCTACGGCAGCCATAGCAGCACCTTGTTCATGGCGAGTTAGCATGTGTTTCACACCACCATCATAGAGCGCATCGTAGAGCGGCATAATTGCACCGCCGGGGTAACCAAAAACTTGTTCTACGCCCTGTTGTTTGAGTGTCGCGACAATTTGTTGAGCACCATTCATCGTTAGTTCCTTTCTGCCGTTAACAAAAAGCCCCCGAGCTTTGCAGCGCGGGGGCTTTTTTGTTGTTTGCTGGTTTCAGTTACAACAAGCCATCCCCGCGAGGTGATACGATAATCACCACAAGGACGACGCTAATAAGTAGAGCAACTGAAACAGACATAATTAATTCTTTCCTAAAGCAATGGCTAACAAGTATCACAGTAGAAAATGTGATTCAAGTCATTAAAACCTTGTAAAAGCTCTGCTTTTTGTTTGTTATTTGTACAGTTCTTGGTTTTTGGTGTTGATTTTTGTGTTTTGCTTGGAGTTGTGTGCTGTGAGCGATGGTTATTTGGTGATATCTACTGCATTTACAGAATTTTATTTATTAGTAAAAAGGCACATTTTTTCTTTTATTTTTGCTTTATCGCAATTTTGATGCTGTTGTCGTGGGTCGTATCGGTTTTTTTGTTAGGCTGTGTCAATGCCTATATCGGGCTTAAAGAAGGACCATAATGTTAAGGCTTAAGCTATCTTTGTGGCCAGTTTCGCTGGCTGTTTTGCTGTTGTTAACGCCGCTGACCTTAAGCGCGGCGGTGAACTTTTCTAAGGTAGCGGTGGAAGTTAACCAGCAGCGCTATGTAGTGGAGTATGCGCATACCAGTAAGCAACGTAGTAGAGGCCTTATGTATCGTGAGCAATTGTGTGAAAACTGCGGCATGCTTTTTAGATTTTCTTTTGCCAGCAAAGTCAGCATGTGGATGAAAAACACTCCCATAGATTTAGATATCGCCTTTATTAGCCCCAGTGGGGTGATTCGCGAGATCCGCAGTATGCAGGCCCATGATGAGACTAGCGTACGAGCTCAGCGAAAAACCATGTATGCCTGGGAGATGCACGCCGGATGGTTTGCCAGAAATGCTATCAAGGTTGGAGATAGTATTCGACTAAAGCCGCTAGAATAGCTTTAGGCTAGTACCAAAATTTGAGTCATATACCCAGAGAGGCCACCATGACCGAGAAAGAAAAAATGTTAGCTGGAGATTTGTATCTAGCCTTTGACGGTGAGTTAGTTGAAGAGCGAAATCAAGCCAAATCATTATGTTATGAATTAAACCTGCTGCATCCTGAAGAAGATCTCCGCGCCGAGGTGCTGGCCGAGTTATTGCCCAACAGCTTAGATCCTTGGATAGAACCGAGTTTCTTCTGCGATTACGGCTACAACATTACCACTGGTAAAAACTTCTATGCTAATCACGGTTGTGTGATTTTAGACGGCGCACCAGTGACCATTGGTGATGATGTAATGTTCGCCCCAGCGGTACATATCTCCACTGCCACCCATCCCTTAAACGCCAAGCAGCGTACCGATGGCTTAGAACGCGCCTTGCCAGTTAGCATTGGCGACCGAGTGTGGATTGGTATGGGGGCGAAAATTTTACCCGGCGTGACCATTGGCGATAATGCGGTAGTAGCGGCCGGAGCGGTAGTAGTAAAGGATGTAGCAGCTAATACGGTAGTGGCGGGCGTCCCCGCCCAGTATGTGCGCGATGTGCCAGAAGACGAGGAAAGTGCTTAGTCAAGTCTCTGTAAATTGGGGCTGAACCGCGCCTATCAATCCAATAGATATAAGCGCTTTTACATCCTCGCTGGTGAGCGTAGTCTGAAACGGTAAGCTAAACCGTGCTTGAAGGAGGCCGTATGCAGCAACTCAATGTTCGTCATTATATGAGTAAGCAGTTTTTAAAACTAACCGAGCAACAGAGCATCAACGAAGCCAGTGTGGCACTAAGCCAGTCGCATCAATTGGGTGCTCCCGTGGTAGACGCCCAGGGGAAGTTGATAGGTTGGTTGTCGGAGTTGGATTGTGTTAGTCAGCTTCTGCAGTCAGGTTATTACTGTGATCAAAGCGCCTTGGTAAAAGATCTAATGCGCCAACAGGTGCTAACCGTAGGACCCGATGAAAACGTGTTCGACTTGGCAAAGAAAATGTCGGATAACAAACCGAAAAGCTACCCAGTGGTAGAAAACGGTAAATTAGTGGGGCTAATCGAACGTAAATCGGTATTAGCGGCCCTCTATCAACAGCAACAACAGTGTTTTAACTTGAAGTAAATCAAGCTGCTGAGATATTTAGTGATGCTTTTGTCAAATAATTGACTATTATCAGAAGTGTTATTAACTATTGAGGCGCTTATGGGTTTAGCCATTGTCAATACCTGTACCCTAGTGGGCATGGAAGCCTTGGGGGTGACAGTAGAAGTGCACCTTGCCAACGGTTTGCCCGCTTTTAATATTGTTGGCCTGCCTGAAACCTCGGTCAAAGAAGCCAAAGACCGGGTACGTAGCGCCATTATTAATAGTGGTTTTTCTTTCCCCGCCAAGCGTATTACCGTTAATCTTGCTCCCGCCGATCTACCCAAAAGTGGCGGCCGCTTTGACTTGCCGATTGCGGTGGGAATTTTAGCGGCAGCCGGCGACCTACCGCTGGCTTGTTTAGCGGAAACCGCATTTTGCGGGGAGCTAGCCCTATCGGGGGCACTACGCCCGGTAAGTGGTGCTATTGCTACCGCGCTTTCTATCAGTCGCCTCGGTTTCACCTTGGTCACCAGCGAGCAAGACGCCCAAGCGGCAGTGCGAGTTCCTGACGTTAAAGTACACGCCTGTGCCAGCCTGCAGCAGTTAACCGCTAGTTTAAATGGTCAAACTCAGTTTGAACTGCTTGAGCCTGAAGCCTTTGATTATCAGCAGCCGGAGGCATTGTTGGACATGGCCGATGTACAGGGCCAGCATCTCGCTAAGCGGGCTTTAGAGTTAGCCGCAGCAGGGGCGCATAATTTATTGATGCTGGGGCCTCCTGGCACCGGAAAAACCATGTTAGCGAGCCGCTTGCCGGGCATTTTACCGGCCTTAAATGAACAACAGGCGATTGAGGTGGCGGCGATTAATTCGGTGAGCAGCCAACAGCGAGAGCTTGCACAATGGCATGTTCCGCCGTTTCGTAGCCCTCACCATAGTGCATCCATGGTGGCCTTGGTGGGAGGCGGCTCTTCGCCCAAGCCGGGAGAGATCAGTTTGGCTCATCATGGGGTGTTGTTTCTAGATGAGCTTCCCGAATTTGCGCGTACTAGCTTAGATGCCTTGCGCCAGCCCTTAGAGTCGGGCGAGGTACATATTTCGCGGGCGGCGATGCAGCTTAAATTCCCGGCTCGATTCCAGTTGGTGGCGGCGATGAATCCTTCTCCTTGTGGTTATTATCAAGGCTCGCAGTTACGCAGTAATCCAGACCAAATTTTAAAATATCTGGGGAAATTGTCAGGCCCCTTCTTAGATCGCTTCGACCTTAGTGTGGAGGTTGCCGAATTACCCAAGGGCAGTTTAAGCCAACATAGTCAGGGTGAGTCGAGCCAGTTGATCCGCCAGCGTGTGACGGCGGCGCGTCAGTTGCAAGTGCAGCGCAGCGGCAAGCTGAATAGCCAACTAAGCGGTAAGGAGCTACATCAGTTTGCGCCACTCAGCGCGGCGGACAGTGAGTTTCTGGAAAACTCTATTCATCACTTGGGCCTGTCTGCGCGGGCCTATCATCGAGTCTGGCGCTTAGCCAGAACCATTGCCGATTTAAAACAGCTTTCTCATATACAGCGCGCCGAGTTAGTGGAGGCTTTGAGTTACCGAGCAATGGACCGTCTAATGAAGCGAATTAGCCATTAGTTTCTGTGCTCTCCTGTTTGACTTTTAGCGTTTTATTACAGGACAAAAAGGCTGAGAACCGAGCTTGAAACGCTAAGTTTTATTGTAAACAATCAAGTACAACAAGATGGCGCAATAATTGTATAGCTAGTCATGTTCAATTTATTGACAGATACATACAATATTTACAACGATAACGTTTTCATAAGCTGCTGTTTTTGCAATACAATGCAAGCCCTAAAAACGGTATGCTAATTAGACAAATTTAGGTACGGCGCAAATTAATGCTCGCTAGAGCGATAACAATAACAATTAAGCAGTAAGGCCAGAGACATGGCTGTCAGGGGGTTCGCTAACAAAAACGCTAGTGTAAATGCTCTATGACGCTGCTACTTAAAGAGTGACGTTAGCCCATTTCTGTAAGGGATTGGGTTAACCAAAACAGGAAGGAAAGAACGATGATGAAATGGATGATGATAGGCATTTCTTTATTATTAGCTGCCAGCAATGCTAGCGCTAAGGATGTAAGAATTTGGTTCCAATCAGGGACTGAGTCGCAATGGATGCAATTAAGCGATCTGCAAATTCAAAATTCCGATGGTAGCCTACAAGAACGCATTGTGGCCCTCGATAGCGAAGGCAAACCTTTGTTTATGCCGCTGAGCGAGCTGGCTTTTATTCAAGCCGACAATAAATATTATTATGTTTCTACTGAATACGTTGCGGTGACCCACAGTGGAGCCAAGTTTAAGCTGCCAAGTCGAGAAGAGGGGGCAGGCATGTTTGTGGCGCGCAATGGCTATGGTGGTTACACCAGTTTTGATTACTCGGCGCTGCGTCGAATTATTTTCCAATAAACGCTCATCTTGGCCAGAAGAAATCGGTAAGGCTTGCTTAAAACCCATAAGCAGCACTTTTTAAAGCGGTTTTTTCTGGCACAATACTAGGCTGCTCAGGTGTAAGGAACAGCCTTCTTGTTATATTTATATCAAAGTAACCATCTCGATACCCTGCAAGTCTTGCTGAGTCGGGTTATGGCTTTACAAGCTCCCGCCGATCCCTTCGTTGAACAACAGGTTCTGGTACAAAGCCCCGGCATGGCCCAGTGGCTAAAACTGCAACTTGCCGAACAGCAGGGCATTGTGGCTAATGTCAGTTTCCCATTGCCTGCCAGTTTCATCTGGCAAATGTTTCACTTGGTGCTACAGGATGTGCCCGAGCAAAGCCCCTTTAATAAACAAGCGATGACTTGGCGTTTAATGCGCTTATTACCGCAGCGTCTGCTGCAAGCAGAATTTAAAGGTTTACAAGATTATTTACAGGGTGAGCAGCAAGCAATTGAAAGCCGTAAGCTCTGGCAGTTGGCGCAAAAAATTGCCGATATTTATGACCAATATTTAGTATATCGCAGCGAGTGGACCAGCGCTTGGGAAGCTGGTGATGACCTTAGCGAGGTGAGTGCTAGCCAGCCTTGGCAACCCATATTATGGCGCGATTTGGTTGATGATACGGTTAGCACCATGGACTCGGCCTACCACCGTGGCAATTTATACATCGACTTTATTGAACAATTGGCACTAGCTAAGCAAGCACCGGAAGGGCTGCCCGAAAACATTTTTGTGTTTGGCATTTCGGCGCTACCTCCGGCCTATCTGCAAGCCTTGGATGCCATGGCTAAACATTGCGATGTGCATTTATTCTTAACCAATCCCTCCAAGTATTACTGGGGCGACCTGCGTGATGTGACCACCTTGCTTAGCCAGCAGGCAGAATTACACCAAGTAGGCAACCCGCTGTTAGCCTCCATGGGTAAACTGGGCCGTGATTATATTGAAATGCTGCAGCCGCTGAATAAGCAAGAAACCGACGTTTTTGTTTCCAATTGCGATGCCGATGATAAGCCTTCAAGGCTGTTGGGCTTGATTCAAGATGACATCTTAGAGCTGCGCGACCCGGTTGATTACCAGCGTTACGATTCCAGCGAGCACAAGCGGGTGATCTCAGCAGCCGATCAAAGTGTGCAGCTGCACTTGTGCCATAGCCCACGGCGAGAATTAGAAGTATTGCACGACCAACTGTTGGCGATGTTTGAGCAAGACAGCAGCTTGAGTCCGCGTGATGTGATTGTAATGGTGCCGGATGTGAACCGTTATGGGCCGATGATTCAGGCGGTGTTTGGCAGTGCTAGCGCAGAAACCTACTTGCCCTTTGCCATTTCCGATCGCTCGGTGACTCAAGAGAATCCGGTACTGTTGAGTTTTCTCGAGCTTTTGGCCTTGCCGCAAAAACGTAAATCGGCGGCAGAAATTTTAGCCCTGTTAGAGGTGCCGGCGATTATGCGCCGCTTTGAGCTAAGTGATGCTGAGCTGAAAGTATTACGCCAATGGGTTAAAGAAGCGGGTGTGCGTTGGGGCTTAGATGGGGCAGATCGCAGTCGCTGGCTAGCTCCCGATGAAGAAACGCACTCTTGGTTATTTGGCTTAAAACGAATGTTGCTGGGTTACGCCATGTCTAGCCAGCAGGGTTTGTATCAAGGCGTGCTGGCTTATGATGAAGTGCAGGGGCAAATGGCCTTGGCGGTGGGTAAGCTGGCGGATTTTATCGAGCAATTGTTACAGCTAGAGCAAGATATTTTGCAGCCTGCTAGTGCTGCACAATGGCGCTTGAACCTGCAGAGCCTATTGGACAACATGTATCAGTTTTCCAGTGAGGATGAAGCCGAATACCTGCGCTTGTTAACGCTGTTTGAAGAGCTGCAGGAGCAGTCAAGTAACAGCGGTTTTGTTGATGATATAGAGCCCGAATTGGTGCTTGATTATTGCTCCATGCAACTCAACGCCCAGCGTGGCAGCCAACGCTTCTTAGCCGGACAAATTAACTTTTGTACGCTGCTACCGATGCGCGCCATTCCCTTTAAGGTGGTGTGTTTATTAGGCATGAACGACAGCGACTATCCGCGTAGTGTGCCTAGCATGGGTTTTGATTTAATGGCGCAAAATCCGGCTAAACGCGGTGATAGAAGCCGCCGTGATGATGACCGTTATTTGTTTTTAGAAGCCTTATTGGCAGCGCAGCAACGCCTGTATCTGTCTTATATTGCCCATAGCGCCAAGGATAATAGCGAGCAAACGCCTTCGGTATTATTGGCTGAACTGTGTGACTATATTGCGCAAAGTTGTGTATTAGCTGGCGATGAGGCGCTTGATGTGGACAGCTCCGGTCAGCGTTTGTTAGCCCACTTAAGTCATCAGCATCCCTTGCAGCCCTTCTCACCCTTGTATTACCAGTCTAATGAGGCGCTATTTAGTTATGCTCAGCGCTGGTTGCCTGCGGTATTAGCGCAGCAGCAGAGTGCGCTTGCGCCCGATGTTCGGCAAAGCCTAGAGCAACAAAGTGATTTAACTGAGTTGAGCATGGAGGAATTACTAGCCTTTAGCCGCTCGCCCATTGCGTATTTCTATCAGCGGCGGCTTAAAGTGAACTTTCCGCGCTTGAGTGAACAACTCGAAGAGACCGAGCCCTTTTTAGTAGAAGGGCTATCGGCCTATTCCATGAAGCAGTATTTACTGCAACAGCAATTGGCGGAGGCCGATAAACAGCAACAGTTTGAGCATTTACATGCTGCGGGCGCCTTGCCCCACGGTGGCTTTGGCCAAGTGTGGTTTGAGCAGCAGTGGCAAGAACTCAGTGGTTTAGCTCAGCAGTTACAGCCACTGTTGGCCAGCGGAGCGATGGAGGCGCAGGCGCTGAACTGCCAGCTGCAGTATGTCCATGAGCAGCAACGCTTAGACTGCCGTTTGTCGGCTTGGCTTAAGCATCGTTATGCAGCGGGTTTAGTCAGTTATCGACCGGGGCGTTTGCGTGGCCAAGACTTGCTAGCCAGTTGGTTATGGCACTTGATGTTGCATGCCACCGGGGCTAGCTCTCGCTCCTATTTATTGGGCCTGAAAGAGGCTTGGCAATGGCCACCTATGGCCGCTACAGATGCGCAAGCTTGCTTGAGTGATTGGTTGATGTATATGCAACAAGCGGCCCAACAGCCGCTGTTATTACCGGTAGAGAGTGCTTGGCAATGGATTAGCCAATGCAAGGATAAAAAGAGCGGTGAAATCAGCTTTGACGAGGATAATCTAGCTAAGGCGCGCCGCGCCGCGCGCTTACAGTTTGCTGGTGGGCCTTTTACCCGAGCCGAAGGTGATGACCCCTATATTCAGGCTCAGCTTAGTGATTTAGAAAACACTTGGCCGGAGTTTGAGCAAGCCGCCAAGGTCTTGCTAGAGCCAATGTTGGTACACTTGGAGGCCTATAGTGATGACTGAGTTAACTCAAAGCCAAGTGGAGCAACTGGAGCCCTTAGCGTTTCCGCTTAATGGTGCCAGACTCATCGAGGCCAGCGCTGGCACTGGCAAAACCTATACCATTAGCGCCTTGGTATTACGCTTACTGCTTGGCCATCAGCGCCAGTTTGAACAGGGCTTTGCGGTGGCTGGGCTGTTGCAGCCTCTGAGCATAGAGCAAATCTTAGTGGTGACCTTTACCGAGGCGGCGACGCAGGAGCTGCGCGGACGCATTCGTCAGCGTATTCATCAGGCGCGGGTGGCTTTTTTACGCGGCCAAAGCGACGATGAGTTTATCGCTCAGTTACTTGTTGAGGTGAGCGATCACTCACTGGCTGCGCAGCGCTTGCTGCTAGCTGAGCAAAACATGGATCAGGCGGCGGTATTCACCATTCATGGTTTTTGCCAGCGCATGCTAAAACAGCACGCCTTTGAAAGCGGCCAAGCCTTTGAAATGGAGTTTTTGAGCAACGAAATCCATTTGCGCTTACAGGCGGTGCAAGACTGCTGGCGGCAACGTTTTTATCCTTTGTCGGTGCCCTTGATTAGCCGCGTAGTGCAATGCTGGACCAGTCCTCAGCTCTTGCATCAAGAACTGAGTGCTTTGCTTAATCAAAGTGATTTCGATTTACAAGGCGTGCCAAGCGAAACCGATCTAGAAAGCTTTTTTGCTCAGCAAATCGCCCGCATTGACGAGTTTAAGCAATGCTGGCGCGTAGCTTCTACTGAAGTTGCCGAGCTGATTGCTCAGGCCCCCTTAAATGGTAATAAATTCCGTAAGGCCTCGGTGGCCAAATGGTTAGGCTTAATCGATCAGTTTGCCAAGAGCCCCACCGACAGCGATTATCTGGCCAAAGATTTGCTGGAGGCCCTGCAAAAATTTACTCCAGAAAATTTGGCCCAAGGAGTGAAAGCCAAGGCGCAGCCGCCGCAGCATGGTGCTTTTGACGCGATTGAGCAGTTGTTGGACGGCCAGCAAAACATTAAAAGCTTGTTGTTGGCTCAGCTCTTGCCGCAGATCCGAGAGCGTTTCGCCCAATTAAAACAGCAACAACAGCTACTCAGTTTTGATGACTTGCTCAGCGGCTTGGCGCAAGCCTTGGCCGCGCCTCAGGGAGAAAACTTAGCGGCGCAAATTACCGATTTATATCCGGTGGCGATGATCGATGAATTTCAAGATACCGATCCTCAGCAATATCAAATATTTTCTACCTTGTACTTAGAGCGTCCCGATACGGCGCTGTTTCTGATTGGTGACCCTAAGCAGGCGATTTACGGCTTTCGTGGCGCCGACATCTTTACCTATATGCAGGCGCGCCAGCGAGTGAGTGCTCGCTACAATTTGCCGACAAACTGGCGCTCTAGTGGCGCCATGGTGGCGGCCTGTAATCATCTGTTCCAGTGGCATGCTCGGCCGTTTATTTTCGACCAAGCAATACAGTTTATTCCGGTAAGCGCCGCCAAGCAGCAGATGAAAGGCTTACAATTGCGCGGTGAAGTTCAGCCAGCCATGCAATTTATCTATCAGCAAGATGATGGCTTTGTACGTTCAGAAGATTACCTGAATGGTCAAGCGGGCGAGTGCGCTCAGCAGATCCAACGCTTGCTGGAAGCAGGCGAGCGGGGTGAGGCCACTTTAGGGGATAAGGCCAAGCCGGTGCAAGCGGGGGATATCGCGGTATTGGTGCGCACCCGCCGCGAAGGGGATAAGGTGGCCGCGGCCTTAGCCAAGCAAAACATTGCTAGCGTCAGTTTATCTAATCGTGACAGCGTCTTTGCCAGCGGCGAAGCCTATCAGTTTTACTTGCAGTTATTGGCCTGTCAGGAGCCGCAGAATGACCGTAAGCTGCGGGCGGCGCTAGCCTGTAAGTTATTGGGTTTAAGTTTAGCGGAGTTAGAGCAGCTGAATACTGATGAGCGCTGTTGGCAGCGTTATTCCATGGAATACAGCGGCTATCAAAAGTTGTGGCGTAGCCAAGGTGTATTGGCGATGTTTTATGCGTGGATGAGCCAGCGTGGCATTAGCGAGCGCTGGCTAAGCCAAGCCGATAATTATGGTGAGCGCTTACTGACCAACCTGATGCACCTCGCGGAATTACTGCAAAACCAAAGCGCCGAGCTAGACGGTGAAGCTGCTTTGATGCGTTGGTTAGCCGAGCAACTACTTGAGCCAGACGGCAATGCCGAAGAGCAGCAGTTGCGTTTAGAAAGTGATGCCAACTTGGTACAAATTATTACCATTCATAAGAGTAAGGGCTTGGAATATCCGATAGTGATGCTGCCTTTTATGGTGGCGCATCGCGAAGCTAGCGAAGCCTTATATCATCAGGATGAACGTTTGGTATTTGACCTAGATGGTAGTGAGGCGGCCATGGAAGCGGCTCGTCAAGAGCGGCTAGCCGAAGATTTACGTTTGCTGTATGTGGCCTTAACTCGAGCAGTTTATTGTTGTTATATCGGCGTGGCCGATTTGAAAAAAGGCAATGCAAAAAAGGGCGATACCGATGTACACCAAAGCGCCTTAGGTTACCTGCTGCAAAAAAATCAGCCGCAACCGGCTGGCGGCTTGGCCAAGATTTTAGACGACTTGAGTGAGCACCCGGCGATTAGTTGGCGAGCGCTTAGCGAGCAAACGTTAGCCCCTTATCAAGCAGGCAGCCAAGAGCAGCAAGAGTATAAAGCCCGGAGTTTTGGGGCTTCTTTACAACGCAATTGGTGGTTAACTAGTTATTCGGCCTTGAGTCGTCACCAAGCTCACCAACAAGGGTTTGATGCCAGTCGCGACATGGTCTGGCTGGATGAAGCCGAAGTGGGCCAAGCGCCGAGTGAGGCGCTGCTTGAGCCGCAAGCGCTGAGCATTTTTGATTTTCCACGCGGTGCGGAAGCGGGCACCTTCTTACACCGCTTATTTGAAGAAATTGATTTTCAAGCCAGCGAGTCGCAAATTCATCAGCGCTTAGCGCCCTTATTACAGGCTTCCAGTTATGCCCAGTTAAACGAGGCCGGAGAGTTGCTGTGGCTGCAGCCCTTAACCCGGATGTTTCAGCAAGTTTGTGCTTGCCCGCTGAGCGATGGTGGGCGAGTTAGCGAGTATAGCTTGCAGCACTTAAGCGCTCAGCAGTGCTTGGTAGAGATGGAGTTTTTACTGCCAATTAGCCAGCTGGAAGCCGCTCCGCTTAATCGCTTGATTCGCCATTATGACCCGCTGAGTCGACAGGCTCGGGCCTTAGATTTTGCCATGGTGAAGGGCATGTTAAAGGGTTTCATTGATTTGGTATTCCAACATCAAGGGCGCTATTACGTGCTGGACTATAAGTCGAATTATTTAGGTGACGAGGTGGAAGACTATCAGCAAGAGGCGATGCGCGAAGCGATGGTAGCGCACCGTTATGATTTTCAATACCAGCTCTACAGCCTGGCCTTGCACCGCTGGTTGGGGCAACGCTTGGCAAATTATGATTATGAGCAACATTTTGGTGGCGTGTATTACCTGTTTCTGCGCGGCATGAGTGGCCCCCAAACGCCAAAGCAGCAGAACCCGTTCGGGGTTTATTTCAGTCGTCCCGAGGCCGAGTTTATTGAGGCGCTGGATGGGCTGTTTGCCGGTCAGGCGGAGTTTGAACACTTGTTGGAAAATACTGCTGAGGAGGGGGAGCATGAATAGCCTAAAGCCTAAGGCTAGCCCTAGTTTGGCGTGGTTGGCGCAGCTTAAGCAGCGCGGTTTAATTTCTGCCTTGGATTATCACTTTGCCGCCAGTTTTGCTGATAGCGAGCAGGCCGAAGCCTTAATGGTTGCTGCGGCCTTGCTGAGCGCCGAGCTGAATGCCGGTCATATCTGTATCGACATGCCAAGTTTGGCACGCCGCTGTCAGCAGTGGCCGCTCTGCCCACGGGCGGAGTATCAGCAGGCCGATTATTGGTTAGCGCTGTTGCAGCACTTTGCCGAGGTGCAACAAGCAGATGCAGAGCCGCAAGCTCCTATGGAGGCGAGTGCTAAACCCTTGGTATTACAGTATGGCCGTTTATACCTGCATCGATATTGGTTTTATGAGCGCCAAATTGCCCATTACTTTGCGCAAACTCAGCCATTGGAAGCCTATCCCGTGGAGCAGGTGGCGCACTATATTCAACAGCTATTTAAACCTGACTGGCAGAGTTTGCTTTCGCTAAAGCAAAGCTATGCTCCTGCTCAGATCGGCCAGTATGCCCAGCAGTATTTGGATGTGGTTGATGCCAACAGCTTGAGTGAGCAAAGCTTGCAACACTTGTTAGAGATTGACCAACCGCAAAGCCTGGCTGCTTGGGTGGCGGATTTGCCACCGAGTTTGCGAATTAACTGGCAACAGTTGGCAGCGATTCAAGCCTGTTATCAGCCACGCTTAGTGATTAGTGGTGGCCCCGGTACCGGTAAAACCACCACCGTGACTCGCTTACTGGCTTTACTTCAGGAATTACAGTTGGCAGTGAGTAAACCCTTACTGACCATCCGTTTGGTGGCACCCACCGGTAAGGCGGCGGCGCGTTTAAGTGAATCGATCATTGGTGCTAAGGGGCAACTACATTGTAGTGAGCAGGCGCGCGCCAGTATTCCAGAGCAGGCTTCTACCATACATCGACTGTTAGGCGTGATCCCTGGGCGAGCCGAGTTTCGTCACCATGCCGACAATCCACTCAACCTAGATATGTTGGTGGTAGACGAGGCGTCGATGATCGACATGCCGCTCATGTTTAAGTTATTGCAGGCCCTGCCTAAACAGGCGCGGCTAATTTTATTGGGCGATAAAGACCAGTTGGCTTCGGTGGAGGCGGGCGCGGTATTGGGTGATTTATGTCGTTTTATCGACCATGGCTACAGTGCCCAGCTGGTGGAATATTTACAGCGAAGCAGTGGCTTTGCCTTAGCCGCCTATACCAGTGACCAGCCCTTGGCGATTGCCGATAAGCTGTGTTTATTGCGCAAGAGCTACCGTTTTGCTGCGCACTCGGGTATTGGCCAATTGGCACAGGCGGTCAATCAGGGACGTTCCGAACAAGCCTTACAACTACTTGATGGTGAATACAGCGATCTTCGCCATCAGCCGCTCAATCAGCAATCTTACCAAGATTTAATTAGCGAGGCGGTGCAAGCCTACCGACCCTACCTCGAGGCACTTAAGCAAGGCTTAGCCATGGAGCAAGTCTTTGCTCACTTTCATAATTTTCAGTTGTTGTTGGCGTTGCGCCAAGGAGAGCTCGGGGTAAGCGGGCTTAATCAGCGTATTGAAGCGCTCTTACATGCTCAAGGGCTGATTAATCGACCTTCCCAAGATACTAGCCTTTGGTATGCTGGGCGGCCGGTAATGATTGAACAAAATGATCATGAGCAGCAGTTATATAACGGTGATATTGGGATCTGTGCCATTGATCAACAAGGTCAGCTGATGGTGGTATTTGAGTCGGCCGATGGCCTGCGTTGGCTCTTGCCCAGCCGCTTGCCAGCCCACCAGAGTGTGTATGCGATGACGGTGCACAAGAGCCAGGGCAGTGAGTTTAAACAGGTGGCGATGTTATTGCCGCCGACAGCCCAAGGTTTGGTTAACCGTGAATTATTGTATACCGCTATTACCCGAGCCAAATCGGCGTTTAGCCTTTATGCCGATGCCGACAGTATTATCATGGCCTGTCGTAATAAAACCCAGCGCCGCTCTGGTTTGGTGGAGAGCCTACAACAGCCTTAGCTTTTACGCTGTTTCATGTATTGCTGAAATAGCTTATGAATGCCATGTAAAAATTCGATATCAGCCGCTTCTGCCCCAAGCATCTCGTCAACAAAGCGGATGCTACTGGCGGGCACGGGTGGGCCTTTTACTCGGTCGCGTTCGGTTTGGCTAAGTGGCAGCAGATATACCACGCTTAAATCTAGCGCCTTGGCGATCCTAAATAGTTCTAGTTGGCTAAAACCGGCGTTGCCATCTCTGTCGAGTTTATTGTAAAGGGCTGTCTTAGAGATCCCGCTTAGCTTGGCCAATTGGTGGCGATTGAGAGAGCAATAGGCCATGATGCCTTCTATTCTGTCAATTTGCATGCTGCGGTACTCGCGTTCACTGATGTCGGCGAATTCAAAACTGCCTACGGGTAGATTATTAGGCTTGGTGTTATTCATGCATTTCCTTTAATTAGGAATTTTATGATTAATATGTTCCAGTATAAGGAATTGTCTGTCGGTAATATAGCCACATCTTTAAGTGCGAGGAAATGTTATGCGTCAGACCAGTGATAGAATTCGTCATGCCATTGGCTTTGAGTTAGTGGGTTTATTAGGAGCAATGCCTTTGATGGGCTTGCTGTTTGGAGTGTCGGCGAGCCATTCTGGGCCAATTGGCTTATTATTTTCGTTGCTCGCAACCCTGTGGAATTATTTCTATAGCGCTTGGTTTGATCGCTGCTTAGCTGCTCGCCACGGCCACAGCTCTAAAACATTTGTTCAGCGGCTACTGCATGCTGTGGGTTTTGAGGCTGGCTTATTGGTACTGACCATTCCAATCTTAGCATGGTGGTTAGATTTAACGCTGCTTGATGCATTAGTGATGGATCTTGCAATGATCATTTATTATCTGTTTTTCGCTTACGCTTATAACGTGGCCTACGATAAGTTATTTCCCTTGGAGCAGGGCCAAGTCTCGTTAAACGAGCGGGCCTAGCGTTAGTTAATCCAGTAGGCCTTGTAACTTGGCGCGGGTATAACAGGCAATGGATTTGCCATCGTTGATTGTTCCCTCAACGATGGCTTGTTCAAATTGCTGGCAGCTCATGTACAGCGTCTCAATAAATTCATCTTCATCGGCTTGGCCCTGCTCGGTCGTTAATTGTTTAGCGACAAACAAATATTGGATTTCATCACAAAAGCCCGGTGCTGGATAAAGTTTACCCAAGCTATGCCATTCTGCGGCGACTAAATTGACTTCTTCTTGCAACTCGCGTTTGGCGCAGGCCAAGATCCCCTCTGGGGATTGTTCATCGGCTTCAAGGGTGCCTGCGGGCAGTTCTAGTAGCCAGTCTTTAATTGCCGTGCGGTATTGCCGTTCAACAATAATACGGCCTTGAGTATCTTGCGCTAAAATTATTACAGCCCCTGGGTGGAGTAGTGTTGTTACTGGCAACTGGCGATTATCTGGCAGGGTTTGAGTTTCTTCAACCAGTTCAAATCGATGCCATTGGTAGAGAGAGCGTTGCATCATTAAGCTTCCTTAGCGTGGCTTATTCTAATGCTACTGTAACTCAGGATTGACACTTAGCAAGCCCAGCAAAAATTATAAATAAAATAATCAATTATTGACGAGTCGGCTTAGCTTGACACATATTGTAAGTATGCTGCAGGCAAGGACTGTGGGAGGGAGCAGGGTCGATGTCTCGCTTATTTTATTATTTACTGTTTTGTTTAGGCCTTATCTTAGTGGTGATGGGTTTTACCAGTTTAGGTCTAATTACTTATCGAAATCAACAGGTTAATGATTTGTCTTCTAACGCCGCTCAGCAAGCTGCGTCGCTGGCGGCGACTCTGGCCGTTAATGAGCAAGAAGACCAACGTAAACTAGAATATTTTGCTGGCTTATCAATGGTAAGGCAGGGTCTAGAGAGTGGCGATTATACGGAATTAGAGGAGTTACTGACTAAGTTAATGCTCAGTGATAGTAACGTTGTGCAGAGCCGTTTACTTGATAGTGAAGGCCTTGAGCTATTCAAGCTAGTGAGTCGCGGAGGTCGTCCAATTCGCTTAAATAGTATCGAATTGCAAAATAAAGCACATCGTTATTACGTGAGTGAGTTATTTGCTGCGCCGCCAAGTCAAACCTATTTTTCTCAGGTGGATCTTAACGTTGATTACGGCGTACTCGAACTACCCCATCGTCCGGTATTACGCATTGCCAAACAAATTGTCGACCCTAAGACCCAGCAAATGCTGGGGGCGCTGATGTTTAACTATGATATGCGGCAAGAGCTTGAAAACTTAGCAGCCAGTTTACCTGAGGAACTACGCTTGTTTGTGGTTGACGCCAAGCAGCAGTACTTATTTCATCCTAATTCTGCTCGGCGTTATTGTGCAGAGCTCCCCTGTGATAGTTACTTTGATGAGTCGCAGTTGCATCATCAAGCGCATCAACGCTTGTATTTTAATCAGCATTTAGCCGCGTTAATTAATTTAGATAGCGCGGCGCTGTCTGTCCATAGTGGCTCTCATTTGTTGGTGGCTTATAAACAAGACTACTTACCTTATTTAACCCAACACTTATCGCCCAGTAAGGTATTAGTAGAAAGCAAGCTTTGGTGGCTCATGTTGGTGCTAAGCGTTTTGTTAAGCAGCTCAGTCTGTGTGCTACATGCTCGAATAAGCCGCAAACTATATTTGCAGCGCCAGCAGCACAAAACCCATAAGTTGCTGGAGAGTTTGAGCCAATTGATGGACAACTTTCACCAAAGTGGTCAGAACTGGTCCCATGAACACTTTAAACGCTTAGCCTATTTCTCCCGTTTGCTCGCCGAACATATGGAGCTAGACGAACAGGTAGTAGAGGACATTTATCAGTTTGCTTTTCTGCACGATATAGGCAATTTTTGCAGTATTCCCTCCAAGACAGAAGAGAGCAATGTCGCCGAGCAACAGCTTACTGAGCAACGCACTATGACTAATGGTTACCAATTATTACGTAACTTTAAATTGGGCTCGGTGGCTAAAAATATTGTGGTAGCTCAGCATGAGCGTTGGGATGGTGAAGGTTATCCGAAACGCTTGGCTGGTAATGCGATTCCAATAGAGGCGAGAATTGTCAGTTTAGTGCATCACTTCGAGAGTTTGATGGCGCAGCAATTTGATTCGCCCCAGCTTTCTTTTGATACCTGTTACGCAATTATTAATGAGCAAAGTGGCAAGGCTTTTGACCCTAATTTAGTGCAGGCTTTTAATGCGCTAGAGCCCGAGTTGCGCCGCGCTTATAGCCAGAGCACGAGCTAGCATTCGCTTAACTCGTGCTCGCCAAGGCTTAGGCTTGTTGATAGCCAAAGGGGTCGTCGATACTTGGGCTAGGTTGGGTGAACCAAACCGGGCCATTGGCGCTCATGTAAAAATGATCTTCTAGGCGTACGCCAAAATGCCCAGGCAGTACCAGCATGGGCTCGTTACTAAATACCATGCCTTCAGCCAGAGGCGTTTGGTCGCTGGCAACTAAGTAGGGCCCTTCGTGAATATCTAAGCCACAACCGTGTCCGGTGCGATGGGGCAGGCCGGGTAGTTGGTAGTCTGGCCCATAGCCATCTTCTGCTAAGGATAAGCGTGCTGCCTTATCTACTTCGGCGCAAGGACGGCCGATTTGAGCAGCCCGAAATGCAGCCAGCTGGGCTTTTTGTTCACTGCACCAAGCTCTGCGCTGTTGCTCACTTGGCTCACCAAAAGCATAACTACGAGTAATATCAGAGTTATAGCCATGGAGCAGACAGCCGGTATCTATCAATACCCAGTCGTTGGCTTTTAGTGTTTGCGCCTCTTTGACGCCATGAGGAAAAGAGCTAGCAATGCCAAATAACACAATGCAAAAAGATGAGCCGCTGGCTCCTACTTTTTGGTGGGCCAGATTGATAAACTCTGTTACTTCAGTAGTGGTGATACCCGGTCGTAGGATTTTCGCGGCCGCTTTTTGTACCGCCATGGTCATGTCTTTGGCTCGCTGCATTAGAGCTATTTCATTAGCCGATTTTTGCATTCTGCACGCTTGGGTTAAGGGCTCGGCGCTAATAAACTGTTGTTCAGGGTTGGCTTTAATTAAGCCATCCACTAAGAAGTAGGCGGCGCTGGCATCTAAGGCGATGGTGCCGTTAATGTCTAATTGTTGGCATAGTTGCTTGAATAAGAGATAGGGGCTTTGGTGTTCGTGCCAACCATGAAAGGGGGCGTCGATTAACATGAAGTCATTAATTGAATCTTGTTCAAAGCAAGGTGCTAGGTAGTGTAATTGTCCATCAGCACAGAGTAAGGCGCCCACCAGTCGTTCGCTGGCGCTCCAGCTTAAGCCTGTAAAGTAATAGAGATTGGTGCCAGCATTGAGGTAGAGCGCGGCTATGCCTTGCTGTTGCATCATTTGGCAAACATCATGCTGGCGCTGCTGATATTCACTTAGGCTGATATTGGCAATGTCGCTACACATATTACTGAGTAGAGCGAGCTGTTCACTGGCGTTGCTGCCACCGACACCTATAGTCATGTTTATTCCTTTATTCTCAGCGACGGGGATAGGGTAACTATCTAGAAGAACATGAAGATTAAGAATAAAACGCTATTAGGTAAAGGAAAAATTTTTGTCAGTTTAGGCGGCTTTAGAGCCTATTGTTGGTTTAATTCTGCTGTGTAAATAATCACTTTGTTTCCGCCTTGAGATTTAGCCTGATACATCGCTAAGTCGGCTTGTTTAATTAACTCTGTGCAGTCACCTTCATGTTGGTAGCTGGCTAAGCCAAAGCTCGCGCTCAGGTACACTTTTCCTTTATTGGTGACTAAGGCTTGTTGGTGAAGTTGAATGCGGATCCGGTTGGCCAGCGCGTAGGCTTGTTGAGTGTTGGAATTGTTTAGTGCAATAACAAATTCTTCGCCGCCAAAGCGGCCAAAGATATCACCAACACGCAGGTTGTTCATCACTATTTGAGCAAAGTGCTGTAAAGCTAAGTCACCACTATGATGGCCATAGTTATCGTTGATTAGCTTAAAACGATCTAAGTCGATGAAGATTAGCGCGACCTCTGCGCCGCGAAATTGCGCACGACGAGTCATTTTGTCGAGGAGCTTTATGAAGTAGTTGCGTCTCATGGCGCCAGTGACATCGTAATTGGCCAATTGTTCTAGTTGAATTATCTGTCGCCAGTGCATTAAGAAGTAGAATACATAACTTTGTAGGGCGTTAGCGGTAAACAAAGCCAGTGATAAAAGTGCTGGTGCGCCTAGCAATAGCTGCTGGGATTCATCTTGCTGCTGCCTAGCAAAGTAGATGCGTAATAGCAGGCAGATTCCCAAGAATAGATATAAACCAATGACCAACCATAACGCTGGTTTGTGGTTATTGAGGAAGTAGCGAAAATACAATACGGCACAATAAAAACAGCACAGTGCAATTGCTGCGGAAAATATACTAACTCTTTGAACTGTATCGTTAATAAATAGAGTTGAGTATAGGTTCAATATTAGATAACTGACTATCACTAGGCTAATGAAGCGTCGATTAAGTTTAAGCTGTAAATAGTTGTGATGGCCCACCACGATTAATATAAAGGAAGCCCAAAATAAGCTGTTCATTAGAAATAAACTGCTATTGGAAGGTGTGGCTTGAAGTAACAAAATTAATAACGCCACAATTTGTGCGTAAGAGGCAACAATCCAACAGTCTAAACAGGGGCGCTGACCGTGAAAAATGCGAATGAGGGTGAGCACTGCGGCAGAAACCACAGTTAGTAACACGGTCAGGACAAAGTAGGTTAGCTCATCAACTACCATCAAATTGCGTTCCCTTGGTTTATATCAACAGTGTAGATGCCTATTGCGGTGATACAACATTTAACTCCCCACGGAGCCTTGTTTAAGCATGATAATTAGAGTTTTTACTCAGTGATAAATCTATAAAAATGTGCCACTAAGCCCCGAAATCACTGCCTCTAGCAGGGTTGTTTGCTACAATAGTTTAGAAAAAAATAATATAAGTTTTCATTAGGTTTCCAGCTTGTTTCTCCAGCCGTTTTTGCTTCGCTTTAAGCGTTAAAAAGACCTTGTGAGGATGTGCGTGAACTCGCACTCTCAAGACTTTAAAAAAGATAATTAAAGGAAACCTGACTAGGCTTAAAAACAGGTAAATTAGAGAGTTATAGTGAAGGTAGCGGGTATGTTGGGGAAAAAAATTAATGATATTTCAGTTGTTCACCGATTGTATATTGGCTTTGCCATTTTAACCTTAGTGATTGCAGCAGGGGGAGGCGGCGCTTTTTTACTCGCTCAAACGGTGAATTCCAGCTTTAATACGCTAACAGAGAATAGTGCAAAAACTCAGCTCTTGGCCAACCAGATTGGCAGCCAAGCCTTACGCGCGGGGATCCAACTGTTGGGTTTGGAAAATGCGGCAAATCTAGAAGAGTTGCAACGCATAAATGGCCAAGCCGAACAGGCTTTGAGTTCACTCGACAGCTTAGTAAGAGAGCTAGGAGCTCATGCTCAGGCCTTTGATATTCAAGGTTTAAAAACACAGCTTGATGACGTTGAGCGAGTCAAAAATACCCTTAGCTCTCAGGGCCGCGAATTGGCTCAGCAGCAAAGCCTTTATTTAGAACAGGACCAAAAGGTAAGAGACGATTTAAGCCAGTTTTTATTCCAACTATCAGATATGAAGCGCAGTGTGACCAAGGTTGTTGCGTCGGCTGCTGCCGAAGACTCTTACATTGAAGACATTTTGGCTTTGGTCATGGAGCGTTTTGGTTTAATGGAGTTTTTGCTGTCTAATATGGTGAATACTCGCGAACCGGACAAAATCGCCGATTTAGTACAAAAAATTCAATACAACAATAGTGTTTTTAATGATGATTTTTCATCTTTAGTAGATGAAGTAGAAGCTCTCTCTGATCCGCAAATACAAGAACTGTTAGCTGAATTTAACCGCCAGCTTAATCAGCCAACGGGCATTGTGGCGCGTTATATTGCTAGCCAACAGACTATTGAAAACATCTTTTTACAAACCTCGCAAATTAACCAGCAATTGGCGGGATTAGACGTGATTGTGACCGATATTGTTCAGTTGGCTAATAGCCAGAGTGCAGAGGCGAGTGCCCAAGGTAAGTCACTAATATCTCAAGCTCGCTCCATCACTGTGGTGGTGGTTCCTTTGGTGATTCTATTTGCCATAGCGGTGGCTTATTGGTTGGCTAGTTTAATTCGTAAGCCTTTGGAGCATACCCAGTCGCAGATCCTGAAACTGGCCGAGGGGATTATAGCAAAACCATGCAAGGCAAGTATTCGGGTGAGTTTGCGATTTTGGTGGCGGCGATTAATCGTATGATTGAACAAGCTCGAGATGTATTTAGCCAAATTCAGACTGCGGCTCATCATTTGAGTGAAGTATCTGAGCGTAACAACCAGGCGTCTAGCGTGGTGAAAAGTAAGTTAGATAAACAAACAGCAGAGTTAAGCAGTGTGGCTACGGCTGTTACCGAAATGGAGTCGGCCATTAAAGAGGTCGCTGCAAATACAGAAAGCAGCAGAGAACTCTCGTTAGCGGTGGAAGATAATATTGATCAAGGCCAACAGGTGATGAACCAAAATATCGACATGATTGATAGTTTGGATGATGCGCTGCAGAGTACCTCTGGCCAGGTGGATAAGTTGGCCGAGGCGAGCAAGCAAATTGGTTCAATTATTGAGGTAATTGATGGCATCGCCGAAAAAACCAATTTATTGGCTCTAAATGCGGCTATTGAGGCGGCTCGGGCCGGCGAGCAAGGGCGAGGCTTTGCGGTGGTGGCCGATGAAGTACGTAGCTTAGCCAGTCAAACAACCAAGAGCACGGAGTCGGTGAGAGAAATGATTACTACCTTACAACGTGAATCTAGCCAAGTGTTTGAGGCCATGGCGGCAAGTCGCCAACAAATGAGTCAATCAAAAGAGTTGGCTGAGAAATCTCGTGAGGCCATCTTAACCATTCGTAACAACATGACGCAGATGCGTGAAATGACCGATCAGATCAGCGTCGCCGCTCAAGAGCAACATCATGTCGCTAGTGATGTGACCCGCAACGTAAACGTAATTGCCGAGGTAGCAGAGGATAACTTTGAGCAAATTGAGCGGGTGGCGCAATCTAGCGAGGCCTTGCAGCAACAGGTAATTGATATCGAAGCTATGTTAAAACGCTTTATATTAAAGTAAATTAGCTAGACTTTATGTTGTTCTTGTTGGTGTTTCACTAGGGTTGAAATATGTTTAATTTGTCGCGTTTATTGAGTCCGAAAACCGAGCAGTTGGCTGCATTGGATTTAGGCAGTAATAGCTTCCATTTAATTATTGCTGATTGGCAAGATGGTGAGCTAAAAATCCGCGATAAAGTTAAAGAGATGGTGCGCTTAGGCTGGGGCTTGCAAGATGACGGCAGTTTAGACGCCGCCGCTTGGAATCGAGCCCAAGCCTGCTTAGATCGCTTTGGCGAGCGGCTCAGAGAGTTTAAGCCCGGCAGTGTTCGAGTGGTGGGCACTAAGACCCTACGTAGCATTATCGATTCAGAGGTGTTTCTGCAGGCCGCCCAGCAGCGCTTGGGTCATCCGGTCGAGGTCATTTCCGGTGAAGAAGAAGCTCGCCTAATCTATCTTGGTGTTGCTCATTATCAAGCGCCTACCAATGGGCCGCGTTTAGTGGTGGATATCGGTGGTGGCAGCACTGAACTCGCCTTAGGTGAGGGCATGGAGCTTAAGCTTAAAGAAAGCTTAGACATGGGCTGTGTGGCGATTACCAAGTTATTTTTTAAGAATGGACGGGTTAGTAAAAACCGCCTAGAAAAAGCCAATGTGTACTGCTCCCAACAGTTATTTCCAGCGGTAGAAGATTATCTTGATCATGGTTGGCAGGAGTGCCTTGGTGCCTCCGGAACCATAAAAGCGGTGGCTAAAGTCTGTGCTGAAAACCAGTTCTGTGATGCTGATATTCAGCTAGCAGGCCTAGAAGCCATTCTTAATTGCTACCTTGAAGCCGGTGAGTGTAACTTGCCACTTAAAGGCCTTTCTGAAGAGCGCCAGCCGGTGTTCTTGGGTGGGGTTGTGGTATTACACGCGATTTTCCAAGCCCTAAATATCGACACCATGCACGCTGCCGAATCGGCCTTGCGTGAAGGTTTGTTGTATGAATTGAAAGGACGCCTAGAGCATACCGATATTCGGCCTAGCAGCGTGCAGCGATTAGCTGAGCGTTATCATGTAGATAGCCAATTGAGTGAGCGAGTCGATAATACTTGCCAATTGTTGCTTAAGCAGGTAGCTGAAACTTGGGACTTAGATGAGTTAGAAACCAGTAAATTGCTCACTTGGGCTTCGCTGTTGTTTTTGGTGGGCTTGGATGTAGCGCATAATGACTATCACAAGCATGGCGCTTACATAGTAGAGAATGTCGACCTTGCCGGTTTCTCTCGTATTGAGCAACAGCACCTTGCGGCCTTGGTATTGGCTCACCGTAAGCGTTTCCCTAGTAAGCAGTTTCCATTAGACAATAGCGCCTTGCTCAAGGCTTGTTTAGTATTACGTTTGGCGGTGATCTTTAATCGAGGTAAGCGTCGTCAGGCCTTGCCTGAAATACAGTTTAGAGCGGCTGAACAGCAAATGAGTTTGTTGCTGGAGCAGCAGTGGCTGCAAAACAACCCACTCACTCGAGCTGATTTAGAGAATGAGCAACAGTATTTAAGCCAAATCGATTATAACTTGGACATTATCGAGTTGTAGCTCAAGCGATTTGAAGGTTGCAAGAATAAGGCGCTCACCCTTGTGGTGAGCGCCTTGAGTTTTAGCGGTCGTTATTGGTCGCGCTAATTTTGTGAATGGCTAAGTCAGCTCCGTGGAATTCATCTTCTTCAGACAAACGCAGCCCAGCTACCGCATTCACTGCACCATAGACAATCACACCGCCAATTAAGGCAATTGCTACACCTAACAAGCTACCAATTAACTGGCTAGCGAAAGAGACGCCGCCTAAGCCACCTAAAGCTTGGCTGCCAAAGATACCAGCAGCAATACCACCCCATACTCCACAGAGGCCGTGCAGTGGCCATACGCCTAATACGTCATCAAGCTTGGAGTGTTGCTGTAACCAAGTAAATACCCATACGAATAAGGCTCCGGCAATGCCTCCGGTGACCAATGCGCCGAGTGGATGCATCAAGTCGGAACCGGCACACACTGCAACTAATCCCGCTAAGGGACCATTGTGCACGAAACCGGGGTCGTTGCGGCCAATTAGCAAGGCCACTATGGTTCCGCCTACCATGGCCATGAGTGTGTTTACCGCCACTAAGCCACTGATTCCATCCATGGTTTGGGCAGACATAACGTTGAAGCCGAACCAACCCACAGTGAGTACCCATGCGCCTAAAGCGAGGAAGGGAATGTTGGAAGGAGCAAAGGCAACACCGGGTTTACGGCCTTTACGTGCGCCCAATATTTTTATTGCCACTAACGCTAACCAGCCACCCATGGCATGCACCACCACAGAACCAGCAAAATCGTGAAAGGCAGCACCAAATTGAGCTTCTAACCAAGCTTGAAAGCCGTAATTGCCGTTCCAAATGATGCCTTCAAAGATCGGGTAAACCAGTCCTACAATTAGTGATGAAGCGATCAGGAAGGGATAAAATTTTCCTCGCTCAGCAATACCACCAGAGACAATGGCAGGAATAGCTGCGGCAAAGGTCAATAAGAAGAAAAATTTCACCAACTCGTAGCCATTGCCTTGGCTAAGAATTTCGGCGCTATTAAAAAAGTGGCTACCGTAAGCGAGATAGTAACCCACAATAAAGTAAGCCAAGCCAGAAAACGCAAAGTCGGTAATGATCTTTACTAAGGCGTTAACTTGGTTTTTGTGGCGAACCGTTCCGACTTCTAAAAAAGCAAAGCCCGCATGCATTGCCAGAACCATGATTGCGCCCAGCAGAATAAATAAAGTGTTCGCGCTTTGCGACAAAACGTCGATCGCTTCACTAATATTCTCCATTAAAAATACTCCCTAAGTGTTTTCTATTGATTTTTAATGCGCCAAAAGTAAGCAAGGACTATGCCTATGTTGCACCATAAGTTCTCACTACGGCACTAAGTTGATGCAATATAAGGCGTTTAACGCGATGTTAACGTGGTTTTTACATAATTTAGTACTAGTTTGGTGCGTCTTTAAGCGTGATTAATTTGTGGATTTGTCCATTTTGGTGCGCGGTTGTGTTGTTTTGGTGCTTAGTCTTGTTGCGTGGCTAAGTGGACGAAGAGCCTAAATTATGCGCTAGAGCTTGCTGATTCGTATTAGAGTGCTTTTCGCGACGCAGAGTAATATGCGGGTCTATAGTTACAACAAGGATTAAAAAGGAGAGCTTCATGGAGCAATGGCATGAGCTATATCGGGCTGAAAATTTACTAGAAGCGGCGTTGTTGCAAGGTATGTTGGGCAATATTGGCATTGAAACTCACATCGATGGGCAATATTGCGCGGGAGCTGCCGGTGAACTTCCTATGGAAGTTATTCAAGTGAGTTTGAAGGTGAATTTATATGCCTGGGAGCGAGCCAAGTTAGCCTTGAAAGATTATCAGCGTAATCAAAAGCTTGAATGGACTTGTTTTGAATGCGGTGAAATTAACCCCGGTAGCTTTGAATATTGCTGGTCTTGCCAGTGCGAAAATGCCCCCAAATAGGCGTGTAAAAGCTGCGCTATTTATAGATTAATGGTATGCTTAAATAGTGTACAGCTAGGTTTTCCCCTAGAAACAGTTTTATAGAAGGTGTGTTATGGCTATTTCGCAAGTTTCAACCACGACCGCTCCGTCTGACTTTTATATGGAGCAGGCGAAGAAGCGGCAGGAAGAACAAGCTGAAAAATTAGCTTCCGGTAAGCGGATTAATTCCGCAGCTGATGATCCGGCAGGTTTGCAAATATCGGGGCGTTTAACCAGTGGGATTAATGCCGATGAAGCTTATAGTAATATCTACCAAAACCAAGTGAGCTTAAACAATATCCAGTCAGCTCAACTACAGGGTACTACCGAGCTATTACAGCAAAATCAGGCCTTGGTGGTGCAAAGTGGCAACGGTATTTATAATGCCGACGACATAGCGGCCTTACAAGCGCAAGTCGACGCCAATACAGCTGCCATTCCTAATGCCACTGACTTAGGCGTTGATAGTATCGACTTGAACGATCCCGCCACCGCTCAAGCTGCTTTACAAGGCGCCCAGCAAACCACTGATGGCACGCAAGCTGAGTTAGGCGCTTCAAGTAATGCCGCAGAGTCGGCCTTTCGCTCAACTCAAGCCGCGATAGAGGCACAAAGTGCTGCGCGTTCACGCATTCTCGACACCAATTATGCTCAGTCTACCTCTCAGCAGGCGCAAAATGATGCCTTGTTACAGAGTTCTATTCAGTCTTACCAGCAGCAATTGGCAGCAAAAAATATCGATAGACTTATCTAGCTTGTTTTAACGCAAAAAAGACGCGGTGGTCTGCTGATATAGTGACCACCGCTTTTTTTTGGGAGATCGCAATGAGTCAATCTATTCATGGACACAAAGTCATGGAACTGATGTTAGCGCAGGGTGGAAGCTACACCGCTGAATCTTTAGAGCAGTTAATGAATGATACCTTTGGTGAAGCTAGTCGCTATCATACCTGTAGCCACAAGGATATGAATGCCAAGCAATTGATCGCGTTATTGAAAGAGCGCGGTAAGTTTGTTGAAGCTGAGCACGGCTTTACTACTAGTGAATCAAAGATCTGTTCGCACCATTAATGTCTAAAGACGGTGCTTTTTAGCCGTTTCCTTCGCGAGTTATAGCGAGCGGTTGCCTAGGGTTTAAACGATGAATAACACCGCCATTTGATAGTTGTTTGTTTTATCCTTTAAAACCTATTGCTTGGCTAAACCATGACTATTGAAATGAAATTATGCTGAGCGTCGAACAAGCCAGAGTGTTATGCTCTGGCTTTTTTATATCTTGTAATAACCACGAGTAAGAGAGTCAGTTAATGGATATGTTATCGGCAGCTGTGATGTTGTTTTTAATCATGGATCCGCTAGGCAATTTGCCAGTATTCCTCAGTATGGTGAAGCACCTCGATCCTAAACGCCGACGCATCGTATTATTACGTGAACTGGTATTTGCCTTGGTTGTGATGTTCTCCTTCTTGTTTGCTGGTGAACAAATCCTCGGCTTTTTAAATTTGCGTCAGGAAGCCGTTAGTATTGCGGGTGGCGTGATTTTATTCTTGATTGCTTTAAGAATGATCTTCCCTAAGCCTGGTGGGGTGGCGGGCCTCGCCGCAGGGGAAGAGCCCTTCTTGGTGCCGATGGCGATCCCGATGATTGCTGGACCATCGGTATTAGCTTCGTTAATGCTGCTAGCTAATCAAGATGGTAGTCGAATGCTGGACTGGTCGTTAGCCCTGTTAATCGCTTGGGGGATCAGCGTGGTGATTTTCCTTTTCAGCGGTATTTTATTGCGCTTGCTGGGAGAAAAAGGCCTCAAGGCAATGGAGCGCTTGATGGGCATGTTGCTGATTATGTTGTCGGTACAAATGTTCCTAGATGGGATTGCGGACTACTGGTTATCCCTGTAATCCGCAAGCAGGCTAGTAGGGGTGGTTGATCCCCAGACGAAATACATTGTCATCACCGCTGCTGGCTATATCACCGCGCAGTACTACGCCTTCCATCATGATTCTTAGGCTTAGGCCTAGGCTGTATTTCATATCGCGATGCAAGGTGGCTAGATTGTATTGGTCGGCCACTCGGCCGGCTTCGGCAAAGGCTACCCAGTACCAAGCGGGTACGTTGAACCAGTTCATCACTGGCACTTTAGGCAAAGGATTCCAATTTGGGGTAAAACGGTATTCCGCAGAGTAATAAATCATTGAGCGGTCGTGAAAACGCGCTGCTTCGTAGCCCTTTAACCTATCCATGCCTCCTAAGCGCGAGCCAGCAAACCATGCCGGGCGGTGATAACGGGTTTGTCCATCGTGTTGGCTGCTACTATTCCAAGTTGGTGTATCTGAGGTAGCAAAACCCAGTGCTATTACTTGATTTTGAGCCCAAGAGCGACGCGGTAAGCTAATATATTTAGCGGCCGAAAACTCCCAAAGCGACCAAGACGGACGACTATTGCCTCCCCAATCTCGAGTGATACTAAAACGCTGGCGGCTGCCACGAGTAGGGTTTTGATGGTAATTTCGGTTGTCGTATTCCAGTTCTAAACGCAGTCCAGCAGATTTCGTCGCGTATTGGTAAGCATTGTATTCGCCAATATCTTGCTGCCAAAAATACGGCTCTAACTGAACGATGGTTCGGCCACTGCTGAGCGGATTCCAACTATCACCTCCGGCCTGATAGCCTTCGAGCACTTCACCCTTGCGTACTCTAAAGGTATGAATTGGTGAATCTTTAGCGTGGCCGATTGGCAGTAAGTAACGAAAGCGAAAGCGGTATTCTTGGCCTTGAGTATGGCTAAAAACACGATTATTGATGCTGGAATCGTTGCTACCCGCTGCTTGGTCGGAATAGTCTGGATTACCATTCACATACTGTGGATTGTGGGTGAAGTTGGTGCGGTATAGGGTGGTATCAAAAAACAGCCTATCGGCAAAAGGCAGTTGGTAGTCACCGCTGTAAAGAAAGCCCATCCAGCTATTGTTGCTGGTGACGGTCGCTGTTGCCACCATGCTTGCGCTTGATTGAATATATCCAGCTGCGCCGACTCCAACACCTACTCCCCATTGTAGGTTTTCGGTGTAGTAGGCATAAGGTAAAATTTGAGTCCATGAGCCGCTGCGTTGGTGCTGGGCATCTTCTAAAATAGTGACATTCATTGCTGTACTGGCCAGACTTACACATCCCATGCTGGCACAAGCAAGCTGAATTAGCTTCACTTTTGCTGTTCCGACATGCGCTTATGGATTTGCCACATCGCAAAAAAGCCAAAAATTAAAATTTGTAATTTGTCGCCTTTTCTTAATACGCCTGCTTGTTGCAGGGTGCCAACAATGGCAAAGAGTTGTACTGCATGTAATAGCAGAAGAAAGCCGCCTACTAGCGGTAAGATCCAGTTATACGGCGCCACAAAAATAACCGGGCTGAGTAACATGGCTAGCCACATGGCGGCCATGAAGGCTTTTCCTATTTTAATAAACATCGTGCTTAACTCTTATTCAACTTGATATAAACGGTAATTCACTTGACCGGCTTGCTTTTGTTTAATGCACTGCCAGTTGTTGGGTAAGTTGGGCTCGCTACCTTCGTTTTCAAATTCTAGATAAACCAAGGCATCTGGCTTAAGCCAACCGTTGAGGTGTAATAACTCACAGCTGGGCTGCAGTAAGTTCTTGCGAAACGGTGGGTCGATAAATACCACGTCGTAGGGTTCGCTAGGACGCTGATTTAAAAACTGCAAAGCGTCTTGGTTGACTAGCTTGGCCTGCTCGCTTGAAAGCTCCAATAGTTGTAGGTTAGCTTTTAACTGTTTGGCGGCCGCGGCATCTTTTTCAACAAAAGTGCTAAAGGCCGCATAACGTGATAAGGCTTCAAAACCTAAGCCGCCACTGCCGGCGAATAAATCGAGGCAATGGCTTTGGTGAAGGTAGGGGCTCAACCAGTTAAATACGGTTTCTTTGACTCGGTCAGTGGTGGGGCGTAAGCCTTCACTATTCAATACCTTGAGTTTTCTACCACGCCATTGGCCGGCAATAATCCTTATCTGACCACTGCCTTTACGGGGATTGTTAGTTTGATTTGTATGTTTTCTTGCGGAAAGCCGTGCCATTTACTTAGACCATTGAGAAACTATGTTAATATTCGAGCAATATTGATTGGACGTGGGCATTGTAACAGCCAACGTCGTTTACTGGTAAAAAGGTTTTGCAGTAATGGCAAAAAAGAAGGGCCTATTTTCTTGGTTTGGCCGAAATAAAAACAACGAACAACAATCTAACGATCCTTCCGAGCAAGCATCCACTGAGCAAGAAGCACTTGATTTAGCTCAGCAGCAACAAGCCGAGCTTGAAGCGCAAGCCGAACGTGAAGCGCAAGCCGAGCTTGAAGCGCAAGCCGAACGTGAAGCGCAAGCCGAACTTGCAGCGCAAGCCGAGCTTGAAGCGCAAGCCGAACGTGAAGCGCAAGCCGAACTTGCAGCCCAAGCCGAACTTGCAGCCCAAGCCGAGCGTGAAGCCCAAGCCGAACTTGCAGCCCAAGCCGAGCTTGCAGCCCAAGCCGAGCTTGCAGCCCAAGCCGAGCTTGCAGCCCAAGCCGAGCTTGCAGCCCAAGCCGAGCTTGCAGCCCAAACCGAGCTTGAAGCGCAAGCCGAGCTTGCAGCCCAAGCCGAACTTGCAGCGCAAGCCGAACGTGAAGCTCAAGCCGAGCGTGAAGCCCAAGCCGAAAGTGAAGCCGAAGCTGAGTCAGAAAAGCGAGTCAGTTCTGAGGCTGCAGAGCCCGTGAAAAAAATGGGCCTATTCGCCCGTTTGCGAGCTGGCTTACGCCGCACGCGACAAAATCTAGGCTGGGGCTTTTTCTCGCTATTCAAGGGGCGCAAAATCGATGATGAGCTTTTTGAAGAGTTAGAAGAACAACTGCTGGTGGCCGATGTTGGGGTGGACACTACGCTGAAAATTATCCAAAACTTGGAAAGTCACGTGAAACGCAGCGAGCTCAAAGATGGCGAAGCACTCTATCAGCAGCTTAAGTCAGATATGGGCAGCCTACTTAAACAGGTTGAAGCGCCCTTGGATGTTAGCCGTAGTGAAGGGCCGTTTGTGATTTTAATGGTGGGCGTAAATGGCGTGGGTAAAACCACCACCATTGGCAAGCTGGCCAAGCAATACCAAAGCCAAGGCAAGTCGGTGATGTTGGCGGCGGGTGATACCTTTAGAGCCGCGGCAGTAGAGCAGTTGCAAGTATGGGGCGAACGAAATCAAATCCCGGTGATTGCACAGCATACCGGCGCCGATAGCGCTTCGGTAATTTTTGATGCCTTTCAAGCAGCTAAGTCACGAAATATCGATGTATTGATTGCCGACACCGCTGGACGCTTGCAGAATAAAGCGCACTTAATGGAAGAGCTAAAGAAAATTGTTCGAGTAATGAAGAAGTTGGACGATGCTGCTCCCCATGAAATTATGTTAACCATTGACGCCAGCACCGGCCAAAATGCGATTAGTCAGGCAAACTTGTTTAATCAGGCGGTGGGGCTAAGTGGCTTAACTCTCACCAAGCTTGACGGCACGGCTAAGGGTGGAGTGATTTTTGCCTTGGCGGATAAGTTTGCCTTGCCGATCCGTTATATTGGTGTGGGTGAGGGATCGATGATTTACGTGAATTTGAAGCCCAAGCCTTCGTTGATGCCTTATTCAGTCAGGAAGAGAGTGACGAAGCCTAATTAAGTAAATGCACTAGCCAGAAAAGGTCGATGAATGATCCGTTTTGAACAAGTGAGTAAGGTGTATCCTGGTAGCCAACGCGCCTTACAAAAAGTATCGTTTCAACTTGCCCATGGAAAAATGGCATTTTTAACCGGCCATTCTGGCGCTGGCAAGAGTACCTTGCTTAAACTGATTACTGCTATGGAACGCCCTAGTGACGGCAAGGTATGGGTGAATGGTGACGACATCAGCCGAATTAGCCATCGCAAAATACCTTACTTACGCCGCCAAATGGGCGTGATCTTTCAAGACCACAAATTGCTCATGGATCGTACGGTATTTGATAACGTAGCGCTTCCCTTGGTGATTGAAGGTTACAGCATGCACAACATTAAACGTCGCGTGGCGGCAGCCTTAGATAAGGTGGGTTTGCTCGACAAAGCCAAATGTACCCCAGTGATTCTCTCTGGCGGTGAACAGCAGCGGGTGGGTATTGCTCGAGCGGTGGTGAATAAACCCTCTATTTTGATTGCCGACGAGCCCACCGGTAATCTTGACCCGGCCTTGTCCTTAGAAATCTTTCGTTTGTTTGAAGAGTTTAACCGAGTGGGAGTGGCGGTGCTCATTGCCAGCCACGACTTGAGTTTGATTGCCAAAATGCATTATCAACGCTTGGTATTAAGCAACGGCCAGCTGTTAGACAGCGCGGTTCAGGCTCAGGAGGCGCGATAATGGTGGGAGCAAAGCCGCAAGTGAAGGTGAGTTTTCCGGTACGTTTTATGATGTTTTGGGTGCGCCATCTACAGCAGTGTATTGCCAGCCTTGGCGAGTTATGGCGCACGCCAGCGAGCTCCCTATTAACCATAGCGGTAATTGGTGTGTGTTTAGCCTTGCCGTCGAGCTTCTATCTGGCGACCAAAAATATTCAGCAGCTCACCAATTATTGGAAGAGCGATAGCCAAATCAGCCTGTTTCTTCGTCAAGACATTAGTCCGCAGCAGCGTGATGCTTTGCAGCAAAATATTGCTAGCATGGAGCAGGTAGCCAGTGTTGAGCTAGTGACCAAGCAACAGGGTTTGGAAGAGTTTCAACAAACCAGCGGCTTTGAAGATGTGCTCACCCTATTGCCAGAGAATCCCTTACCTGATGTTTTATTGGTACAACCCAGCGCCGACTTTAACAGTGCCGGCGCGGCTAAAATTCTGCTGGAAAGTTTGCAGCAGCACAGTTTGGTAGATGAAGGCCGTTTAGACATAGAATGGCTAGAGCGCTTAGATACCATGGTGTCGATGTTTCAGCAGGCTGCATGGTTGCTGATTTTACTACTCTTGAGCGCGGTAGCCTTAATCATTAGTAATACGCTGCGTTTAAATATTCTTAACCGCCGTAATGAAATTGAAGTGATGAAGTTGGTTGGCGCTACCGATGCTTTTATTCAGCGGCCGTTTCTTTATACCGGTTTTTGGTTTGGTATTGTTGGCGGGCTAATGGCTTGGGTATTGGGCAATATCCTGCTGATCTGGACTGAATATGCCTTACAACAAGTGGGCTTGTTGTATCAGCAGGATATTTACCTATCTGGTTTGGATTTCCGTGAATTTGCTTTGCTGATGCTATTTGCCACCTTACTGGGCTTAATTGCCTCTTGGTTTTCGGTGCATCGCCATATCAAAGAAATTGAACCCAGTTAGTGAGTTAGTCGGGAGCGAGTTTTCGCTTCCATTTATCACTCTTCCAGCGACGCCAGTTAATTTGGCTGCGAATGAATTCATCCAGCACCCCTGCTAATAAAATTGCGTAAAGACCTAGTCCCCAGTAAATGCCCAACAAGTAAGCCAAGGGTACCGAAAATAGCCAAGTCACGGCGATTGCGTTGCCAGTAACATAAATGGCATCACCGCAGCCACGTAATACATTACCGCTAATGATGTTGACTGCTCGGCAGGGCTCGTTGATGCTATGAATCAGGCACACTATTACCCCCAAACCCAGTACTTCAGGGTTGTCGGTGAAGATCTCCAATAGCGCTTGGTGAAATAGATAAATGAGGCTAGCTACTACCGCTACTGCACTTAAGCCCCATCGTAGCCCTTGGCGCATCTGTTGATGGCATTCTTCAAATTTGCCGGCTCCGGCTAATTGGGTAACTAGCATGGTATTGGCCACCCCTAAGGCAATCAATAACATGGTGCAATAAACGTAAATATTTAAGGCATAAATACGAATGGTGATGGCCGCCTCACCCAACTGCACTATCATTAGATTCATCACCATGACAAAGCTCTGATAAGAAAAGGGTTCGAGGGCTGAAGGCACGGCAATTTTAAGAATGGGCGTTAAGGTTTTGCTCGGCTGTTTTATTGCCTCTAGCAATGGCAAACGTACTTTTATCAGTAGTATTACGACGAATAAATTAAAGCTTAAGCTGAGTACCCAAGCAATTAGGCTCGCGATGGCTACCCCAGTGACCCCTAGTGGTGTTGCACCAAACCAGCCCAGCACCAATACGCCATTACCGATGACATTGCTAACCAACATCACCGCCGCCGATATGGTATTCCAATGCGACTGTCCATAGCTGTTGCAGATATTGGCGAGGGTCATTCTTAAGCCCATGAAGCCAATGGCGGAGCCGGCGATAATCAAATATTCAGTCGCCATTGCATGCATGTTGTTGGGCAGGCTCATCCAGCGACCAATATTGCCGGCTTGGCTAAGGAAAAATAGCCCACAAAGCAGCCCGGTAATTAGGCTTAATATGACTAAACCGGCCAGTATCAGATTGGCGCGTGAGTAATTCTGTTTGCCCATGTATTGCGAGGCGAGACTCGCTCCGGCAATGCCAGTGGCGGCAAAAAAAACGATGGCCATAGAAAACCACGGCATCACTGCACCCACCGATGCGGCGGCTTGATCAGACACCTGACTCAGAAATAAGGCGTCTAGCACCGGCACCGACATGTTCAAGGAGAATTCACCAAATATCGGTAAGGCCATACCGAACAGGCCTTTTTCTAAGGTTTTACTTTTGGGGGTTGACGACATGCTAACCACAAACTAGCAGAAAAGTGCGCTTATAGTAGGCACTTAGGGGAGTTCAGGCTTTTACGTAAGTTGGTTTTTAATTAATGAAAATTAGCTAAATTGTCGATAACTCAGCCACAGTATTATTAACAACAATATTACGCAGCTTGACTGCCAAAAACGTACTGGGTTGCGCTCAATTAAAGGTTTGCCTTGGTGATTAAGGCGTAGTTTTGGATTGGCATGCTGCATGTCATGTAGCAGCTCCGACAGGCTTTGATAGCGCTGTTGTGGCTTGGCTTGGCAGCCATGCTCTAGAGCTGCGTCTAACCAGTCTGGTAAATCGTTGCGGAACTGTTGAATGGTTTGGTAATGCCAGTCTGCATAATGGCGTCGAGCTATTTGTTGGCGGTTGGCCTGCTTAAAAGGCAGCTTCCCAGATAGCATTTCATAGGCGATAACGGCAAAGGAAAATATGTCGCTGCGGTGATGGCCGGTTTCACCCAGTAGGTACTCGGGTGCGATATATTGCACGGAGCCAACGGGAGCCGTATTGGTTTGGCTTTGCTCCAGTTGTTCGGCAGACAGTACGGTTCCAAAATCCACCAGTTTTAGCTGTTCATTGGCGCTGATAATGATGTTTTCCGGTTTTAGATCTCGGTGCACCATTTCATAACGGCGCAAGGTGCGTAGGGCTTTGGCCAGCTTTTGTAGCAGCCTTAATACCTGAGTTAGTGGAGGATGGGGGTGCTGCTCCATCCATTGGCGTAGGGTAATACCCGGAACATATTCTGCAACTATGTAGCGAAAACGACGATGCTGCTGAGGCTCAAAGGTTCGCATGATATAAGGACTATTCACGACTCGACCCACCCATTCTTCTCGGGCGAAACCGGTCATATAATCTTGGTCATCTGCCATGTTGGCATCTGGCGCTTTAAGGATTTTAACCCGGCCTTGTTGTTGAGCAAGTTGATTCAGCTCTTCCACTAAGTAGACATGGCTGCGCGGACTACTATGAATAACTTCACAAACCCGATAATGGTCAATCTTATTACCCACCGACATGACCGGGGGAATGGGCAAATTGAGTAACTGGGCACGGCTTTCATCTAACTCGGCTAGCGCTACATTATCAATGCTGACCAACATGGCGCTGATGTTATCGTCGCTTCCCGCTAGCTCGGCAGCCTTAACCATGGTCTGGGCTTGCTGCTCTAAGCTAGTAAAGTTGCCTTGTAACAGGGTTTTTAACTGTTGCTCGCTGAGAGCGTCGTGTAGGCCATCACTACTCAGTAGATACAAATCCCCTGGTTCAATGTCACAGCTTGAATAGTCGAGCTCTAGACTCGAATCGACGCCCATCGCTCGGGTGAGGTGGTTTTTTTGGTTACCGCGAATTTGCACATGATCGCGAGTGAGCTGGCGCAGAGTATCGCCGCGTAAGCGGTAAATTCGACTATCACCAACATGGAATAAGTGAGCTTGCCGAGATTTAACAATTAAAGCTGACAAGGTGCAGGCATAGGAGCCAGTTTGCTGGCCTTGTTGAAATAACCAATTGTTCAAGGACTTAGCGACTTGAGCCGCCGATTTATTAACAGACCAACTCTCTGGTGTGGCGTAATAGTCCTCTACGAATTGAGTTACAGAGATATGGGCGGCCATTTTAGCGTGCTCGGCACTGCTCAAACCATCGGCTAATACCGCCACAATCCCCTTGTAATAACGAGCCCAAGATGTAGGCACTTTGGCAACACAAGCGTCTTGATTTTCTGCTTTGGGACCACAAATGGAGGCGCCCCCAAAGGACGCCTCCAATTTGCTGCTAGCGACAGAGGGTGCTTTTTCGCTGTGGCTAACTTGCTTGCTATCCGCAGCTATTGCGGCGGATGTTGCTGGTTCTAACACTCGGTTTCTTTCCTTAAACTGGGTTCAAGCTGAGTTAGTTAGCTAACACTGATTAGCGTAACTTCGCCATCAGGGCCTACTTCAGCGATGCTTCCTTTAGGCTCTTCTAGTAACAGTAGGGTAACAAAGCCAAGTATGGCTGTTGCGCCAATCACATAAAAAAAGCTTTGGTAGCTGACCAGGCTGAGTACGGTGAGGTAAAAGACCGCACCAACGTTTCCGTATGCCCCTGTCATCCCGGCGATTTGTCCGGTTAAACGACGTTTGATTAGCGGTACGGCCGCAAACACAGCGCCTTCACCTGCTTGTACAAAAAAGGAGCAGGCCATTGCCATTGCTACCGCCAAAAACAGTGGCCAAGTACCGTCAATCTGACCCATGCCAAAGTAACCCAAGGCTAGCCCTGCAGTGAGTATTAACAAGGTTTTTTTGCGACCAAAACGGTCGGAAATCCAGCCGCCACCAGGGCGCGAAGCTAAATTCATAAATGCGTAAGCCGAAGCGAGCAAACCGGCATACACCATGTCGAGTTTAAATACCTCACTAAAAAACAGCGGCAACATTGACACTACCGCGAGTTCTGAGCCAAACGTGGCAAAGTACAAGACGTTGAGAACCGCAACTTGTTTAAATTTATACTTTTCGATGTCAGCGACCGGCTTTACAAACAGGTTTTTATTAACTTGATAAGTTTTCCAAAAATCCAAAGCGTAAAGGGCAATCAAAGCAAGGTAACAGGAGTAAACCAGTTCTTGGCTAAGCATTTTTACCCCAGCAGGAGAGAGTTTCCAGGCTAATAAGGCCAAGGTCGCGTACATCGGCAGTTTCATGATCAGCAATAACGCCAAATCGGCTTTGCTGGTGACTTCCATTGCTCCGACATTTTGGGGTTTAAAATAGGTAGAACCCTTAGGCGTATCGCTGCTGTTTTTGTAGTAAATAATACTAAATAGCAGGCTGAGTACGCCCGTTGCGGCAACCGCATAGCGCCAGCCATCTTCGCCACCAAAGATCAATGCAAGGCTGGGCAGTAATATGGCGGCAGCGGCGCTACCAAAGTTGCCCCAGCCGCCATAAATACCTTCTGCCGTGCCAAGCTCTTTGGCCGGAAACCATTCCGATACCATGCGAATGCCGATGACGAAACCCGCGCCAATAAAGCCTAGTAGAAAGCGTGCTATTGCCGCCTGCTCAAAACTATTGGCAAAAGCGAACATGAAACAGGGGAGGGAACAAACAGCCAGCAAACATGAATAAGTAAGGCGAGGACCAAACCTATCGGTGAACATGCCAATTACAATTCGGGCTGGAATGGTTAAAGCCACATTGAGTATCAATAAGGTTTTTATTTGGCTGGGTGTTAAGCCTAGGCTAGTCGCTATGCTGGCCATTAATGGCGCATGGTTGAACCAGACCAAAAAGGTGATGAAAAAAGCCATCCAGCTCATGTGGAGTATCTTCATTTTCCCGCTAAAGGAAAATAAGTTAAAGCGTTCTGCACTCATAATGATGTCTCAAAAACAGTAAAGAGGTGTAGACCACGCCGGAAGCCGACGTGGTCAGTTTGTTATTATTGGTTGAAGTTTGCGCTAAGCGGCGACTTTGATGCTGTCACCTTCTACTTTTACCTTATAGGTAGGAATGCTGACGCTCTCGTCATCAAGGCAGCGTCCGGTAGCTAGGCTAAAGCGCTGCTTGTAAAGCGGTGAGGCCACCATTAACTCGCCTTGGTAATCGCCAATGATGCCGCGTGATAACATGTTGACTTTGCCAAAGGGGCAATAGTTACTTAAGGCAAAGATCTGATCACTTAGGCCTTCCCAAAAAATGGCAATTTGTTGGCCTTTGACTAAGGCGCAGACGCCGGTGCCAGGGCTAAGCTGCGATTTGCGACAGACTTCGGTCCAGGTTTCAGTTGCTAGTTCACTCATCATCACTCTCCTTGTTAGCGAGCTGCTACGATTTCAATGCTGTTAATACGTTCTTCTTCGGTGGCGGGACGGCGCTGGCCTCGCTCTCGAACGTACTGAAGGTTGCTGTCTGGTTCGGCAGCATTAATAAACTGGCGGAAGCGCTGTAGTTTCTTTTGGTCGTTAATGGTGGCTTTCCATTCACATTGATAACTTTCAACCACGTGATTCATGCCGGCCTCGAGTTCTTCGCAGATCCCCAGTTTGTCTTCAATCACCACCTGTTTAAGGTAGGCTAAACCGCCTTCTAGATTTTCTAACCACACCGAGGTGCGTTGTAAGCGGTCGGCTGTGCGCACATAGAACATTAATACTCGGTCGATGTAGCGCATTAGGGTGACGTCGTCTAGGTCGGTAGCGAATAAATCGGCGTGTCGAGGGCGCATACCACCGTTACCACAAACATACAGACCCCAACCGCCCTCTGTTGCAATAACACCAATATCTTTACTCTGTGCTTCGGCGCACTCACGAGTACACCCTGACACACCAAACTTAATTTTGTGTGGAGCTCGTAGCCCCTTGTAACGATTTTCTAAGAGAATGGCCATGCCGACGCTGTCTTGCACACCATAGCGACACCAAGTGGACCCCACGCAGGATTTAACGGTACGTAAGGATTTGCCATAGGCATGTCCGGTTTCAAAGCCGGCATCAATTAACTTGGCCCATATTTGTGGTAGTTCGTGTAGCTGGGCGCCAAATAGGTCAACCCGCTGACCACCGGTAATTTTGGTGTAGAGATCGAACTCTTTTGCTACTTGGCCTAATACAATCAGTTTGTCAGGGGTAATTTCGCCCCCAGCAATCCGTGGTACTACCGAGTAAGTGCCGTCTTTTTGCATGTTTCCTAGGAAGATATCGTTGGTATCTTGCAGGGCGATATGCTCATCTTTAAGGATGTAGTCATTCCAGAAGGTGGCTAGAATAGAGCCAATAGCGGGCTTACAAATTTCGCAGCCGTGCCCCTTTCCGTGTTCTTTTATGAGCTGCTCAAAGGTTTTGATTTTCTTCACCCGCACGATGTCGGCGAGTTCGGCACGAGAATAGGCGAAGTGTTCACAGATATCATTGCTGACTTCAACCCCGAGGTTGGCTAACTCGGCATTCATTACCTGCACCGCGAGGGCGCTACAACCACCACAACCCGTGGCGGCACCAGTGGTGGCTTTAATATCGGCCATGCTGGTAGCACCGTCACGCACTGCTTGGCAAATTTGCCCTTTGGTCACGTCATAACAAGAACAGATTTGTGCACTGTCGGGAAGCGCATCCACTCCCATGGCGCTAGCTGCGCCCTCTTCACTAGAGGGGACTAATAAGTATTCAGGGGCTACTGGCAGTGGCATGTCATTTAAGAACAGCTGTAGCCAAGCGCCGTAATCCTCGGCATCACCTACTAGTACCGCACCGAGCAAACGGTCACCGGCGGCGTTGGTCACCACTTTTTTGTATACCTGACGCGCTTCGTCGCTCAAACTGTAACTTAATGCCCCTTCGCTGCTGGCATGGGCATCACCAATACTGGCTACGTCTACGCCCATCAGTTTGAGTTTGGTGCTCATGTCGGCGCCGGTGAAGAGTTTGCTTTGTTCACCAGCGATGTGGTCTACCGCGACCTTGGCCATGCTATAACCCGGTGCCACCAAGCCGAAGATTTTGCCCTGCCATAGCGCACATTCACCAATCGCATAGATGTCGGGATCAGAGGTTTGGCACTGATCATTGATGACAATGCCTCCTCTAGGTCCTAGCTCTAGACCGGTTTCTCTGGCGAGTTGATCCTGCGGTCGAATGCCGGCAGAGAACAAAATCATATCGGTATCTAAGCTGCTGCCGTCGGCGAAGTTCATCCGGTAGCGAGTGGTGTCTCCGGCCACAATTTCTTGGGTATTTTTCTCGGTATGTACTTGTACCCCTAGCTCTTCAATCTTGGTGCGAAGGATTGCTCCGCCGCCATCACAGACTTGTACCGCCATTAAACGCGGGGCAAATTCCACTACATGGGTTTGCATGCCTAAATCTTTCAGCGCTTTAGCGGCTTCTAGACCAAGTAAACCTCCACCCACAACGACGCCGATTTTGGAATTTTCAGCAGACTTGGTCATGGCTTCTAAGTCTTCAATGGTCCGATAAACCAGAATATTTTCTTTAGCGCTTTGGTCATCTGGGCGTGGGATGGGTGGCACAAAGGGATAAGAACCGGTGGCTAATACCAGTTTGTCGTAATGCTCACGTCGTCCACTTGCAGTCACGATCAGTTTTTTTTGAGTGAGGATCTCTACTACCTTGTCATTAACAAAATACTGCACACCGTGTTCGTCGTAATACTCCGGTGAGGTCATCATCAAATCATCGGCGCTTTTTCCCGAAAAGTAGCTAGAGAGTTGCACTCGGTCGTAGGCTAAACGAGACTCTTCACTGAAGGTGGTAACTTGCACTTGGCTTAACTTATCTTGCTGTATTAGTTGCTCAATAAAGTGGTGGCCTACCATGCCGTTGCCAATAACAATAATACGTTCCATGTACTCTCTCCTATGCGCTTAACGCGGCACTATTTTCTAATTCAATTTGATTCTGCTGGTGAGCTAAGTTGCTTAACCAGTCGAGTTGCTCGCGCAGTGAGACAACTTCACCAATTACAATTAATGTAGGGGACTGCAATTGATGCTCACTGGCGAGCGTAGGTAACTGGTGTAGCTGGCCACTCACCACGCGTTGTTGGCTGTGGCAACCATTCTCAATGAGTGCGGCTGGGGTATGGCCACTCTTTCCAAAATGTTGAAGTTGCTGGCTAATCTCCGGCAAACTGCTTAAGCCCATGTAAAACACCAAGGTATGGTCAAGTTGTGCTAACTGAGCCCAGTCAATATCGAGTTTGCCGTCTTGTTTATGTCCGGTGATAAAGCTGCAGCCGGTAGCGAGTCCTCGGTGGGTGAGGGGGATCCCTGCATAGCTGGTACAGCCTGATGCTGCGGTAATACCGGGAATCACACGAGCCGGTACATTATGTTGATGCAGCACCTGTAACTCTTCACTACCGCGGCCAAATACAAAAGGGTCTCCGCCTTTAAGGCGGCAGATACGTAAACCTTGTTTGGCCTTATCTACCATGAATAAGTTGAGTTGCTGTTGTGGAATACAGTGATTAGCCTTGGCTTTACCGACATAAATCGACTTAGTTCCCGCTGGGATCAAGGCCAAGATCTCTTGGCTCACCAAGCGGTCGTATAGCACTAAATCAGCCTGTTCGATGCTGCGCAGTGCTTTTAAGGTGAGGAGTTCTGGGTCACCAGGGCCAGCACCTACTAGATCCACCACCGCAGCATTTGTAGGCTGTATGTTATGGTTTTGCGGTGCTTGGCTAATTCTTTGTATGCTCATTTGAAACTCTCGCAGTAACTTATGCCAAGTCTCACGCAATCATGGTGCCAGTAGCCGAAAAACTCGATAAACTTGATTTAAATCATTTTTTATCAATGGGTTAGGATTTTTTGCTGGTTTTTAAGTGAGCCTCGCTCAGTTACTCCTAAAGGGTTAAATTGCACCTGTTTGGTAAAAACACGCACCTTGAATGTGCTAAAAACTGTGAACTATATTTGGTTTATGGGTTCATATTATATGGGTTGCTGTGAACTAGCTTGGATGGCTTACTATCAGCGATATAGGGGTTAGATCTTGGCCATTGGCTATGCTAGACTCAGCGACTAGGTTATTTTTAGAGGTTGATATGGATCAAGTAAATGCATCTATGGCGTTAGTCCCGCAAGGGAGCATTGAAGCCTATATTCAATCAGTTAATCGGGTTGAGATGCTTACCCCTGAGCGTGAGAAAGAGCTTGCCACTCGTTTGCACGACGAAGGAGACTTAACTGCAGCTCGTGAACTCGTTATGTCACATCTGCGTTTTGTTGTGCACGTGGCGAAAAACTATGCCGGTTATGGCTTACCTCAGGCCGATTTAATTCAAGAAGGCAATGTTGGCTTGATGAAAGCCGTTAAACGCTTCGACCCCAGTGTGGGTGTGCGTTTGGTTTCTTTTGCTGTGCATTGGATCAAAGCTGAGATCCACGAATACGTATTACGTAACTGGCGCATGGTGAAAATTGCTACCACTAAAGCACAACGTAAATTGTTCTTTAATTTACGTAAGTCGAAAAAGCGTTTGGGCTGGTTTAGTCAAGATGAAGTCAACATGGTGGCAGAGAATCTTGGCGTAAGCACTAAAGACGTGATGGAAATGGAATCACGTATGAGTGCTCAGGATCAAGCTTTTGATCTGGCTTCTGATGACGACGAGCGCGAAGGCAGCTTTGCGCCAATCCAGTACTTAGAAGATAAGTCTTCTGATGTCGCTCAGTATGTTGAAAAAGAAAACTGGGAAGTGGCGGCTGCTAATCGTTTACGCGCAGCACTGGCTACTTTAGACGAGCGTAATGCCTATATTGTGCAACGTCGCTGGTTGGATGAAGATAAGGCCACCTTGCAAGAGTTGGCCGATCATTACCAAGTGTCTGCGGAACGCATCAGGCAGTTAGAAAAAAATGCCATGAAGAAGCTAAAAGCGGCCATGGAATAAAACATCTTAAAAACCTCGCCTAGCGAGGTTTTTTTATATTCAAATTTGCCTCTTGCTTGTGTTAAATTTGCACAAACTTAGTAACTTGTGGTCTGACATGGACGGTCCTTTCGAACTCTCTAAAGTTAACTTTGTCATTGATGGTGACGGACATAAAACCGCTGCTATTCTGCCCATAGAGCTCTATCAACAATTGTTGTCCTTGCGTGAATTAGTGCTCGAAAGCGGCTCACAAAGCATTTCTGCCGAATATACGTTTAGCGTGAAACAAGCGGTGGCTCATGGCTACCCTACTGGCGCCAAAAATAAGCCGGGTTTTATGGTGGTAAAAGGCTCCACCGCTAATGGTGGCGGCGCAGAATCGTTACGTCCTGCGGTGCTCGCGCTTCGTGAACAGCTACTAGCAGAACATGTATTGTGCCGCCAGGGCGATGAGTATGAATTTATGCGTGACTATCAGTTTTCTAGCCCCAGCTCTGCTGCCTGCTTAATTGCCGGTAATGCACGTAGTGGTTTAGATGCTTGGTTGGATAAATGGGGCAGAAGCTTGAAAGATAGAGGTTACGGCAAAAAGCGCTAGCCTTAGCATGCAAATAAAAAAGAGCGCTTGGCGCTCTTTTTTTGCTGTTAGCTTCCACTTAAGCCAATAAGCTCATTGGGTCAACGGCTTCAAGGCCCAAGGCTTCAGCCACTTCCGGACGAGTTAACTTGCCATGCATGACGTTTAAGCCATTACGTAGGTGCTCATCGTCTAACAAGGCCTGTTTATAACCTTTATTGGCTAGGGTAATGATGTAAGGCAGAGTGGCGTTGTTTAGTGCCATAGTTGAAGTGCGCGCGACCCCTCCAGGCATGTTGGCCACGCAGTAGTGAACCACATCATCCACAATGTAAATCGGATCTTGGTGAGTGGTGGCCTTCGAGGTTTCTGCACAGCCGCCTTGGTCGATAGCGACGTCAACGATGGCACTGCCGCTCTTCATTTTTTTAACCATTTCTTTGGTGATCAGTTTGGGTGCTGCGGCACCGGGTAACAGTACCCCTCCAATCACTAGGTCGGCATCGAGAACGTGTTGTTCGATACTGCTAGCGGTTGAATACACCGTTTTTAACTGGCCGTGGAACTCGGCATCGATGCTACGTAATACATCGATATTGCGGTCTAGAATCACCACATCGGCGCCCATGCCTACAGCCATTTGCGCAGCGTTGCGACCTACCATGCCGCCACCAACAATGGTCACTTTAGCGGGCTCTACCCCCGGTACTCCACCTAATAATAAGCCCCGACCACCTTTGGATTTCTCAAGCGCTAATGCACCAGCTTGAATTGCCATTCGACCGGCCACTTCCGACATTGGGGCTAACAAGGGTAAGCCACCGCGTGGGCTAGTGACGGTTTCATAAGCCACACATACTGCGCCGGACTTAAGTAAGTCTTGGGTTTGTTCTGGGTCGGGAGCAAGGTGGAGGTAGGTAAACAGTAGTTGGTCTTCACGCAACATGGCGCGCTCTGCCGCTTGAGGCTCTTTCACTTTCACGATCATATCTGCGCTGGCAAATACCTCGTCTGCGTTATTGGCAATGCTTGCGCCAACGGCTTGATAGTCTTGGTCACTGAAGCCAATGCCGGCACCAGCTTGGGTTTCAACCATGACTTTATGGCCAAGTTGTACGAGTTCATTGACACTGGCTGGGGTCATTCCCACACGGTATTCGTGATTTTTTATTTCCTTTGGTACACCGATCAACATAGCGATTAACTCCCTTTATACTATATGTGTTGGTCATATATGCCGCTCTTAAGTTTAATGTATAGTCAAATTAACTAAGTCCGCAACAGTTTTTTAGCGTAAGAGTCTGTGTTGTTTTTGGCGTTTCGGTAGGATATGTTGTGCTCTTGTTAAGAGTTAAAACAAAGTTATGGGAAAAGCGCAAATCATGCAGCAAAATATTCTGAATCAGGTTTTAAACGATATCGACCAATTTAACCTTAATGACCCTAATCGACAGTTTGATGAGTTGGGAAATATCCACCCTAAAGAGTTTTTGTATGGGAAACGGATGTCGAATTGCCTGCATGATTTCATGTTGTCGCCGCCTGCTCAGCTGCAAATTGCCGCGCGGGCACAGCACATTGGGCGTTGGTTATCGCCACGTTCGGATTACCCCGAGGGGCGCGCCGGCTATTTGAAATGGCGTAAGGATTTAGGCAGTAAACATGCCGAACTTTGCGCCGATATCATGCGTAAATACCAGCTCGATGAAGCGCAGATAGAAGCCACTTGCAGTTTGCTGCGTAAAGAGAAACTGAAACAAAATCCGCTTACCCAAGCTTTAGAAGATGTGATTTGCTTGGTTTTTCTTAAGTATTACTTTCTTGAGTTCGCCAATAAACATGAGCAAGCAAAGGTGATTAGCATCGTGCAAAAAACTTGGGCAAAGATGTCAGCCGAAGGGCAGAAAGCCGCTTTAGCGCTGGAATTACCGTCACCGGCATTGCGTTTAGTGCAACAGGCGCTGGCTTAAGCGAGTAAGCTGAACAAAACATAATAGTGTGTTAGAATTCGCCACGTTTTTTTAGTTAATTAGGCGTATCTAATGAGAAGAGATCTAGCATTTCGTTTTTCCCGTGTTACTGAAGCCGCTGCTTTAGCTGGTTATAAGTGGTTGGGCCGTGGCGATAAAAATGTAGCGGACAACGCAGCAGTAGAAGCCATGCGTATTATGCTGAATGACATGGATATCGATGGCGAAGTCGTGATTGGCGAAGGCGAAATTGATGATGCGCCGATGCTATATATTGGTGAGCATGTGGGTACTGGTGGCGAGGCTGTTGATATTGCGGTTGATCCCATCGAAGGTACTCGAATGACCGCAATGGGCCAGAACAACGCTGTAGCTGTGTTGGCCGTAGGTGAAAAAGGCGCATTCCTGCGTGCGCCAGATATGTACATGGAAAAGTTAGTGGTAGGGCCAAATGCTAAAGGCTGTATCGACTTAAATCTGTCACTTGAGCACAACATCAAACAAACGGCTGCCGCTTTAGGTAAAGATCTTCGCGATATGACCGTGATTACCTTAGCTAAGCCCCGTCATGACGCGGTAATTGCTGAAATGCAAAAGCTAGGCGTTCGAGTATTTGCTATTCCTGATGGTGATGTGGCAGCCTCTGTTCTCGCTTGTATGCCTTTATCTGAAGTTGACATGATGTATTGTGTTGGCGGAGCTCCTGAAGGGGTGATTTCTGCGGCGGTGATTCGAGCCTTAGGTGGCGATATGCAAGGCCGGTTGATTCCTCGTAATCAAGTGAAAGAAGATAACGCCGAGAACCAGCGCATAGCGGCAGATGAAATTCGTCGTTGTGAAGAGCAAAGCATTCAGGTAAATAGTGTGCTGCAACTACATGAATTGGCGAAGAATGATAATGTTATTTTTTCGGCCACTGGCATCACTAAGGGTGATTTGCTGGAAGGTATAAACCGTCAGGGGAATATAGCCACCACCGAAACCTTGTTGGTTCGTGGTAAAACACGCACCATCCGTAAAATCCAATCTACCCATTATTTAGATAGAAAGAATGATGAGCTAAAAGCCATCATTTTATAAGTCATTACTAGTGAGAAAGGCCAGAGCTTGCTCTGGCCTTTTTTATAGCTCAAATACCTGTTGGTTATTTAAACCTAAGTGATTGTAAAAACTCAGAGTGGCGGCTTGATTACTAGCCGGAAAGGCTAGACGACTTAACTGGCGCTGCGCCGATAATTGTAATAGTTGCTGAAACATATATAAGCCAATTCCACGTCGGCGGGTGATGTCCCGTACTGCAAAGCGCCGAATGGTTAACTGCGGAAAGTGACTTTCTACCACACAATAGGCGACCACCCTTTGATTGAATACACAGTAGTATAGCTGGCCTGCCTGCTGCCATTGTTGCCATTGTTGTTCATTCACCGAGGGTGCAATTTTACTGAGGTCGGCCGCATGCTTAGGCCAAGCTGAGGCGGCTTGAAAAGATAAACGCATGGTTTATTGCTCGTAGTTTAAGAGACGTATGAAAGAGGTGTCTCGGTGATTTGTTCAATATCTAAGCTATGCCAATCCTTAAGAAATGCCCGTGACTCTTGATGGATCACTCTGAGTGAATTTTTTAGTTGCTCGTTGAGTAAATCTAAGTCTTGGTTGGCTAGTTGGTTTAGGGTATAGCTCAAATCATAAATTAAGGGGCTTAAATCAAACAGGTTATTGGGCTGGATATTTCGCTTATGGTGCGGTTGGGTTTGGCGTTTTCGCCAAGTGCTAAAGGCTACTAAAAACAAATGAATTAATTGTCGTGACTCTCGACAATCCAAGCACGACTGCCTAACCCACCAAGGGGCAGTGCCTTTGATAAATGCAATACACTCGCTGACTACATTATTGACGTAGTTGTCATCAACATAGCTGGGAACGGATTGAAGCTTCATAAACCAAGTGTTTGATTAAAAGGTAAATTTAGATTACACATTTTGTCTCGGCAAACCAATACTTTTCATCACTCAATAATGGGATATTGTTAACTAATTTTGTGCCTAATTTACCCTTAGATGTTAAGTATTTGATTGTAGTACAAAAGTGAAAATCTTCATTTTAGTAGAACAAAATATGATACCTGTCAACTATTGATAACTTGCTTATTGTTTATACAGTTTGGCTTTGTAATAATGTCGCGCTAATTGATTGATTTATTATGAACTTATCGCCGATAACCTTGATTTTTTGGATTCAAAGAACAGGCGAGTTAGGCGTTCTCAGTTATGGATAACATGGGGTTCTTTTAGTGCTTAAGCGAGCGGCTAAGGTTGAGGGTTTTACTTTAATTGAGTTGATGATTGCGGTGGCTATTTTAGTCATTGTCTTAGTGATAGCGGTGCCTTCATTACAAGGTTTTATTCAAGACAATAAACAGAAAGTGACGCGTGACTTGCTAGCGAATAGTTTGATGGTGGCTCAGCAAGAAGCCATTCGCAGTAATTTGTCCACTTATGTTTGTCCTACCACCAGCGGCACAAGTTGTGAAGCCGCATGGGGAGCAAATATCGGCTGGTTGGTATTTCGTGATGACGACCGTAACGCTACCTTGAGCGACCCTTCGCAGATTATTGCTAGCTACCCTAAATCTAAAGCCGCAAAGATCAACTTCAGCGCCACTGGTAGCTCTAGTCCTTTGTTACGTTTTTTTCCTACAGGTCATGCCTTAGCAGGAGTGCTAACGGTGTGCGCGCCTTCCAATGACTACCAAGACCAACGAATTTCAGTGACCCGCATGGGGAGGATTGAGTATGCAACGCCATCCACTAGCTACTGCCCATAAGCAGCAGGGTTTTACGCTGATTGAGTTATTGATTGCGGTAGTGATTGTTTCCATTGGTTTGTTGGGGCACGCCGCACTGCAAATTCAATCGGTGAATACTGCCCAACAGGCGCGCTTTGCCCAAACGGCCAATGTGGCGATGCTAGACATCGTGCAGCGCTTTAGCAGCATGCCGCAGGCCGCATTAGATGGTGAATATGATGCGAGTAATTTAAGTGATGGGGCTGCTCCGTTTACCTCCGTGCCAAATTGTGCAACCCAAGCCTGTAGCCGAGTTGAGCTAGCACAATATGAGATTAGTGATTGGTTTAGTAGCCACAGTGAATACATACCACAGCTGCGTTTTTCGATTGCCCATAATGCTAATTTGGTCACAGTTACCATGACTTGGGATGCCAATTTATCGGGCTCGGGAGTAGAGAATTGCGCTAGCGATAGCAGCGGTGCTAGCCACCAATGTAGTGAGGTTGCGGTATGGCTAAGATAAGTAACCAACAAGGTTTTGGCCTTGTTGAGTTGATGATTGCCCTTATGCTATCACTGGTGGTGGTGGCGGGATTGTATGCGGCCTTTATTGGCGACCAAAAAAGTTATGAACTGACCCGAGCTAGCCATTTGCTGGTGAATAAAAATCGCATGAGCATACAAACCATGCGTTTGTATATACAGCAAGCAGGTTTTCGCGATTATAACCAACTCTATCAAAATACCTTATTACCAGTGGTACCGGTGGCCGATACCTTGGGCTTCACTTGGGATGAGGCGCAGATGCTGCAGGGCTTGGAAAACCAGACGACTTACCCTGGCGCTAAAGCCGATACCGATGTGGTAGCGCTACGCTTTTATGGTGCGGCTGCGCCAAATGCCAGTCTTTATGCCTGTGATGGCTCTGAAGTCGCCGCCGATACGGTATTAACTATGGTCTTTTTCATCTCTGCCAGCGATCAGTTAGTTTGCCGCGACCCCAGTGGCGATACGGTATTTGACCAAGATATCGACAATTTACAGCTTTTGTATGCCAGTGCTGACAATAATTTTCGTTATTTTAAAGCCAGCCAGGTAACGGATTGGACTCAGATTAATCGAGTTAAAATCGGTTTGTTAGTTGCGCAAGACGTCGCTATGGGCAGTTTAAGCCGCGATCATAAATATTCAGTGTTAGACGAAGACATAACAGTTAACGATAAAAAATTGCGCCAAGCGGTGAGTGAAACGGTGATGTTGCTGAATCGGGGAGTCTCTTAGTGCGAAACAATAAACAGCAGGGCATGGCCTTAATCATGTCTTTGGTGATGGTGCTTATTATTGCCTTAGTTGGTGTTGCCATTGCGCAGCAAGTGATCAGTGGCAGAAAAAATTCAGCAGTCTATCAAGATCATGCCACTAGTTTCGTGCGTGCCACTTCGGGGATTAACGAAGCTGAGTTTGTGGTGCGTCGTGAAGCCTATGCTCCTGCTGCCCGATTAAATCCCAATACCGCCAATAATTTATTGGCCGATCAGTTTGCGAGTGATAACTGGTGGCAAGACGATGCCAAATGGGTGGCGGCTAATAAACTGGTGAATGTGACGAATGCTGCGGGCAATAACCTACAAGGGCAGCCACGTTACATTATTGAAGATGCCGGTGTTGATGCTGGCTTAGTAATGGGGCTAAAGGTTCCTAAGCGGCGTTTTGTGCGCATTACCGCGCGGGCCGAGGGCGAGGGTGGTGCGGTCAGCTATTTACAATCTTATGTGGCATTCATGGAGTAACAAGGTGAAGAAACAAGCAGGTTTTACCTTAATTGAGCTAATGATTGTGGTGGCCATTGTGGCCATTTTGGCGGCGGTGGCTTATCCCAGCTATTTAAGCCATGTGCAAACCACCCGTCGTGAAGAAGCCAAGCGAACCTTATTGGAAGCGGGGCAAACCATGGAAGCGTATTACGCCATGAACATGTCATATAGTGGTGCAGTGAGTGGGGCGGCTGTTTCTATTTATAGTCCGGGGCCTGATTTCTCGGATTATTATACTTTGAGCGCCAGTGGAGTGAGCGCTTCAGCTTATACCCTTACCGCTAGTCCTAAAGGAGCACAGGCTGGCGATAGTTGTGGTGCCTTAAGCTTTAGCAGTACGGGAGTAACGACTCCTGCCAGCGGAGGGTGTTGGTAATGCTTAAATGTTTTTCTAAGCTTGCTGCTGGTTTAGCGCTGTTTGCGTTAACGAGTATCGTCCTTCCCCTTAAAGCGGCCGATTTAAATTTAGCGAGCAGACCGCTGCATGTGGCCAGCAAGCCCCCACCGATGGTGATGCTGGTGATGGGGCGCGACCATACCCTGTATTATGAAGCCTATAATGATGCTTCCGACCTAACGGGGGATGGTAGGTTGAACCTGCACTATGATCCGATTAATATTAATTACGCAGGCTACTTCGATAGCCAACGTTGTTATAGCTATAGTAATGAATTGTTTGTTCCGGGGGCTGCAGCGGCTACAGGCTCTAAGGCTTGTACTGGGACCGACCAATGGAGCGGTGACTTTTTAAATTACCTCACCATGACCCGTATGGATGTATTACGCGCGGTGCTCTATGGGGGCTACCGCCGTGTCGATAGTAATACTTCCACCGTGCTTGAGCGGGTATTTATTCCACAAGATGCGCACTCTTGGGGGAAAAGCTATACCTCCGAGGCTGTAGACCATTATAGCTTGGCCGACTATACCCCCTTTGCTAATCCTAACTGGGATAAGAAGCATTTCTTTGGTACCGCCTCGTTTAGTTATGGTGGAAAACCAGAATTGAAGGTGCGTTTAAATGTAGGGCCAACTGACACGGAACTCACTGGTAATATTTGGGAGTGGGCCAGCACCGAGCGTCCGGTGTTAAGTAGTGCCAATCGCCCCATCAATCATACCTACACTATTCGCGTGCAAGTCTGTGTAACTGGTAAGTTAGAGGCTAACTGTAAGCAGTATGCCAATGGTCAGTATAAACCCACCGGCCTGCTACATGACTACGGCGAGAACGGCAGCATCGAGTTTGGCCTGCTTACTGGCAGCTACGATAAAAACACCTCAGGTGGGGTATTACGTCGCCCTGTGGGGGACTTTTCTGATGAAATCGATGCCTCTAATGGCACTTTTAAGACATCGGTCCTAGGCATTGTTAATACTATCAACAGGTTAAAGATCTACGGTTTTAATTATTCTAACCATGAATATGGCTGTGGCTGGATAGCCACTCGGCAAATTGTCAACGGCGAATGTCCTTCCTGGGGTAACCCGGTAGGGGAAATGCTTTATGAGAGCCTGCGTTACTTTCATGGAGAAGGCTATGCGAGCAGTAGTTATGCCAACGGCAGTGGTAGGGTTGATGGGCAGTTAGGCTTACCCTCTGCCACTTGGGACAAGCCCTTCGATACCCGTGATTATTGCGCAGCACCCTTTAATCTAGTTATTAGTGATATTAATCCCTCTTACGATGCTGATGAATTGCCGGGGGCTAAAACGAGCTTTAAGAGAAAAGATAGTAATGGTCGTGCTATTTCATATAGCGGTAGCATCTTAGATAGCTTTCATTTGAGCGATTTATTGGATGAAATATCAACCCATGAAGGAATATATGGAAATTACTTTATCGGTGAGTCCTTGAATGATGATCCGGATCCCTTAAAAAAAACTACCAGTGCGCCCACCGCGAAGCCAGTTCGTAGCTTAGCCAATATTCGTGGTTTATCTCCCGCCGAGCCCACTAAAGGCGGAAGCTATTCGGTGGCTGCAGCGGCTTACTACGGAAATAAAACTGACTTGTTCCCGAATAAGCCGGGTAAGCAAAATATTCGCACTAAGGTGGTGGCTATTTCTTCTCCCTTACCCGAGGTGAAAGTGAATGTGGAAGTGGGGGATGAAGTAAAGACTATTAAGATAGTCCCATTCGCCAAATCGGTTAGGGGTGCAAGTATCAATAAAGATCAAGGTCAATTTCAGCCTACCAATACCATTGTTGACTATTACGTCGAAAGTTTTTCTAGTACCAGTGGTGTATTTCGAATTAACTTTGAAGACGTAGAGCAAGGCGCCGATCATGATATGGATATGATTGTGCAATATAGCTACGAAGTAGCAATGCTCTGTCCTCTACCTTCAGACGATCCAAATACCTGTACCAAACGCAAAGGGGTTAAGCTTTCTCTAGACTCGCAATATGCCTACGGCGGGCTTGCTCAGCATGCGGGTTATGTTATTTCCGGTACCGAGAAAGATGGCATCTACTTGGATGTGCGTGATAAAAAAGATGGCGAAGGGGATGGGGAAGATGACGATGGCAACAAGGTGGTGTATTACCTTGATACGCCGGCAGAGGATGACAATGCATTTCCGAATAACTCAAGAAGGAGCTCTCCCGCCAATAACAACATTTTGGATTTAAGCCGTACTCGACATTTCTTTCCGGGTAGTTCATCTGCTGAATTGCTACCTTCACCACTCTGGTATGCCGCCAAATGGGGAGGGTTTGTTGATAGTAAAGAGGGCGCACTCGCTAATGGCCTACCCGATGCTGAAGAGTGGGATAAAATCGAATCTGGTCAGCCTGATGATTATTTCCCGGTGACTAACGCCGGTGAGCTAAAATCGCAAATCGGTAAGGCCTTTGACAGTACTCAAACCGATGACCAATCATCTGCTGCACCAGTATTCAGCAATACCTTCTTAAGCAGTAATACTCACTCATATCGCACCAACTTTGTCGGTGGCCCATGGAATGGTGACGTATTGGCCTATGCTCGCAGCAGCAGTACCGAAAGTGGCTTTAGCCTTAGTCCAAGTTGGAGCGCCGCGGCACGTGTGGATGCCATGACCCCTAGTGCTCGGCATATTTATACTCGTAATAATAGCAGTGACCGCTTTGTAGATTTTGTGGCGCCTAACTCCTTGGATGGCGCCGATGATGGCTTAAGCTCGGCACAAATTTCTGCTCTGTTAGCCGGACAAGCTGGGAGCGATGATGTTAAGTTGGCTTACCTAAGCGCCGTGATTAACTATTTACGCGGTGAGCGTAGCTACGAAGCGCCAGACTTGGACTACAGAATGCGTGAGCGTGAATCGACACATGGTGATGTGATTAACTCAACGCCCTATTATGTAGCTTTAGCTACGGGTCATGATGTGACTAAGCCTGTATTAGTCTATGGCGCTAATGACGGGATGGTACACATTATTGATGCCGGAAATGGCAACGAAATCATGGCCTATGTGCCAAGCCAAATTTTCTCGGGGCTAACCAGCCTGAGTAAAACGACCTATAACCATCAATACTTTGTGGATGGCGGCATTAACGCTTACAGCGATACTAATGGCACAACAACGGTGGTGGGGACTCTTGGTACGGGTTATACAGGTTTATATGCCATTGATGTAAGTGATATGAGCTCTGCTAATAAAAACAAACTTAAGTGGGAAATCGATACCAATACCACCGGCTTCAGCGGCCTTGGTTATACTCGAGAGCAGCCTACTATTGCGAAGTTAGCCAATGGCCGGGTGGGAGTGATTTTCTCCAACGGTTATAATGCCGCTGATGGTGAAGGTCAGTTATTTATTGCCGACTTAGCCGATGGTTCTTTGATCCGCAGCCTTAAAACAGGTGTAGCCAGAGCAGATGACCCAACCGGACAAAATCGTGCCAATGCTCTAGCCAGCCCCGCGGTAGTGGACATTAACAGCGATGGTATTGCCGACCGCATTTATGCCGGCGATTTATTTGGCAATATGTGGGTATTTGACGTCAGTAGTAATAGCTCTACAGAGTGGGGCTTATCGACTAACGATAATAAACCTTTATTTACCGCACGTAGCCCCACTAAAGATGCCAGCAACCATTATATAGCTCAGCCGATTACGACTCGACCTGCTGTTGGGCCCCATCCTTACGGCCTTAGTCATGGCGTGTTAGTGGCCTTTGGTACCGGTAAATATATTGAGAATGGCGATAACAACTACCTTGGCGAGCCCACTCAAACGGTTTATGCGATTTGGGATAAACTCGATGGCACTTATCTCACTAACGCTCGCACTAGAGTGGATGGAGAGCATCTTTATAGCCAATTATTGGCGCAAAAGATCCTTGAAGAAGACGCGACTAATCGTCGTTTGAGTGAGTATCCAATAAATTGGAATAATCATAAAGGCTGGTATTTGGATTTGGTGAACACCGAAGATGGTAATACCAATAACTACGGTGAGCGGCAGGTGACGAATAGTTTATTATTAGCCAATAAACTCAGTTTTACCACCGTGCTGCCCAATCAAGATCCTTGTTCCGATGGTGGTGACGGCTGGTATATGGAAGTGAATCTCCATTCAGGTCTGACTTGGAATAATGGTACTGAAAGTTCTCCGCATAAAAAAGTGGACGATGGTATTCCATCATCTCCTACTGTCATTATCGTCCCCCCATCCCCGCCTGAGCCCCCATCCCCGCCTGAGCCCCCAGTTCCACCGGAGGAAGACTCAATAGTGGTAAGGAATTGCATTACACTCAGTAATGGTTCTATGCTCTGTTACGATGATTATAAGTCACCCACTGGGCGTTTAAGTTTAAGAGCCTTGCATTAATACTGTGGCGAACAGAGCCTTCTTTAAGGCTCTGTTCGCGTGATAGGCTTTAGCCCCAAGTTGCATTTTGCTACACTAGCCGCCCCTTGTTTGGAGCGCATCTTATGCAATGTCGAATCGGCTGTGGCGCCTGCTGTATTGCCCCCTCAATCAGTTCTTTGAATAAAGCTGCCGGTGAGCGCTGCAAGCATTTAAGTACAGACAACCTATGTCAGTTGTTTGGCCGGCCAGAGCGCCCCAAGGTATGCCAAGATTTTAAAGCGGCTGAATGGGTGTGTGGTAGCACCCGCCAACAAGCGCTAGATACTTTGATTCACTTAGAACAACAGACCCTAGATGATTAAGGTTTAGTAAGTTTGCTTAAGTTGTTCTCGATTTTCTTCTGCTTTCACTAAGCGTAACTCTTTAGGCTGTTTCACTGCTTGCATCGCTAGCCGTTGAGCGGCGCCCACTAGCTGAATATCCGGCGGTAAATTAAGTTGCTTGAGAAGAGTAATAGAGTGCTCTCTTGGGTGGGCGATTAACACCGCGTGACCGTATTTTCTGGCTAAGTTTAGTGCTTGTTGCCACTGTTTAGCGATGGCTTGCGGCTCATCAACATGGTCGAGAAAAACATGCCGGCGTAGATGGGGCACTTGGTGCTGCTCGGCAATGTGTTCTGCTACGCTGGCGAGGTGAGTGCGGCTATCAACAAAAAATAGCTGGCGTTGGGCTAAGGTTTGCATTAACCAATGCATTTCTTGTGGCTGCTGGGTCAGCTGGCTGCCCATATGATTATTCAGGCCACTGGCCTCCGGGAAGTCGCTAATGGCGGCAAGCACCCGTTGTTTAAAAGCCGCTTCTGCTAAATTTTCGCTTAAGCCATAGGGCCTAGAGCGAGACTGCGGCTGCCTTGCATCGGCAAATGCAACATTACTTCGCGCTGCTGTTGCTGAGCCTGCTGGGCAATGCGCTTGGCATAAGGACTAGAGGGCAGCACCGATAGGGTAATGGCGGGGTCGAGTTGCAGTAACTGTAAATCGTTTCTATGGTTGCCCACATCATCAATAATAATGCTCAGCTGAGCGGCCAAACACCAAGGGCTCAGTAAGTAGAGTAACAGCCAGTTTACTCTAACCATTGACTCGGATCTTGGGTTTGCCCTTGGTGGCGTAGTTGGAAGAACAATGCGTTGGTGTCTTGGCCGCCGCTATTCCCTGCATAGGCGATGGTTTGCCCGGCGCTAACCCGCTCACCTACCTCGGCATTCAGGCTTTGGTTATAGCCGTAGAAGCTAAGGTATTGTTCGCCATGGTCGATAGCGACTACTAAGCCATAACCGCGCAGCCAATCGGCAAATACCACGTTGCCAGCGGCAATGGCTTGCACAGGGGTGCCGGGATGGGAGTCGATGACGATCCCCTGCCAACGGGTTTGCCCCTGATTCTTGCTGTTATAACTATGTAGAACACGGCCTTTCAAGGGCCACGGAAGTTTACCCTTGTGCGCGGCTAAACCGTTTAATGGGGGGTTATCGCGATTTTGTTCCAGTGCTTGCTGTTGCTGTTGTTCTATTTGCTGGCTAATCACTTGCTGCAAGTGTTGCTCATTTATTTGCAGCTGCTCCAGGCGGCTTTGCTCACTATTTTGTAGTTGATTGAGTTTGGCCAATTGTTGTTGGCGCTGCTCTTGTCTGGCTTGCAGTTTTTGCTGTTGTTGCTGCTGCTGGTCAACGAGGCTCTTTAGTTGCTGTTGGTTATTACTGAGTTGTTGTTCTAGTGCGGCTAATTCTAATTGTTGTCGGCTGACTTCGGCTAAGGCGCTTTGGCGCGCTTTGGCTAGGTATTGGTAATAACTCAGCATGCGTTCTAGCTTGGCGGTGCTTTGCTGATTAAGCAGCATTTTTAAGTAATCGTTGTCGCCGAGACGATAGGCACTATTGAGTTGCTGGGCGAGCGCTTGCTGTTGCTGTGTGAGTTGTTGCTGTACTTGCTGTTTTTGTTGTTGGTTTTGTTTTAGCTCAAGTTCGGTATGGGCTAATTGGTTGTTTAGTTTGCGCAGTTGTTGGTTCGCGTCGGCTAGAGCCAGCTCGTATTGACGCAGCTGCTGCTGGGCCTTGTCTATTTCGGCTTTTCTTTGTTTCAGCTGCTGTTGCTGTTGCTTGAGTTGTTGCTGAACGTCGAGCAGTTGTTGCTGTTCATTGGCGTTCGCCATCGGGCCAAGCAATAGCAAAACGCCAGCAACAAGGCTGGCGTTAAACAGGCGAATAAGGCGCATTGCTACGCCTTGTTTCGAAACTGAATTAGGCTCTTTCATCGAGCCATTATTTCAAATTCATCAATACCTTGCCAGTCATTTCTGGTGGGGTTTCTAGGCCCATCAAAGTTAACATGGTTGGCGCGATATCACTTAAGCGACCACCCTCAACTGGGGTAGCTTCGCGGCCGTAGTAGATGAACGGTACAGGCAAGTTGGTGTGAGCTGTGTGAATACCACCGGTGGCTGGATCAACCATTTGCTCGGCATTTCCGTGGTCGGCAGTAATTAAACACTCGCCGCCCACTTTATCTAAGGCTTCAACTAAACGACCAATGCTCTTATCTACAGCTTCACAAGCTTTCACTGCCGCGTCATATACGCCAGTGTGGCCTACCATGTCACCGTTAGGGTAGTTACAGATGATGACATCGTATTTACCGCTTTCGATGGCGGCTACAAATTTATCAGTTAATAACTCAGAATTCATTTCTGGTTGTAGATCGTAAGTGGCCACTTTAGGTGAAGGGATTAATTCGCGATCTTCGCCAATAAAGGCTTCTTCTTTACCGCCGTTGAAGAAGAAGGTCACGTGCGCATATTTTTCAGTTTCAGAAATACGTAACTGAGTTTTTCCTTGTTTCTCTAGCCACTCACCTAGGGTATTAACCAAGTCAGTTGGGCCGTAGGCACAAGGCGCGTCGATGTCGGCAGCGTATTGAGTCAATGTAACGAAGTTACAAGCTGGCACTTTAGCACGGGCAAAACCAGTGAAGTCTTGTTCTACAAAACAACGGCTGATTTCACGAGCACGGTCGGCACGGAAGTTCATGAACAATACCGCGTCGCCGTCGTTAATAGCGGCAGGGCTTTCACCCACTACTGAAGCTTTAACAAATTCGTCGTTTTCTTCACGCGCGTAAGCGGCTTCAAGTGCTTCTGTTGCGGTGGCGTAGCTGTACTCAGCTTTGCCCTCGGTAAGTAATTGATAAGCTTCTTCAACACGTTCCCAACGGTTATCGCGGTCCATGGCGTAGTAGCGACCAACCAAAGACGCGATACGACCAACACCCACTTCGGCAAATTTAGCATCAAATTTGTCGATAGAGCCTTGGGCGCTGCGTGGTGGAGTATCACGGCCATCTAAGAAAGCGTGTAGGTAAATTTCTTTAGCGCCTTGTTTTGCTGCTAACTCAACAGCCGCTAACATGTGATCTTCGTGGCTGTGTACACCACCTGGAGACAGTAGACCCATGATGTGTACCGCTTTACCTGCAGCCACTGCTTTGTCTACCGCACCCACTAAAACTTCATTAGTGAAGAAGTCACCGTCGTCGATAGATTTACCCACGCGAGTTAATTCTTGATATACGATACGGCCAGCGCCGATGTTGGTGTGGCCTACTTCTGAGTTACCCATTTGGCCATCGGGTAGGCCCACGTCTAAACCTGAGCCTGAAATTAGAGTGCTAGCTGAGGTTTCCCAAAGTTTGTCTAGAACCGGAGTGTTGGCATTTGCTACGGCGTTGTTTGCACTATCTTGGCGGTAGCCCCATCCATCCATAATGACTAACGCTAAAGGCTTTTTAGTTGCAGACATTTGCAATTTCCTCGATCGGTAAATGTAAGTTTAAATACGAATTAGTGAAATATTACTACATTTTTGCTGTGAGTCACCTGATTGAGCGCAAATCAAGCAAGATTAGTCGTTTTAAACTGGTTTTTTACTTGCCAAGTAAATCTTAGAGCAAATTGCGAGCTTCGCGAGGTGATGGAGCTGCTATTCTTTTCGCTCGGGTGTATACTCTCGCCCCAATATCACTAACTATTTGCTTAACTGGAATTGTCATACTATGCAGCAAGTTGTCGAATTTGTCGGAAATAATCCTGTTCTTTCACTGGCTTGGGTGGGTCTATTAGGTGCCGTAGTGTACACCTTTATTCAACCGATGTTCTCAAAAGTGAAAGCGGTAGGTAATCATGAAGCTACTTTGTTGATCAATAAAGAAGATGCCGTAGTGGTGGATGTACGAACTAATGATGAGTACAAAAAAGGTTATATTGCGGGCGCACGTCACATTCCTCTCACTCAAATACAGGCGAATAACTTCAAGCCCATTGAAAATTTAAAGGGCAGCCCCATTATCGTTGTATGTGAAACAGGGATGCGTTCTGGCTCAGCGGCTAACGCGCTGGTAAAAGGAGGTTTTGAGAAAGTGTACAATTTACGCGGCGGCATGACCGAATGGAAATCAGCTAACCTACCGGTCACAAAAAAGAAGTAAGATCGAGTTTACAGTGCCATTAGGTGGCACTGAGACAAATTTTCAAACACTGTATTAAGGTAATTATCATGGCTGAAGCAGCTAGCACAGAAGCACCACAAGTAGAATTTGCTATTCAACGTATCTACACCAAAGATATCTCTTTTGAGACACCTAACTCACCACAAGTTTTTCAACAAGAGTGGAAACCTGAAGTTAAAGTTGACTTAGATACTAGCAGCAACAAACTGGCTGATAATGTTTTTGAAGTGGTGCTAACGCTAACCGTAACTGCAAAAGTTGCCGATAAAACTGCATTTTTGTGTGAAGTTCACCAAGGCGGCATCTTTACTCTAGGCAACATGCCAGAGCCTCAACTAGCTCATGCTATTAACGCATACTGTCCAAACATTTTGTTCCCTTATGCTCGTGAGACAGTATCTAATCTAGTCAACCGTGGTTCTTTCCCTCAAATCAACCTAGCGCCAGTTAACTTTGACGCTTTGTTTGCTAACTATGTTCAACAGCAAGCTGAGCAACAAAAAGCGGCCCAAGCAGACGCTTAATGAGCAAATCTAAGGCAACAATGACGGTATTGGGCGCAGGCTCATACGGTACTGCTTTGGCCATTGCCATTGCGCGTAATGGTCAGCGCACAGTGCTATGGGGACATGAACCCGAGCATGTGGCAGCACTGGCTAAAGACCGAGAAAATAAAGACTTTCTACCGGGCATTGCGTTTCCTGAAAGCCTCGAGTTAGAAGCTGATTTAGCTAGTGCGGTCGCTCAAAGCGATAACTTATTGGTGGTGGTGCCTAGCTTCGCTTTTGCTGATGTGATGCGCCAAATTAAACCTATGTTGAGCGATACAACTCGGATCGCATGGGCTACCAAAGGCTTAGAAGCCGATACCGGACACTTGTTGTCAGAAGTGGCTGTTGAGGTGCTAGGAGAGCAACGCTCTTTAGCGGTGATCTCCGGTCCTACCTTTGCTAAAGAACTGGCCGCTGGTTTGCCAACGGCGATTTCAGCGTCCTCTTCAGATGCTGAATTTGTTCGCTACTTAGCACAGGTGATGCACTGCGAACGTAGTTTTCGCGTCTACACTAACAACGATATCGTTGGTGTGCAGTTGGGTGGGGCGGTTAAAAATGTTATCGCTATTGGTGCCGGTTTGGCGGATGGCTTAGGTTTTGGAGCCAACGCTCGTACCGCTTTAATTACTCGTGGTTTACGCGAGATGGCCCGTTTAGGTAAGGCTTTAGGCGCTGATCCTGAGACCTTTAAAGGCATGGCCGGTTTAGGTGATTTGGTATTAACTTGTACCGATAATCAAAGCCGCAATCGTCGTTTTGGTTTAGCTTTGGGAGCAGGTAAGTCTTTTGAACAAGCTGAGCGGGAAATCGGTCAGGTAGTAGAAGGCTATCGTAATACCAAGGAAGTCTATCTGCTGGCGCAAAGAGTGGCGGTTGAAATGCCGATTGTCGAGCAGGTGTATCAAGTGTTATATCAAGGCAAATCACCTAAGCAGGCCGCCATTGATTTGTTAGCCCGAGACCAGCGTGAAGAGTGAGCTTATTAACGCACAGACTAAAAAGCCTATCGAATGATAGGCTTTTTTGTATCAGCAAATTAGCAGACTAATAGTACGAATGTTCACCTGCTTGGTGTTCGGTCACATCCTTAACGCCAGTGAGTTCGCCTGGGAAGGTTTCTAGCAATTGCTTCTCAATGCCTTCCTTAAGGGTTACATCTACCATGCTGCAGCCATTACAGCCGCCACCAAATTGCAGTACCACCACACCTTCGTCGGTGAGTTCAACAATGCTGACTTTACCGCCATGAGAAGCTAGGTTTGGATTAACCTGACTTTCAATAACGTATTCAACTCGCTCTATGAGAGGTGCATCATCATCTACCTTGCGCATCTTAGCGTTGGGCGCTTTAAGCGTAAGTTGAGAGCCGACTTTATCGGTAACAAAGTCGATTTCGGCTTCTTCTAAGAAGGGGGCGCTGGCGGTATCTACCATGGCTTTAAAACCGTTAAAAGAAAGCTGAATATCATCTTCTTCAACGGATTCTGGCGGGCAGTAAGACACTCCGCATTCGGCGCTAGGTGTACCAGGGTTGACCACAAATACACGAATATTGGTGCCTTCAGGCTGTTGTTCTAGCAACTTAACAAAATGTTGTTGAGCCGTTTCTGAGATCGATACCATCTGCTTCCTCGATACCTGACTAAAATACTAGGTTTTATTGTACGGCTTTTTGCCAAGCTCTGCTAGTGTTGCCGTAAGTGAATTTTGGATTAGGCTTTGGGAGTTCGAGCAATTGCCCAGATATCCACTCGAGTTGCCCCTGCTCGCTTCAGTTTATCAGCAATCACGTTGGCGGTGCTAGCGGTGGTGACTACGTCATCCACCACTACCCAGTGTTTAAACGCTAACGAAGTATCGCAGTGAAAGCTATGATTGAGTGCTCGTTGCCGCTGGCGACGCGTTAAACTGGCCTGACTGCTACCATAATGAAGCCGTCTAACAACATTAAGCGTCGGTATTTGGCTTTGCTTGGTTAGCACTTGGGCGAGTAATTCGCTTTGATTAAAGCCGCGTTGCCAGCGTTTTCGCCAATGCAATGGCACGCTACAGTAGGCCTCTGGTAGAGGCGCTTGTAGTTGCTGTAAATGCTGCCAAAGTAGCTGGCTGAGAGGGCGCGCTAGGTGGCGCTGTTTGGCATACTTGTAATTTTTTAGCAGCGCATCGGTAGGCCAGAGATAGTCGTTTAAACAATAAATGTTGTCGAAATGAGGCGGCGTTTGTTGGCACTCGCCACAAATACCGGGTTCGGCCAGTGGCAAATAACAGCGTTCACAACGGCATTTTCTCGGACTAAGTATCATATCTTGGCAAGTGCTACAACATATCTCGTCACAGGCCTTGGCCTGCAAGCAAAAAGCGCACTGAGTGGATAAAGCCAAAGCCGAGTTTAAAGCGGACTTAAAACTGGTTAACATGAGTTTCCTTTGTTGTTCGAGTACTTAAGTGTAGATGAGTAAGTTGTATTATGAAGCGCATGGCCAAGGGCCGGCCCTAATTTTAGTTCATGGCTGGGGCTTAAATGGTGCGGTTTGGCGCCCGGTTAGTGAGCTATTGGTAGAGCACTTTTGTGTTTATCAAGTGGACTTACCGGGTTTTGGTCAGTCACCGGTGCAGCCAGAGTTGAGTCTAGCCAGTATGGTTGAAGCAATATTAACTCTACCTGTACAGCGTGCTGTCTGGTTGGGCTGGTCTTTAGGCGGGTTGGTGGCGAAGTATGCTGCTATTCATCATCCCCAGCGAGTCGCGGGTTTGATAACGGTCGCCAGTTCGGCTCATTTCATGGCTAAAACCGATTGGCCGGGAATTCAGCCTCAGGTTTTGCAGGGCTTTGCGGAAGGTTTACAGCAAGACTTTAAAAAAACTTTGCAGCAGTTTTTGGCGATTCAAGCGATGGGGAGCGAGCAGGCAAAACAAGATATTAGACAACTTAGAGAGCTATTAGCCACCCGTCCACTGCCTAATCTTGCGGCTTTGGAGCAAGGTTTGGTTTTATTGCAAAATCAGGATTTACGGGCAGAGTTAGCGCAAATTACTATGCCTTGGTTACAGCTATATGGGCGCAGTGATGCCTTAGTCCCCAAGGCCGCGATGCAACAGCATGCGTTGTTACATAGCGAGGCCGAGCAATTCCAGTTTAATCAGTCTTCCCATGCTCCGTTTATTTCTGAGAAACAGCTATTTGCAGAGAAAGTGCTCGATTTTGCGCGGGCTATAGTGGTTTAAAAGTGAGCAATTTGCTAAAATTGCCAATATTGATAAGTCTCTTGTAACAGCGCTAAGCGGAGGTCATATGCAAGTGGGAGCTGCCAGTAGTGGTTTTCAAATTATTGCTAATGCCAATCAGCAGGCCAGCCAAAGCGCGCAAACTCTTGCTGAAGTGGCAAGCAAGAGAGAGCCACAACAAAACCAAGTGGTGAACGCCATGGTTAGCCTTAACCAAGCCGAGTTGTATGCTAAGGCTGGGGTTAAGGTGATCAACACAGAATCTAAAATGCTAGGTACGCTGTTGGACGTAAAGGCCTAAGATGAACATTAATGTTAGCTTGCCCAACGTTTTTCCCAATACCTTGCACCCGCCTACAGAGGCTGCGCGCAGGGATAACCAACTGCGTCCGGTGATCGCTCAACCTAAAGAAGTTGCTAGCTTTGCAAAAGAGCCAGAGGTGGGAACAGAAAAAGACCGCGCTAAGCCCCAGGTCAGTGCTCAGTACCCCCACGTTCAAGAACAGCATCAAGCTAAAGTTAATGAGCGTGATGCTCAGCAGCAACAGGATAATCAGCAACAACATCAGCAAGGACAACAGCAGGAAAGCGGGGAACAACAGCGCGGCTCTGAGCAATCCAGCGCGAGACAGAAAGGCCAACAGGACTTAACTGACAGCGAACAGCAAAAGGTTGATGAATTAACGGCTCGCGATCAAGAAGTTAGAACCCATGAGATGCAGCACCAAGCCGTGGGGGCCAATATGCGCGAGCGGCCAGCTTTGAATTTGAACGCGGTCCCGACGGCAAGCGTTATGCGGTCGGTGGTGAAGTGTCGATTGATGTGAGTGAAGTGGCTAATGATCCGCAAGCGACCATTGCTAAAATGCAACAAGTACAGCGGGCGGCGCTGGCGCCTGCCGAACCTTCCGCGCAAGATCGTCAAGTGGCAGCGCGTGCGCAACAAAAAATGGCTGCCGCTCAGCAGGAGCTTAATCATAGTCAAGTGTCGGGCTTGTTGGCATCAGATGAACAGCCTTCTGCTTTTGCGATAAATAGTGAAACTGCTTCACCAGAAGCCCCAAGCGAGCAAGCTCGGCAGCAGCAAAATGCGCAGGCTCTGCAACAGCGCTACCCTGATATAGCTCAAGAAATGGCGCTCAGAAACGCCTCTATTCAACAGCGTTATGCCAGTGCAGCGGCATTTCGCCCGCAATCCCAATTTAGTTTACAAGCCTAAATTTTCCACTAGTGATGTTTACCAATTGGGTTCTGCTTGGCTGATTGTCACAGCTTTATCCTGTAATTAACTATTAAGTTTATAATGTTGTCTATAATCAAAGCAATCTTGCTTAGAGGATGTGTCGATTATGCTTAATATTCATTCACTTCGAGTTCAGTTAATTTTGCCAGTGGCATTTTTAGGCATCATTTTGGCAGGCTTAGTTGTATTCATGTTAGTGATGAATAGTTTGCAAAGTCAGGCGATACGTCGCCAGACTGATACCTATTTTGAAGCCATTACGGTGGTTCTTAATGCGGACCGCGATATCTATCAGGCGCGAATTGCTTTAGAGCGACTGCTCAATGGTGATGGTAGAGCAGAGCAGAATCGTCAAGATTTTTATGAGAATGCCGAACAAGTTCGGGACCGCTTTGAGCGCTATCGAGAGTACTTGGCAGAGGAGCCTGAGTTACTACAGGCATTTTCACATTTCGACGAACGACTTAATACTTGGATTGCGGTGAGCAAGCAATTAATGGTTCGTGAAGGAAAGGAAGCAACAAAACAAGACCCGCGAGCAGTAGAGCTAGAGCAGCAGTTTCAGGCAATTCGTCAGATGTTAGACCAGGCTGGAGAACAATTACGGTCGCATACTGCTGATGTGAAGCAAACTAAAAATGCCGATGTTTCTCAGTATGTAGAAGCGATGGCGGAAGTGATGAACGCAGATCGTGATATCTACCAGGCTAATTTAGCGTTAAAACGTTTATTACATGGGGTGGGCGATTTCGCTAACAATAAAGCTTTTTTTGAGGAAAATGCTCAGCAAGTGTTACGACGTTTTAATAATTACCGGGTTTATTTAATTAGAGAGCCGCAATTATTGAGCGCCTATGAACGCTTTGACATTTTGTTTAATAGTTGGTTTCAGGCTTGTGAAGCTATGTTGGAGCAGTCTAGTCATGCATCTAACCCTACCGATAAAGACTTTGTTGAAATGGATCTGGCTTTTTCTCAGGTGCGCACAATACTCGATGAAGCAGGTGAGCAAACTCGAGCACACGCTCGGGCAATGGAAGCTGAGGCAAAACAAACTATTGCTAACTACCAAGATATTGCCAAGTTGGTGATTGCCTTAGCGTTCGCGGTGGCCTTGTTGGTGGGGTACATCGTGCCTAGGCGTTTAACTCAGCAAGTTAACCACATTGGTCAGCGTATTCGAGAAATCGCCGACGGCGATGGCGATTTAACCCAGCGTATTCATTCGCAATCTAAAGATGAGTTGGGTAAGTTGGCGAACGAGTTTGATAGTTTTGTGGAGCATTTGCGCGGAATTATTCAAAACATTCAACAGCAGTCTGGTCGGCTAGGTGGAACCACTACAGAGCTAAACCAAGTGTCTGAACAGGCCGGTGATATTACCGATGGTTTAGTACAAGCCACGGAATCAATTGTTAGTGCTAGTAGTGAAATGAATATGGCGAATCAACAGGTTGCTGATACTGCTCAAGGCACGGCAGAAGTATCGCTACAGTCCAGTAAGCTGACGCAGCAAGGGGTTTCGGTGGTGGAAAGCTCTAGCGTGGTGGTAGCCGGCTTAGTGAGAGATATTGATACCGCTCTCAGTCGCGCGGAACAATTAGAACAAAGCTCGCAAGCCATTACCTCGGTACTGGATGTGATCAGAAAAATTGCCGAGCAGACTAACTTACTGGCCTTAAATGCCGCGATTGAGGCGGCTCGAGCTGGCGAGCAAGGGCGAGGCTTTGCGGTAGTGGCAGATGAAGTGCGCACCTTGGCTACTCGTACCCAAGATAGTACCAATGAAATTGAAACCATGATCAGCCGCTTAAAACAAAGCGTTGATGAGTCTAATCAGGCGATTCATAGCAGCCGTAACAATGTAGATAGTACGGTGAGTAGTTTTGAAGAAGTAAAACGGATCTTTGTCGAGCTCAATCATTCTTTTGAGCAAGTCCAAGAAATGACTGCGCAAACCGCTCAGGCCACTCAAGAACAGTCTACGGTGGCGAATCATATCAACGAAAATTTGGTGGGCTTGAAGGAGCAAAGCGATAACGTTAACTTGGTGGCAGAGCAGGTACGTCAGCAATCCCAACATATATCCGAACTGTATTTATCTCTGAGTCAGCAAGTAGATAGCTTTAAGGTCTAACAAGCTTGATCGGCTTGCCCACTCAAGCAAGTGATGAGTGGGCAGATGGGCAACCAAGTTCTTAGTTCACGCTGCTCATTAGCGCTTGGCCTTAGCGAAGGCTTCGGCAAAGGCGTTATTGAGTGGTTTCGCTTGTTGTTTCACTGGGCGATGTGAGTGTTGCGCTTTGGCTTTTTTAGGGCTGTCTTTGCTTGTTGAAACACTAGTGATGTCATCGTCTAAGCGCATACTCAAGCCGATCCGCTTGCGCGCCACATCCACTTCCATCACTTTCACTTTGACGATATCACCGGCTTTTACCACCTGGTGGGGGTCTTTAACAAAGTGATTGGCCAAACAAGAAATATGCACCAAACCATCCTGATGAACACCTACATCAACAAAGGCACCAAAGTTGGTGACATTGGTCACAACCCCTTCCAGTTGCATTGCTGGTTTTAAGTCGGCAAGGGTATTCACCCCTTCTTTAAACTTTGCGGTGGCAAATTCTGGGCGTGGATCTCGCCCTGGTTTTTTAAGTTCGCTAATGATGTCATTTACGGTGGGAAGACCGAATTTTTCATTGGTGAACTGCTTAGGGTCGAGTTTACTTAGCCGTTCGTTATTGGCAATGAGTTGGCTAACATCACATTGGCTATGTTTGGCTATGGCTTCTACCACCGGATAGGCTTCGGGGTGAACCGCTGAGCCATCCAAGGCATTTTTAGCTTGAGGTATGCGCAAGAATCCGGCGGCCTGCTCAAAGGCTTTAGGGCCTAAACGGGCGACTTTTTTGATCGCCGCTCGAGACTGAAACGCGCCATGTTGGTCACGGTGAGCAACGATGTTTTGCGCGATGGTGTTATTTAAGCCGGCCACAAAACTTAGCAAGGGGGCTGAGGCCATATTAACGTCAACGCCTACAGCGTTTACACAGTCTTCTACAACGCTATCGAGTTGCTGCGACAACTTACTTTGGCTGACATCGTGCTGGTACTGGCCAACTCCGATGGCTTTAGCTTCAATTTTTACCAGCTCTGCCAGCGGATCTTGTAAGCGGCGAGCTATCGACACCGCTCCGCGAATCGATACATCTAGTTCGGGGAATTCTTGGGCGGCGAGTCCCGATGCGGAATAGACTGATGCACCCGCTTCGCTCACCATGACTTTTTGTAAACCTTGCTCAGGTAGCTTGCTTATTAAGTCGGCGGCGAGTTGGTCGGTTTCTCGTGAGGCGGTACCATTACCGATACTAAGTAGTTTTACCTGATGTTGCTGCACCAAAGACGCTAGCGTATTGAGTGACTGCTGCCATTGATTACGCGGGGCATGGGGATAAATGGTGTCGAAAGCCACTAGCTTACCGGTGGCGTCGACTACCGCTACTTTCACCCCGGTACGCAGGCCTGGGTCTAAGCCTAAGGTCGGTTTGGCGCCAGCAGGCGCAGCCATTAACAGATCGTTTAGGTTACGCGAGAACACGCTAATCGCTTCATCTTCGGCTTTTTCGCGTAACTGGTTGAGTAGCTCTGTTTCCAGTTGTAGTTTTAGTTTTACCCGCCAAGTCCACTGCACTACAGTATTAAGCCATTTATCGCAGGGCAGTCCTTTAGGGTGCAAGTCGAAGTAGTCGCGGATCATCTGTTCGGCCGGATGGCTCAGTGCATCATCAGCCTGTTCTACGTCTAGCGATAGGTTCAATATACCTTCATTGCGCCCGCGCAATATTGCTAGGGTTCGGTGTGAAGGGATTTTGCTCAAGGCTTCTTGATAGTCAAAGTAGTCTTGAAACTTTTGGCCGGTTTGCTGTTGGCCGTCAATCACGGTGGTGCTAACTAAGGCCTGCTCTTGCAGAAATGCCCGTAATTGCGCCAATAAAGGTGCTTGAATGGCAAAACGTTCCATTAAGATGAATTTTGCGCCGTCTAGTACCGCTTTGCTATCAGCAAACCCTGCTTCTTGGTTGATATAAGCTTCAGCCAAAGTTTCAGGGGCTTGTTCTGGTTGGCTTAACAATAATTCGGCTAGCGGCTCTAAGCCCGCTTCAATGGCTATTTGTCCTTTAGTGCGGCGTTTGGGTTTGTAAGGAAGGTAGAGATCTTCTAACTCGGTTTTACTGCTGGCTGCATTGATCGCGCGTTCTAGCTCGGGACTTAATTGGTCTTGCTCACGAATCGATTTTAGTATGCTGAGGCGACGTTGCTGCATCTCACGCAGGTAAACCAGACGTTGTTCTAACAGGCGAAGTTGTCCATCATCTAAGCCACCGGTGGCTTCTTTTCGATAGCGGGCAATAAAAGGCACAGTAGCGCCTTCATCGAGTAGCTTTATGGCCGCGCTTACTTGTTGGGCTTGCGCATTAATATCTGAGGCGATTTGTTGTTCTAAACTTTGCATAGGTTTGCTAATGATGAGTCAGTTGTTGTGGCAGCAAATGCTCCTATCTTAGAGGCTTCTTAAATGGCATCAAGTAGAAAAATCACTAGCTGCAAATATTATTCTGTGAAAAGCGTTTCACGAAATGAAATTTTTTTCATAAGCGCTTCATAGATTTGTTCTGTTTCAGGTGTTTAGTCATGGATATGTGAGCTAAATTTCGCCCAAATCAACTGCGTTGCTTTAGAGTGCTACGTAGTTTTCAATGCCTCAGTTCAAGGAGACCGAAATGGGCGTTAATCGCACACCTATTATTCGATTTAGTTTAAACCGCATTAGTCAAAGCATTGCTTTGATGAGTTTGGTGAGCGCCTCTGCGGTGGCGGTCGCTTCCCCTGAAATGCTCAGCAACACTGATTTTAGTAACGGAACCACTGGCTGGTGGTCAAGTGGTGCTGAATTAACGGTGAAAGACGGCGAAGCCTGCATGGATATTAAACGTGCCGGAAGTAATCCGTGGGACGTTATTATGGGTCAACGTGGCTTTGGTTTAGAGAAAGGCCAAGATTACAGCATTGACTTTGTCGCCCGTGCTGATAAAAACACGGCTTTTACGGCTCTTATTCAGCACAATGGAGCACCTTACACCCAGTTTTTCAATAAGCAGTTAAAGATTGGAACTGAGCCTAAAGCTTTTAGTTTCAAATTTACTCAAGAAATGGCCAGCGACCCCAAAACTGAGTTTCAGTTTCAATTAGGGGCGCAAAAGCCAGCCGTGCTTTGCTTTAGCGACATTTCGTTGAAGGGTAAGTCTTTTGTTGTTGTTAACAAAATTCCGACTATTCGCTTAAACCAAATCGGCTTTTTCCCTAAGTCTGAAAAAATAGCGGTTATTCAAAATGACAGTAAACAACCGCGAGTTTGGCGAGTTAAAGATGAGCAAGGCAATTATCTATTAGCGGGAAAAACCAAGGTATTTGGCCTAAATGCTGCTTCTGGCGAGTTGGTTCATCAGGCAGATTTTTCAGCCTTAACCAGCAAGCACCAAAACTTGGTGTTAGAAGTGGATGGCAAAACTAGTCACCCATTTAGAATTGCAGACGATATATACAGCGAGTTGAAACATGACGCACTGGCTTACTTTTATAACAACCGTAGCGGTATAGAGATTAAAGCCGACTACGTGCGCCGCCCAGATTTGGCACGTCCTGCTGGACATGTTCCTGACGTGGTGAGTTGTTTTGATAAGACCGATGCCAAAGGTAACAAATGGCCTGGTTGTGATTTAACCATGGATGTGACAGGCGGCTGGTACGATGCTGGTGACCACGGTAAGTATGTGGTGAATGGTGGCATCAGTACTTGGACTCTAATGAATCTATTCGAACGCTCACAATTTATTGAAGGAGCGACAGAACCTTTCCCTGATGGTAGCCAAGCCATTCCAGAAGCCGGCAATGGAGTGAACGACTTACTCGACGAAGCACGCTGGAACATGGAATTTATGTTGGCTATGCAAATTCCAGACGGAAGCAAAGTCTCTGTACCTGTGGGTAATCAGCGAGAGAACCTGAGTGATCTTAAGTTAAGCGAAATTGATGCCTCTGGTATGGTCTTCCATAAAGTGGCGGATGAAAACTGGACTGGCATGCCGATGCCTCCACATAAAGATCCAATGAAACGTTATGTAGGGCAGCCTAGTACTGCGGCTACCTTAAACTTGGCGGCTACTGCTGCTCAATGTGCGCGGATTTGGAAAGACATTGATGCCGACTTTTCTGCACAATGTTTAAGCGCCGCGGAGCGAGCTTGGAAAGCGGCTAATCAGCATCCTGAGGTATATGCTTATGATAACTTTACCGGTTCAGGCCCTTATGATGATGTCGATGTAAGCGATGAGTTTTATTGGGCTGCAGCGGAACTGTTTATTACTACCGAGCAAGCTGAATACTTTGATTACATCAAAGCTTCACCTTACTTCTTAACGGCTCCTGCTGGTAATGAAACTGCCGATGGTGATTTGTGGTGGGCAGGTCTAAGCCCCGCAGGTAACCTAAGCTTGGCCGTAGTGCCTAGCCCGCTTGATGAGGCGAGTAGAGAGAAAGTGCGAGCTAACATTGTTGCCGCTGCCGAAGGTTATTATAAACAGTTGGCGAATGAGGGTTACCATATTCCTTATACCGCTGAGCAATACCCTTGGGGCTCTAACTCAAACTTGGCTAAGCGTGGTATTTTCCTTACCTACGCTAGTGACTTCAGCGGTGATAGCAAGTACATGCAAACCTTAGTACATGCTATGGATTACCTGTTAGGACGCAACCCACTCGACCAGTCTTATATCTCTGGTTATGGTAGCAATCCATTGAAGAATCCTCATCACCGTTTTTGGGCGCATCAAGCCGATGCTAAATCGCCAAAACCGGCTCCGGGTGCTCTATCAGGTGGACCTAACTCGATGTCCTTTAGTGACCCGATTGCGGCAGGTTTAAAAGGTAATTGTATTGGTCAAACCTGTTGGGCCGATGAGATTGGTGCATGGTCGCTAAATGAAATTACCATTAACTGGAATGCTCCCTTAGTGTGGGTTACAACGGTATTAGATGAGCATCGTTTGAAGTAGTTACTAAGAAAAAAGTTAATAATATGGGCCAGCTTATTGCTGGCCTTTCTTGCTTGTTTTTTTGAGTTTTAATCATAGATGTTGTAAAAATAAGAGCGTAAGAATGTGATCTGTTACTGTGTTCTATCGCTCAATTTTATTTGAAACAAGTGCTTTAAGCATTTCACGTATATAGTGGTCGTAGGAAGTTTTATCTCTTCTGTTACCGACTGTTATAGGCATGTAAAAAAAAGAGAGATAAAATGCGGACTCGAGTTAGTTGTCAGAGAATAAACGTGAAAGATAAAAATAAAGTAGGACAGCGTTCAACCGTATACGATGTCGCAGCCTTAGCCGGAGTATCACCTAGTACAGTATCTCGGTTTATGAACCAGACTACCTATGTATCAGATGCTAAGCGCAAGCAAATTCAAGCTGCGATGGCCGAGTTAGGCTATAAACCAGGGCAGCAAACGGGAGTAAGTTCCAGCAGCCGAACTATGACCATTGGTGTATTGGTGCAAGATCCCGACAGCCCTTTCTATTCATCTATCCTAAACGGCATCGAAGAGGTGTTACTCGCTCAGGGCTATTCTCATATCATTGTTACTGGCCACTGGAATAGTGAAGAAGAGATGGAGTCGATGCAGTTGCTCTTGTCGCGCTCGGTGGATGGCATCATCATCGTCACCGGTGGGTTAAGTGATGAACAACTGCTTGAATTTTCAAAAAAACGGCCGATAGTTGCCTTAGGGCGGGCTTTAGAATCGCCGCGTTTGCGTTCGATTAAAATCGAAAACTCGGTGGGCGCTTACATGGCCACTAACCACCTGATTCAACTTGGCCATCAAGATATTGTGCACATTAAAGGGGCCAAAGGTCACCCCGATACTCAGCAGCGTTACGAGGGCTACTGCCAAGCTATGGAGCATGCAGGCTTGCCAGTGAAATTACAGCTAGTTGAGCAAGGGGACTTTACCGAACAGGGGGGCTTCGACGCAGTGCAGCGTTTGTTAGCCAGTAAGCGTCCATTTACTGCTATTTTTGCGGCAAATGATTTAACTGCTTATGGAGCTATGCAGGCTTTATATCAAGCGAAGCGAGCGGTGCCAGAGCGGGTGTCGGTAATTGGCTTTGATGATATTCCCAGCTCGGCTTTCTTTATTCCGCCGCTAACTACCGTGCGTCAGCCAATTTTTGATACAGGCTATGCGGCGGCATTAACCATTTTAGACATGTTAAATGGCGGCGAAGCTCATAACTTCCGTATTCCTCCTATTGAGCTGGTTAAACGCGAAACCACTCAAGCTAGGGTGGGTTAATTAAGCTGGTTATTGTTGGGCCTGAGTCGTTTATAATTGACGATTCAGGCCTTTTTCTATGAGCACCATGAAATCCAATCTTATTACTCGTGCCGGCTGGCATAAACTTGACCAAGAACTCAAATACCTTTGGAAGGTTAAGCGTCCTGAAGTAACCCAAGCGGTATCGGAAGCGGCTGCTCTGGGCGACCGTTCGGAGAATGCCGAGTATAAAGAAGGCAAGCGAGAACTGCGCCGTATAGATTCGCGCTTACGCTTTTTAACTAAGCGTTTAGATGCACTGGAGATTGTTGACCATCACCCCCAGCAAAATGGCAAAGTATTTTTTGGTGCTTGGGTAGAGTTGGAAAACGAAGCTGGCGATATTGTCCGTTATCGCATCGTCGGTACCGACGAAATTGACCCCAAGCTAGGATATATCACTATTGATTCACCGATGGCGCGCGCCTTAATTGGTAAGCAGGTGGATGACGAGGTATTGGTTAAGACGCCCTCGGGAGTCAAAGAGTGGTGGGTTAATGTTATCCAATACCAGCCGTTCGAGGATTAGCTAATGGTTTTGTTTAGCTGAGAAGGATGAATTATCTGATGTTGAAAAAAATTCATCTAAAGCTAAGTTGAAGCTGAACAAGATTGACTAAGATGAACTTCTCTTTATTATCTAGCGGTATAGACGTCTAAATGTCTTTTATGGAGAAGGTCATGGGATTCCAGCACGCACAACATATCGAAACACTAAACCAAAGTCTCAGTGAACTGAATCGAGCTATTAATGTCTCGTTTGAGTTTTTTCCACCTACTACCGAGACGATGGAGCAAACTCTGTGGGCCTCGATTGAGCGTTTGCAAACCCTTAAACCTAAGTTTGTTTCGGTGACTTACGGAGCTAACTCGGGCACGCGTGACCGCACCCATAAGGTGATTAAGGCGATAAAAGAGCGTACCGGATTGGCAGCTGCACCGCATTTAACTTGTATTGATTCTACTCCCGATGAGTTGCGCCAAATTGCCCGAGATTACTGGCAAAGTGGTATTAAACACATTGTGGCGTTACGTGGTGATTTGCCTCAAGGTGCGGCAAAACCGCAAATGTATGCCAACGACTTAGTTGCCTTATTAAAAGAAGAGGCTGATTTTGACATCTCGGTCGCCGCCTATCCGGAGGTGCATCCCGAAGCGAAAAGTGCTCAAGCGGATCTGTTGGCGCTAAAGCGTAAAATGGATGCCGGAGCCAATCGTGCCATTACCCAGTTCTTTTTTGATGTAGAAAGCTACCTGCGTTTTCGTGACCGTTGTGCGGCCATTGGCATTGAAGGTGAAATTGTTCCCGGTATCTTGCCGGTATCGAATTATAATACCCTGAAGAAATTTGCTTCCTTCGCCAACGTTAAAGTGCCTAAGTGGCTGCATAGCCAATTTGCTGGTTTGGAAAATGATCAAACCACCCGTAATTTAGTCGGGGCCAGTGTGGCGATAGAGATGGTTAAAGTATTATCGCGTGAAGGTGTGCAAGACTTCCATTTCTATACCTTAAATCGCTCCGAGCTTTCCTATGCCATTTGCCATACTCTTGGCGTGCGTCCAGAAGCGGCTGTACCTGCTTAGCTGCTAATGCTGCGAAGTGATAAAAAGCCTAGCAATGCTAGGCTTTTATGTAGCTACAAACAACAATTTGTATGAAACATACCTTACTTCCAGTAGCTCAAGTAAACCTTGGTATCAATGTGTAGCTCGCTACAAATTAGTAAACCATTTAATGGTTTACCGACGGACTCGGGACTGCCATTCTTGTCAAGCTTAACTCCTATAGACTGCAATGAGCAGTGGCTTAAGTTTTCAACATTCCATTCTGCTTGCTCATTTTTAGATATTGCTTTTCCTATTAACACTGCTATTTCGGCGCCGTTTATCGTTTTTGTTTTAAGGGTACCGTCGATATTAATAGACCAAGTGCAATCGGGTTTTAAAGGAGTGTTAATAACTTTTTTCATGGAGGTGATAACGCATGTATCGTCGCCTGATAAATCTGGCAGCATGGGTTCATTCGCGTTGGTATAAGAAGTTAACAGCATTACGCAGACAAAGAATTTTTTCATGATTTCATTTCCCAAAACCAAATAGCATCGCCGTAATCAATCCAGTCTGGAGCACCACCTTTCATATCTGTACCATTCCAAACATCAATGTGGTCAGTACTGCCCCAGCCATTTTGGACAAATATAATCCCTTTACGATGCTTTAGCTTTGCTGCTCTATTGGTTTTTATTATTTCTTTTGTGCCAAAGAAGTAAGGAGGACTGTCCAACCAACTGGCCAGTTCTTGAGCTGCTAGAATGTGTCTTGGAGAATGCTTTAACCCTGGATAGCATCGGCGTTGAGGGAATTTCTTGTCAAAACCACTTGTATCTATACCTGATTTTTCAAGAGCAACTCCCATTCTAATTGCACATTGATTTTCAAATAGAGAAGTATTGCAGGGGCTTTTAGGGTAAGGGTGGTTCTTCCATAAGTTTGCAAATTGAATCGTTGGCATTGTAAATCCATTACTATCAAAAAACTTCGATATATTAATAAAATTATAAATAGAGTGCAAAGATTGCAAGGTCGTTTCTCTAAAGCGGGTAATTTGAAATGAGCAGGTTTAGATTTTGTTTAAACAAACTCACTTTAGTGCCTTGCACCTGCTACATAAACAGCGCGTTCATCCCAGAGCATATCAGCCACATCAGTACCGCGTAGTGCCAATTGTTTTTCAGCAGTTGGCGGCTGGAGAATTGGTAGCGCGACATCATGGTTAGGCCTACGCCAGATAGTGGACTACTGCCTGCTGATATCGCCCAAGAGCTAAGAAATAAGAAGCCGAGTTGGCTGGGGTCTGGTTCAAGGGGGAGTAACAAGGGGCTGGCCACGGCAATGCTTACCACCGGATGCACACCTAACATACCTGCGATAATCATCATGGCTAGGATCAGAGCAAAGCTCAACGCGGAAAAGCCTAAGTCTTGTAAGTTTAATAAATCAGGGTAAGCGCTAAGCAGTGATTTTATGCCCGCAGAGAAGACTCCCGCAGCCAGAAACAATACAAATTGGCTGCCTACGTTAGGTAGACGATGGCGAATAAAATTTCTGGCTATTACCAATTTGGACGGTCCTTTAGCGAAACCGAGTGCCGCGATAGGCGCTAAACAGGTAATTATTAAGATGATGCTGATAGCCGGATAGGCAAAATGCAGGGCCATAACGCTACAAGCCAGTAATAGTGGAATACGTAAGCTTTCGGCTTTAATTGGATAACCAGCAAATTCCCCCTTATCTTTTATCATCACTTCTACACTACTGAGTAACAGCGCTAATCCAGTCATTAATAGGCCGGGAAATAATACATCCAACCATTGCATACCGGGTGCATAGGTAAGGGATACCGCGGTGGCAATAAAGAAGGGCGACCACCAGGCCGCGGCACAAAAGCAGCGCGTGAGGATGATCTGCTGAGTATTAGTTAATGGCCGACGCTGAGCGAGGCGATCGCCCATGATAAAGATCACCGATAAATTGATGATGGCACCCAGCAGGTTAACCCCCAGTGCGGTACTAGCAATGCTCCTTTTACCTAAGGGTAGCGGTTCGTCGGGTTTGTCTGAATTGGTTAAGGCTAGGAATGACACCGCACTAAACATCGCCAGCAGTGGCAAGTTAATTGACATAATTTGCTCTAGCCCCAACCAGCTATCTTGGCTAGCAGCCAGTCCTAGTAACAATAAACCTAAACCAAATAAACTGCCCGCTTGGAGCTTGATGGTGGCGCCCAGCTGCGGCCAGTGCAGCAGTGCAGCTCCCCAAGCAAATAAAGTGGGAAGGGTAAGGCCAATCAAGCCAAAGGCAAATAGCAGATATAACAGCAAGGAAGCTAAAAACAACCAACCTTTATAGTTCTGCATCGTCGCGTCCTAGTCGAAGATAAAGAATGGGAGTGGGCATGCCGTCAAGTTTCAGCAAGCAGTCGCGGCTGACTCGCTTAAAGCAACAACCCCGCAGAATGCGGGGTTGTTAGTGCTAGGGTTTAACCGGTGTTGCGCATACCTGCGGCGATACCGGCAATACTAACCATCAAGGCTTGGTCGACGTTGGGGCAAAGTTCTTCGTTGGTACGAGAACGGTTAAGCAACTCTACCTGAAGTACATGCAGTGGGTCGATATAGGGATTACGTAGATTAATCGACTCAACCACCCAAGCTTGATTAGCCAGTAAACGGTGCTCTGGTGAGAGCGACATCAAGGCTTCTTTACCGCGTTCCAATTGGTTACGTAGTTTTTCACCTAAGGCTCTAAGCTCTGGCTCAACCAAACGGTCATCATAGATTTTTGATAACCAAGTGTCGGCTTTCAAAAACACCATTTCCAACATTGCTAGGCGATTGTCAAAGAACGGCCAAGCCCGCATTTCTGCAAGTAGTTGTTCTTTGCCTTGTTCTAGCTGAGCTTCAAAGGCCGCGCCACTACCTAACCAAGCTGGCAGTAGTAGGCGGTTTTGGCTCCAAGAGAAAATCCAAGGAATGGCGCGTAAGCTTTCAACCCCACCGTCTTGACGACGTTTTGCTGGTCGGCTGCCCAAAGGTAATTTAGCCAGTTCACGTTCTGGTGTTGCGGCGCGGAAGTAGGGCACGAAGTCCTCTTCGCCCCACACCACACCGCGATAAGCATCACACGAGACTTCTGCTATTTGGTCCATCACCTCACGCCACTCGTCTTTAGGTTCCATGGGCGGAATTAAGTTGGCTTCAAGCACCGCACTGGCGTAAAGGTTCAAACTGTCTAGAGCGACTTTTGGTAGACCGAACTTAAAGCGGATCATTTCCCCTTGCTCGGTTACCCGTAGGCCACCTTTTAGTGAACCCGGAGGCTGCGAAAGTAGCGCAGCATGGGCGGGTGCACCACCGCGACCAATTGTGCCGCCACGGCCGTGGAACAGAGTCAGGCTAATTTGGTGGCTTTCACAGATCGCTACCAAGGCCTCTTGGGCGCGGTATTGAGCCCATGATGCGGCTAATACGCCGGCATCTTTAGCAGAATCGGAGTAACCGATCATCACGTGCTGTTGACCCGAAATGTAACCGCGATACCAGTCAACCGATAGCAATTTGCTCATGGTGGCTGGGGCGTTATTTAAGTCATCTAAGGTTTCAAACAACGGCGCTACCGGCAAACGGAACGGGCAGCCCGCTTCTTGCAACAACAGTTGCACTGCTAATACGTCTGAAGGTTCACTGGCCATGGATATAATGTAAATACCCAAGGCTTCGCGCTCTTGTTTGGCAATAATGGCACAGGTATCGAGCACTTCTTGTACCGCGTCACTAGGTTCCCAATCGCGTGGGAATAGCGGGCGTTTTGAGTTTAGCTCTTGCAATAAGAAGTGCTGTTTATCGGTTTCATTCCAGTGAGCGTAATCACCCATGCCTAGGTAGCGGGTAATTTCTGAGAACACTTCTTCATGACGGCCGCTATCTTGGCGAATATCTAAACGCAGCAGATTAATGCCGAAACAGGCAATACGACGTAGCAAATCAAGTAAGGTGCCATCGGCAATAATGCCCATGCCACAGTCTTGTAGTGAGTAATAACAAAGTTCTAAAGGCTCACGTAGCTGCTCGGTATTAGTAATAATATCGCGTGCTTCGGTGTATTGGCCTTTTAACTTGGCGGTTAAGTAGTCGTGAGTTTCTTGTAGCTCGCTGCGCAGTATTTTTAACAAGGCGCGGTAAGGTTCACGCTGCTCGCCGGTTTGTTCGAGTAAGGCCTCGTTGGCATCACTCATCGACAGCTCACTCACTAGGGTCTGGATTTCTTTTAGGTAAAGATCCACCGCCACCCAGCGGCTAGAGAGTAATACTTCTTCGGTCACTTTGGCGGTCACGAAGGGGTTACCGTCACGGTCGCCGCCCATCCATGATGAGAACACCACTGGTGCTGCGTCTAGTGCTAAACGCATATCGAAGTGCTGGCCGAGCTTTTTATCTAGTTGGCGAACAAATTCGGGAACCGCCTGCCAGAGTGAATTTTCAATAACCGCAAAACCCCACTTGGCTTCGTCTACCGGCGTTGGGCGCTGCTTACGAATTTCATCAGTGTGCCAGGCTTGGTTAATTAGCTGTTCTAAGCGGCCCAATAGTTGATTGCGTTCTTGTTCTGGCAAATCAAGCTCTAACCAGTCTAAGCAGTTGTTTATGGCAACGTGCTTATTAATCAAGGTACGGCGAGTCACTTCGGTGGGGTGAGCGGTTAATACCAGCTCGATGTTGAGCTGGGCCACTGCATGGTGGATTTCAGCCTCACTGAGTTTTTCACTTTTTAGCTTGTTGAATACTTGATCAATAGGGTCTTGAGCACAGGTGCTGCCTTCGCAATTACGTGAAATGGTGTGGAATTGCTCGGCGATGTTAGCCAAGTTTAGGAACTGGCTAAATGCACGGGTTACCGGTAAGAGTTCATCGTCACTTAAGTTGCGTAGCAACTCGAGTAGTTGTTCACGGGCTTGATCATCATCATTGCGCGAAGCTTTCGCCAATTGGCGAATGGTTTCCACTTTCTCTAGAAACGCTTCTCCCATGTGGCTTTTAATGGTATTGCCAAGCAGCTGTCCGAGTAAATTAACGTTTCCTCGTAACGACGCGTTGATTTCCTGAGGCATATTCTGGCTCATCGTTTTTCCTTCACTGTTTGCGTTTGCTAGCGATTTTGAAATTTTTTTACTAAATCACCCTTTTTCTGATGCAAAAACATACCTAAAACTGCTCTCATAGTCAAAAAATGTAATTTAATTACATTTTAAGAGGTATATCTGCTTCAGTTCAGCCTTTAACTATAAGTCTTAAAACCGGCTAATAGAACCGCTAGTTACTTATAACTTATCTATTGTAATGATAGATTTGAGCAATGTTAAATAAAAATTCATTTTTATTGCATAAATTAATACCTATGTTATGCTCCGCATATAGTGAAGATGTGGCATATTTTAACGCTGAATAAATCAACAATTTTATTCATATCAGGCGAGGGATATGCGGCATGCGAAGAGCAGGAATCGAGGAATATACAGCATGTTAAAAACAGCGATTGTTGGCGCAAGTGGCTACACAGGAGCAGAGTTGGCCGGTTATGTTAGCCGTCATTCACACTTACAATTGGCGGGTTTATATGTATCTGAAAATAGTTTAGATGCCGGCAAGCCTCTATCTAGCTTACACGGTAAGTTACGTGGTGTGGTTGACTTACCAGTACAACCGCTAGTTGTAGCTGATATTGCCCAGCAGTTTGCTGATGTTGATGTGGTGCTGTTAGCCACAGCTCATGAAGTAAGCCACGACTTAGCGGCTAGTTTTTTACAGGCAGGTTGTCAGGTGTTTGATTTATCAGGTGCGTTCCGCGTGAATAGTGCCGAGTTTTATCAACAGTTCTATGGTTTTACTCACCAATTCCCCGAGCTGTTAGCGCAGGCGGTATACGGCTTGGCTGAATGGAATGCCGAGCAAATTAAACAAACGGATTTAGTGGCGGTGGCAGGCTGTTACCCCACTGCCGCTTTAACGGCTCTAAAACCCTTAGTGGAAGCTGGGCTAATAGACTCCGCCAGCAAGGTTGTGATTAACGCCACCAGTGGCGTTAGTGGGGCTGGGCGTAAGGCTTCTCTTACTACTTCTTTTTATGAAGTGAGTTTAGCACCTTACGGCGTATTTACTCACCGCCATCACCCTGAAATTGAGGCCCATCTTGGCCACCCTGTTATTTTTACTCCGCACTTGGGTAATTTTAAACGAGGCATCTTGGCGACCATGAATATTTGCTTAAAAGCCGGCACCACCGAGCAGCAAGTTAATCAGGCATATCAGCAAGCCTATGCGGATCAAAATATTGTGCGCATTCTAGAAGGGCAATGGCCGGCCATCAGTAAGGTGGAACATACTCCATTTATCGATTTGGCGTGGCAACAGCAAGGCGATGATTTAATCGTGGTATCGGCTGAAGACAACTTACTCAAAGGGGCGGCCAGTCAGGCGATTCAATGTGTCAACATTCGTAACGGTTTTGCCGTTACTGAAGCACTAATTTAAGGCTGAATATGAAACCATTAGTGATTAAGTTAGGCGGGGCGGTATTAAATAATGCCGAGGCCTTAAATAATTTATTTGTCGCCTTGCAGCAAGTTAAACAGGCCATCGTATTAGTGCATGGTGGTGGCGTGGTAGTTGAAGATGTTCTCAGCAAGATGGGCTTTGTTTCAGAGAAGCTTGATGGTTTACGGGTTACCCCTAAAGAGCAAATTCCCTATGTTGTAGGCGCTTTGGCGGGTACCAGCAATAAGTTGCTGCTAGCGCAAGCCTTAAAGTCGGGCCTATCGGCGGTGGGCCTGTGCTTAAGTGATGCGGGCAGCTGTAAGGTGAGCGCCATGGATCCGCGTTTGGGGCATGTGGGTGAGGCCACTGAAGGCAACCCAGCATTATTGACTAGTTTAATTGAGCAGGGCCATGTGCCAGTGATAAGCTCTATTGGTATTGGTGACGATGGCGAGCTGTACAATGTGAACGCCGATCAAGCGGCATTAGCGATTTGTAAGTTGTTGCAAGGGCAGTTGGTACTGTTATCCGACGTAGCTGGCGTATTGGATCAAAACAAACAGTTAATCGCTCAATTAGACAGTGCTCTGGCCGAGCAACTGATTGCCGACGGCGTAATTACCGATGGCATGAGCGTTAAGGTGAAAGCGGCGCTGGAAGCGGCAGCGTTTCTCAACAGTGCGGTGGCATTGGCGTCTTGGAAAGACCCAGCAAAATTAGCCAGCTTACTCGCTGGTCAAACATATAATGGCGAGTCGGTTGGGACTCAAGTAAGCGTTTAAGGAAAAGTAATGAGTGATTTTAAGCACCTGCTTAGTCTACAGGAACTAACTCAAGAACAAATTTTGGGCCTGCTAGAATTAGCGGCCAAGATAAAAACATCGCCCGCAGATTATGGTCAAACACTGGCTGGAAAAAGTGTTGTGACCCTTTTTGAAAAACCCTCATTACGAACTCGCGTGACCTTTGATATCGGGATTAATCGTTTGGGCGGCCACGCGGTGTACCTAGATCAACAAAACGGTGCCATGGGCGAGCGTGAAAGTGTTAAAGACTTCGCTTCCAACATCACTCGTTGGGCCGATGCCATTGTGGCGCGAGTGTTTTCTCATAAAACCTTATTAACCCTGCGTGAGCACTCATCGGTGCCGATTATTAATTCACTGTGTGACCTATACCACCCGTGTCAGGGCTTGGCCGATTTTCAAACCATCAGTGAACACTACTCTGATTTGAGTAAGGTAAAATTGGCCTATGTAGGCGATGGCAATAATGTTACCCATTCATTAATGCTTGGTGGCGCCATTTTAGGTATGGAAGTGGCGGCGATCTGCCCACTAGGCTCAAGTCCGGATGCGCAAGTAGTACAAAAAGCCCAAGCGCTGGCCAAAATTCATGGCGGCAAGATTGTGGTTAGCGATAAAATCGAAGATATTAAAGGCTACGATGTAGTGTATGGAGATACTTGGGTTTCAATGGGGGATGACACTCCTTTGCAATCTGTGAAAGATAAGTTTATCGCTTATCAAATTAACCAAGATTTAATGCAGCAATGTGGTATCAACCATGTGTTGCATTGCCAACCTGCGCACCGCGAGTTGGAAATAACCTCGGAAGTGATGGATGGTCCGCAGTCGCTGATTTTTGATCAAGCTGAAAACCGCATGCACGCCCAAAACGCCGTTTTAGTTAGTTTATTAAGTTAAAAGCAGCTCAGCTATTTGTTGAGTTAAACAAGGAATTTTACGATGTCAGATATCAAAAAAGTTGTATTAGCATACTCCGGCGGCCTAGATACCTCGGCCATCATCCCTTGGTTGAAAGAAACCTACAACAACTGTGAAATTGTGGCTTTTTGTGCCGATGTGGGCCAAGGCGCAGAAGAACTAGTGGGCTTAGAAGAAAAAGCCTTAGCTTCGGGTGCTTCTGAGTGTCACATTGTTGACCTAAAAGAAGAGTTTGTTGCGGATTACATCTACCCTACTATTGCAACCGGTGCTGTGTACGAAGGTACTTATCTATTAGGTACTTCTATGGCGCGTCCAATTATTGCTAAAGCGCAAGTAGAAGTGGCCCGTAAAGTGGGCGCCGATGCCGTGTGTCATGGTTGTACTGGTAAAGGTAATGACCAAATTCGTTTTGAAAGCTGCTTTGCCGCGCTAGCACCAGAGCTTACCGTTATCGCTCCATGGCGTGAATGGGATATGGAGAGCCGTGAAGATCTATTGGATTACCTAGCCGAGCGCAATATTCCAACCACCGCTTCTGCGACTAAAATTTACAGCCGCGATGCTAATGCTTGGCACATTTCTCATGAAGGCGGTGAACTAGAAGACCCTTGGAACGAGCCAAGTAAAGGCGTTTGGACTTTAACCGTTGACCCAGTTGACGCGCCAAATGAACCAGAATACGTTAGCCTTAAAGTTGAACAAGGTCGCGTAGTGGCGGTGAATGATGAAGCGCTTAGCCCTTACCAAGTGGTAATGAAGCTAAATGAAATTGCTGCGGCGCACGGTGTAGGGCGTATCGATATTACTGAAAACCGTACCGTTGGTATGAAGTCTCGTGGTTGTTATGAAACTCCAGGGGGCACCGTTATTGTTGCTGCATTGCGTGCTATTGAAGAATTGGTATTGGATAAAACTTCACGTATTTGGCGTGAAAAACTAGGCCAAGAGATGGCGCATTTGGTGTACGACGGTCGTTGGTTCACGCCTCTATGTAAGTCATTGTTAGCCTCTTCTGAAGCTTTGGCTGCCGATGCAAATGGTGAAGTTGTGGTTAAACTTTATAAAGGTCAAGCGGTGGCGGTACAAAAACGCTCTCCAAATAGCTTGTACTCTGAAGAGTTTGCTACCTTTGGTGAAGATCAGGTTTACGATCAAAAACACGCTGAAGGCTTTATTCGTTTATACTCTCTAGCCAGTCGGATCCGCGCGCTAAACAGTAAATAAGATTAGCTGACGTAATTAAGTAAGAAATACTAGGGCCTCAGCTGCAAATTGCGCTGAGGTCTTTGCAATAATAAATGGAGAGAGAAATGGCATTGTGGGGTGGGCGTTTTAGCCAAGCTGCAGATACCAGATTTAAGCAGTTCAACGATTCTTTACGTTTTGATTACCGCTTAGCGGAACAGGACATCACTGGCTCTATTGCTTGGTCTAAGGCCTTATTAAGTGTTGGCGTGCTTAATCAAGATGAACAAAGCAAATTAGAAGAAGCACTATTAGATCTGGGCAAGCAAGTTGCCGAAAACCCCCAGCAAATTCTTGGCAGCGATGCCGAAGATATTCACTCATGGGTGGAAACCCAATTAATTCAACGTGTGGGTGATCTTGGTAAAAAGCTACACACCGGCCGTAGCCGTAATGACCAAGTGGCCACCGACTTAAAACTGTGGTGTAAAGGTCAGGGTGTAGAGTTATTAGAGCACCTAGACAAGCTACAGCAAAAGCTAGTGAAGTTTGCTCGTCAGCAGCAACATACCGTACTCCCCGGTTATACTCACTTACAGCGTGCTCAACCGGTCACTTTTTCTCATTGGGCAATGGCTTATGTTGAAATGTTTGAACGGGATTATTCACGCCTGCAAGATGCGCTAAGCCGTTTAGATGTGTGTCCTCTAGGCTGTGGTGCTTTAGCCGGTACCGCGTACCCCATGGATCGTCAGAAAATCGCCAAAGACCTAGGCTTTCGCCGTGCCACCCGCAACAGCTTAGACTCTGTGTCAGACCGTGACCATGTGGTTGAGCTGATTTCTACCGCCTCGATTAGCATGATCCATCTAAGCCGCATGGCTGAAGATTTAATTTTTTATAATTCGGGTGAATCGGCCTTCCTCGATTTATCTGATCAAGTGACTTCTGGTTCGTCACTGATGCCGCAAAAGAAAAACCCCGATGCCTTGGAGTTAATCCGTGGTAAGGCTGGGCGAGTATATGGCTCTTTATCGGGCATAATGATGACCCTTAAAGCACTCCCTTTGGCCTATAACAAAGACATGCAAGAAGACAAAGAAGGTCTCTTTGACGCTTTGGATACTTGGGGGATTGTTTAGCCATGGCCGAGTTAGTGCTTGATGATATGCAAGTGCATGAAGAGACAACCATCGAAGCGGCTAAAGGTGGTTACTCTAATGCCACCGAGTTGGCCGATTATTTGGTAGCTAAGGGCATTCCTTTCCGCGAAGCTCACCACATTGTGGGTATTGCCGTAGTCAAAGCGATAGAGAAAGGCGTACCTCTGGAAGAACTAAGTTTGGCCGAGTTTAAAGAGTTGGCACCAGAGATTGAAGATGATGTTTATCCGAACCTATCTCTTGAGTCTACCTTGGCTAAGCGTCAAGCTTTAGGTGGCGTAGCGCCAGAACAAGTAGAGCATGCCTTAACTGAGGCAGAGGTGCGTTTATCTAAACGCAATGTTAAAGGCCTGTATGTGCGCTCTGCACGTATGACTGATTTAGACAATATTGAAGAAATGGTGAATTACTGGTCTCAAGCTGGAGAGAACTTACCGCGTCCTCGTCCTGAGCTAGTGCAAGCCATCGGTGACTTTACCGTTAGTGAGCAAGCAGGCAAGGTGACCGGTTGTGCGTCGCTCTATTTATACGACACTGGTTTGGCGGAAATTCGTTCTTTAGGTGTTTACCCTGGCTCTCAACGTTTAGGTCAAGGGCGCGCCATGGTGCAGCATCTCATGAAAAAGGCGAAGAAAATGGAGATCGAGAAAGTGTTTGTATTAACACGAGTACCGGAGTTCTTCATGAAACTAGGCTTTAGTCCAACCTCGAAAAGCTTACTGCCTGAGAAAGTAATGAAAGATTGTGATATTTGTCCGCGCCAGCATGCCTGTGATGAGGTAGCTTTAGAGTTCATTCTGGACAATAGTAATTTGATCCATAAGCAAAGCGTGGCTTAAACTTTAGCGCGCAACGCTTGATGGACAACAACAAAGCCAGTAGCAGTAGCCACTGGCTTTGTTATTTATCAGGGTAGAGCATGGATTATTCTCAATTAGAAGCTTACCTATTGGCCAAGACTGAAGCTAAATTGGAGTATCCTTTTGCACCCGACGTTCCGGTGTTTAAAGTAAGAGGAAAGATGTTTGCTTTAGTCGGATGGCGAGAAGGGCAAATGTTCATCAATCTTAAGTGTCAGCCAGAGCAAGTTGATGCGTTGACGGATATTTTTCCTGCTATTCATCGGGCTTACCACATGAATAAACGCCATTGGCTGAGTCTCTATTTTGATGGTAGTGATGCTGAGCAACAAGTCTTTGGCTTGATCGATAATTCCTATAACTTAGTTGTTTCAAGTATGAGTAAATCGGTACAGGCGCTGCTGCGAAACTAAAAAGAGCGCTGGCAATATTCGCTAAGTAGACAGTGTTTGCTACTGTTTAGTTAGTTATTACGCATTTTATTTGGTCTTTATAGAGGATCCTATTATCGATGAATAGGGCTGTAACTTCCGCCGTTAAAGTGACACTGGTGTACGCTAGTTTTTCTGCACTGTGGATATTGTTTTCAGATATGGCCGTTGAATGGCTGTTTCATAGTGCGCAGTTGCGAGCCTTGGCTCAAACCTATAAAGGCCTAGCCTTCGTTGTTATTACCGCTGTATTGTTGCTCATTTTGGTGCTAAGAGATAACCGAGCTCTAGAAAAGGCCGATGATATGGACAGTCTCACCGGTTTACATAGCTTAAATTTGTTTATTCGCACTCTCAATGCCACCCTTTCCAAGTTAAATAGCAATGAGCACCTATTTGTTGCTTATCTTGATATAGACGATTTCAAGCAGGTAAATGAAGGTTTAGGTTTTGAGAGGGCAGATTCATTTTTGCAAGATATTGCCAAGGCTTTGCTTAAGTCGGCTTTGCCCGGTTCGTTTATCTCTCGCTTGCATGCCGATCAATTTGCTTGTTTTACCACTTTTGACGATATCTCCGAGGTGGAGACGCGCATGCGTGAAGTTCAGCGTCTATGTGCCTTGCGCGGCCAGCGTTTTGGCATAGATGTAAGCTGTTCGGTGGGGGTGGCCTTGTTTCCTAGCGACGGTAGCAACGCCAAAGAGATGATGATTTCAGCGTCGCAAGCGCTGAACGTGGCCAAGCAGCAACGTAATTCGATTATCTATCATGATAAAACCTTAAGCGAAAAGGCCATGCTGCGCCGCCAGTTAGTGTTGGATTTACGCGAGGCTATAGCCGAGCAGAATTTATATGTGGTGTATCAACCCAAATATGAGTTAGCAGAGTTGAGCTGCATTGGCGTAGAAGTGTTGGTGCGTTGGAAACACCCGCAACATGGTTTTATTGCTCCAGATGTATTTATTCCCTTGGCCGAAGATAATGGTTTAAGTTCTGCTATTTCCAAGTTAGTGATAGCTAAGGCGGCTGAAGAGCTGCAAGACTCTGGTTTGTTGGGGAGTGTACTCCAGCATGTTGCCGTGAATGTTTCGGCCACCGAGTTTAACAGTACCGATGAGATGAACTCATTAAGTAGCTTTATCGAAAGCTATCGTGACTTTGCCCAATACGTCCGTTTAGAAATCACCGAAACTGCCACGCTTACCGATATGCGTAAAAGTGTCGAGGTTATATCCCAGCTACAAGCGCGCGGCTTGACCTTATCGATTGATGATTTTGGTACTGGCTATACTTCTTTGGCCATGCTTAAAGATTTGACCGTGGATGAAATTAAAATCGACCGCAGTTTTGTGGCGGAGCTGGAACATGACGCGCGTTCAAAAACTATTGTCTGTGCGGTGATTGCTATGGCAAATAGCTTTCGAATTAACATCGTTGCCGAAGGGGTCGAAACTGAAAGTCAGTTAAAGGTGCTCAGGAAAATAGGCTGTCGACAGGCGCAAGGTTATTACCTCGGTAGGCCGATGATTATCGCTGAATTGCTCAAGCACTTGGCGGACAACGCGGCGACGCCATAAACATGTAGCTGTTCTATTAAGGCTGTCAGACCAGCCCTTGACTAAGTGTGACAGCCGTATCGGCGCGTTGTTAAACCCTCTTGCCAGAGCTAGGTATTGGGCATTTCTAAGCGGTGTTGAGCCATGTGATTAAAAATTCGCTCGCCATCTAATACCTGAGCAAAAGGCATTGGATTATCACAGTAGTTAAGTACGTAATCGGTAAGTTTTTCCTTAATAATGCTTAGCAACTCCTCGGCCGACCAGGGTTTAGCCAAGTAGTAGTTTAGGCCGCCGCGGTTGATCGCTTCGATGGTATCGTGCAGTCCGGCTTGGCCGGTTAATAGAATCTTCTGAGCCGCTTCGTTGTTACTGCTGTGGTTGAGGTCGATGAGAAAATCGATGCCTAATTCATCGGGCATAATGTGGTCGGCGAGAATCAAGGCGAGTTTACCGCCCTGCGCTTCAAATTCACTGATAACCTCTCGCGCTTCAGCGACGCTTTCTGCACCATCGATGGTGAAAGGAGGACTCAAAGAGGCGATATCGCTAAGTACGCTATCGAGTACCTCACGCTCATCATCCACACACAAAATCAGTAATTGCTCCATGACCAGGCTCCTTTAAGTCCTATTGTTGGTTCAAGGGTAAAGTAATGGTGAAACGAGTATAGTGTCCTAGCTCTGATTCCACCTCAATTCTACCTAAATGTTGCGCCACTATTTGTTGGCACACAGTGAGGCCAATGCCTAAGCCAAAATTACCTTCTCGCTTAGTCGTAAAATTTAATTCAAAGATTTTTTTGATTAACTTGGGGCTAATGCCAGGCCCGTTATCTTCGATTTCTACTGAAATGTAACTGGGCGAGGCCTCAACATAGCGGCTGGTGATACTCAGCTTGCCGCGTGTACCCATGGCGTCTAGCGCGTTGGCGATTAAATTGGTCCACACCTGTTGTAAGGCGATGGGATGGCAGCGATAGACGGGGAGTATTCCATAGTGACATTCCACATCGAAGCCGCGGAGCCGGTTTTCAAGTATCACTAGAGTTTCGGCTATGCCGTCGTTGATGTCCGCCAAGACCGGTTGCTCGGGATCTTGTCCGGCATAATGTTTTAAGCCCTTCACTAACTCGGCAATACGGCTGGCACAAACTTGGATATTACGTAAAAAATTGCCAATCTGGTGGTAGCGGGAGAGGGCATCGATTAGCGGATCTTGCTCATCATCACAACAGTCCAAATATTGCTGACGTAAGTCTGGCCTATCTAAGCCAATGCTCACCGCCTTTCTGGCGGCGATAGGGTTACCAAATAATTGGCAGGCTTGTTTACTACGCTGACGAATTTCGCTGGTAGACATCGGTGTTAGAGTAAATGCGGCTTCAAGTAATTGTTGGCCGAGTTGCTCTTGCGGTGCGCTCAGTTGATGTTTAAGAACTTGTGGAAGCTGCTTGGCGATGGTATCGCTGCCACGAATAATGGCTGCCACTGGATTATTAAGTTCATGGGCCACGCCTGCAATAAGCTGCCCTAGTACCGCCATTTTTTCTTTCTCGATGAGTTGCTGGTGGGCGGAATCTAGCGAGCTGAGTGTAGTTTGCAGGGTCAGTTTAGTTTGTATGCTTTTTTGCAAGCGTCGATTAAAGTGGCGTAGCAACAAGTTGGTAAATAAAGGCAGTAATTGATTACTCGAGTCTAAAACTTTGGCAAAGGTCGCTTTATCTAGCTTGATGACTGCGGTTTTCATGGTGGTAATTGCACTGGTAAAGGCTAACTCGCCGGTGACAAAAGACATTCCTCCTACCAGTGAACCGGCTTTCATCCGCGCAACTTCAAGACTTTGTTGGTCCTGCTGCTTGCGCAGAACCACTTCGCCTTTAGCAATAAACCATAAAAAGCGATTGGCTTGCCCTTCTTGAGTGAGAATGTGGTTGGCACTGTAAGTGCGGCAAAGGTGGTCTTCATCGTTATCTTGAAAAAAGCTATACAGCGCGGAAATCACTTTCTCGGAAAGCTGCTGGTCGCTAAGCGCAGTATAGTCAAAAAAATGCGCTCTAAACTGGGCTACCGTGGCGGCGAGTTGTTGTTCTAACCATTGTTGGTGAGACTGAGTTTGGGTAGGCCAGTAGCGTTGGATTTGTTGACCGAGTGTTGGCCCTGTGTCATCGACTTTGAGAATGTGAATGGGCGAAAATTGGTTTACTAATTCTATCAGCTCAGCACTACTCACTGCTTGATCCGCGTAGAACATGACCTTTGCTGCCTCACCGCTATCTTGCAATAGCGCTTGGAAGTCTTCTCTAAACTGCGGCTGTGCAAACCAAGACAGCTCAACGATAATCATCGCGTAATAGTGTTGTTGGCGAATTGACTTGGCAGGAATAGTCTCGGCCAGACACAATTGCCAAGGATAACGGTGATCCTGCAGCGAATGGGCCCATTGTTTACGACTGAGAACTAACAAGCTGGATTGGTTATTCATAGCTATCTTGCCTAGCACTTATCGATAAATATTATAAGCTTACCTAGAGATAGGTTTTGCGAGCTGGTTAAAGGTTCGCGGGGCTGCTTAGCAAATAAACAAATTTTGTATAATCGCTTGTTTTTTAGCATTGCTTAAGTATAATACCGCCGCTCACTGAATAAAGTGGCTAAGTTGTTTCGGCAGCTTATATTGCTTAACTACCTCGGTAGTTAAGAACTAACAGTGCTTCCGATTTGGAAGCAAACGTTACTCGTCGCATGCACTACCATCCCCAGATATTGGAATCGGATGTCGTTGGTGTGTGTTAGGTTCTTTTATTTTTTATTTGGAGCTCTGTCAATGCAGAACCAAAGAATTCGAATCCGCTTGAAAGCATTCGATCACCGTCTGATCGATCAATCTACTGCGGAAATCGTAGAAACTGCCAAACGCACTGGCGCTCAGGTTCGTGGTCCAATTCCACTTCCTACTCGTAAAGAGCGTTACACCGTACTAGTATCTCCGCACGTTAACAAAGACGCGCGTGACCAGTATGAAATTCGCACCCACAAACGTCTAGTAGACATCGTAGAGCCAACTGATAAAACAGTTGACGCTTTGATGCGCCTTGACCTTGCTGCTGGTGTAGATGTGCAAATCAGCTTGGGCTAAGCCTGAGTCTGACTGAATAAGAGGTTTTTACAATGATTGGTCTAATCGGTCGTAAAGTTGGAATGACCCGCATCTTCACTGAAGATGGTGTATCAATTCCAGTTACCGTAATCGAATGTGAGCCAAACCGCGTTACTCGTGTAATCACTGAGGAAAGCGACGGTTACCGTGCTCTACAAGTGACCACTGGCACTAAAAAAGCAAGTCGTGTTAACAAACCAGAAGCGGGTCAATTCGCTAAAGCTGGTGTTGACGCGGGTCGCGGCCTGTGGGAATTCCGTCTAGCAGACGGTGAAGGTGAAGAAGTTAGCGTAGCTGATGAGCTAAAAGTTGACTTGTTCAATGAAGTTAAAAAAGTAGACGTTACTGGTACTTCTAAAGGTAAAGGTTTCCAAGGCGGTGTTAAACGCTGGAACTTCGCTACCCAAGATTTTACTCACGGTAACTCTTTGAGCCACCGTGCTCCTGGTTCTATTGGTCAAAACCAAAGCCCAGGTAAAGTATTCAAAGGCAAGAAGATGGCCGGACATATGGGTGCTGAGCGTGTAACTACGCAAAACCTAGATGTTGTACGTGTTGATGTTGAGCGTAACCTAATTTTGGTTAAAGGTGCCGTACCTGGCGCTACCAATGGCGACGTGATCATTAAACCTGCTGTTAAAGCGTAACGTTAGGAGATAGTAATGGAATTGGTATTGAAAGACGCGCAAAGCGCTCTTGAAGTTTCCGAAACTACCTTCGGACGTGACTTTAACGAAGCCTTGATTCACCAGGTGGTAACTGCATACGCTGCAGCTTCTCGCCAGGGAACTCGCGCTCAAAAAACACGTTCTGAAGTATCAGGTGGTGGTAAGAAACCATGGCGTCAGAAAGGTACAGGCCGTGCTCGTGCCGGTACAATTCGTAGCCCAATTTGGCGTAGCGGTGGCGTAACGTTTGCTGCTAAGCCTCAAGATCACAGCCAAAAAGTTAACAAGAAAATGTACCGCGGTGCTATCCGCAGCATCTTGTCTGAATTGGTTCGTCAGGACCGTTTGATTGTGGTTGAAAAATTCGCTGTTGAAGCGCCAAAAACTAAAGAATTAGTAGCTAAGTTGAAAGACTTCGATTTGAGTGACGTATTAATCGTAACTCCTGAAGTTGACGAAAACTTATTCTTGGCCGCACGTAACCTATATAAAGTAGATGTACGTGACGTAGCTGGTATTGACCCAGTTAGCTTGATTGCCTTTGACAAAGTGTTGGTAACTGCTGATGCAGTTAAACAAATTGAGGAGTGGTTAGCATGATCAGCGAAGAACGTTTGTTGAAAGTTCTAGTAGCTCCACATATCTCTGAGAAGAGCACTATGTCTGCTGAAGCCGATAACACTATCGTTTTCAAAGTTGTGAAAGATGCAACTAAAGCAGAAATCAAAGCTGCAGTTGAAAAACTATTCGAAGTTGAAGTGACTGGTGTTACTACCTTGAATCAAAAAGGTAAAACCAAGCGTCATGGAGCACGTTTCGGTCGCCGTAACGACGTGAAGAAGGCGTATGTAACCTTAGCTGAAGGTGCAGACATCGACTTCACCGGCGCCGCAGAGTAAGAGGAGTTATCTTAAATGGCTATTGCAAAATGTAAGCCTACATCTGCTGGTCGTCGCCACGTTGTTAAAGTGGTTAACCCTGACCTGCACAAAGGCAAGCCTTACGCTCCTTTATTGGAAAGTAAGTCTAAGTCTGGCGGTCGTAATAACCGCGGTGTTATTACCGTTCGTCACATCGGTGGTGGTCACAAGCAACACTACCGTTTGATCGACTTCAAACGTAACGACAAAGACGGCATCCCTGCAAAAGTAGAGCGTATTGAATACGATCCAAACCGCAGCGCAAACATTGCTTTGGTATTGTTTGCTGATGGTGAGCGTCGCTACATCCTAGCACCTAAGGGTGTTAAAGCAGGTACTCCGCTAATGTCTGGTGTTGATGCACCTATCGAAGCGGGTAACTGTCTACCAATGCGCAACATGCCAGTAGGTTCTACTGTGCACGCGATTGAAATGAAGCCTGGTAAAGGTGCTCAAATGGCACGTTCTGCTGGCGCTTACGCTCAAATCGTTGCGCGTGATGGTGCTTACGTAACTTTACGTCTACGTAGTGGTGAAATGCGTAAAGTATTATCTGATTGTCGCGCAACTTTGGGCGAAGTAGGTAATGCTGAACATATGCTACGTAAACTTGGTAAAGCTGGTGCAACGCGCTGGCGTGGTGTTCGTCCTACCGTTCGCGGTGTGGTAATGAACCCAGTTGATCACCCACACGGTGGTGGTGAAGGTCGTACATCTGGTGGCCGTCATCCTGTTACACCATGGGGTGTGCCAACCAAAGGTTACAAAACTCGTAAAAATAAGAGTACGGATCAATATATCGTACGCCGTCGTTCTAAGAAATAAGGGGAATCGCCATGCCACGTTCTCTCAAGAAGGGTCCATTCATTGACCTACACTTGTTGAAGAAGGTAGAGAAAGCGGTGGAAAGCGGGGACAAGAAACCATTGAAAACTTGGTCTCGTCGCTCAATGATCATTCCACAAATGATCGGTTTGACCATCGCTGTCCATAATGGTCGTCAGCACGTTCCAGTATTTGTTACCGATGAAATGATCGGTCATAAACTGGGTGAATTCGCGCCAACTCGTACTTATCGCGGCCATGCTGCTGATAAGAAAGCGAAGAAGAAGTAGGAGTCTAAATAATGGAAGCTTTAGCTAAACATCGTTTTGCTCGTGGTTCTGCGCAGAAGGCTCGCCTGGTTGCAGATCAAGTACGTGGTCTACCAGTTGAAAAAGCGCTTGTTACGTTGCAATTCAGCAGCAAAAAAGCAGCAGGACTTGTTAAGAAAGTTCTAGAATCTGCCATTGCTAACGCTGAGCACAACGAAGGTGCTGATATTGATGAGTTGAAAGTAGCCAAAATCTTTGTTGATGATGGTCCAACTCTAAAGCGTATTCGTCCTCGTGCTAAAGGCCGAGCCGACCGTATTATCAAGCGTACCAGCCACATTACTGTGGTTGTATCTGATAACTAGGAGATAAGCAATGGGTCAGAAAGTACATCCTAATGGTATTCGCCTAGGTATCGTAAAACCATGGAATTCAACCTGGTATGCCGATAAAGGTGAATACGCAGACAACCTTTTCAGCGACCACAAAGTGCGTCAATTCTTAACTAAAGAATTGAAAAGCGCTTCTGTATCTCGCATTACTATTGAGCGTCCTGCTAAGAGCATTCGTGTAACTATTCACACTGCTCGTCCAGGTGTTGTTATTGGTAAAAAAGGTGAAGATGTTGAAAAACTACGTAAGAACGTCGCTAAACTAGCTGGCGTACCTGCGCAAATTAACATCTCAGAAGTTCGTAAGCCTGAGTTAGACGCTCAATTAGTAGCAGACTCTATCTCTAGCCAACTAGAACGTCGTGTTATGTTCCGTCGTGCTATGAAGCGCGCAGTACAAAACGCAATGCGTCTAGGCGCTAAAGGTATCAAGGTTCAAGTTAGTGGTCGTTTAGGCGGTGCAGAAATTGCCCGTGCTGAATGGTACCGTGAAGGTCGTGTACCTCTACACACTTTACGTGCTGATATCGATTACTCAACTTCAGAAGCGTTGACTACTTACGGTATCATCGGCGTTAAAGTTTGGATCTTTAAAGGCGAAGTACTTGGCGGTATGCCAGTGGCTGCAGCTCCTGAAGCTCCTGCTAAGCCGAAGCGCGGTAACAAGCGCAACGCTAAATAGGAGAACCGGGAATGTTACAACCAAAACGTACTAAATTCCGTAAGCAACACACTGGTCGTAACCGTGGTTTAGGCAAAGGACAAAATGTGTCTTTTGGTGACTTCGGATTGAAAGCGACTGGTCGTGGCCGTCTTACTGCTCGTCAAATCGAAGCAGCACGTCGTGCGATGACTCGTCACATCAAACGTCAAGGTAAAATCTGGATCCGTGTATTCCCAGACAAACCTATTACTCAAAAGCCTCTTGAAGTGCGTATGGGTAAAGGTAAAGGTAACGTGGAATACTGGGTAGCCCAAATTCAGCCAGGCAAAGTTCTGTATGAAATGGACGGCGTTTCAGAAGGTCTTGCTCGCGAAGCTTTCGAGCTTGCTGCGCGTAAGTTACCTATTAGCACCACTTTTGTAACTCGGACGGTGATGTAATGACAGCGAACGAACTTAAAGAAAAAAGTGTTGAAGAGCTTAAAGCTGAGCTACTAAACCTGCTTCGTGAGCAATTCAACTTGCGTATGCAAGCAAGTACTGGTCAATTAGCCCAAACTCACTTGCTTAAAAACGTACGTCGCGATATCGCGCGTGTGAAAACAATTCTGAATCAGAAGGCAGGTGCGTAATGAGCGATATCCGTACATTGCAAGGTAAAGTAGTTAGCGACAAAATGGACAAGTCTATTGTTGTTGCTGTTGAGCGCCAGGTTAAACACCCTATCTACGGGAAATACACCAAACGCACTACTAAACTACACGCTCATGATGAAGCGAATGTTGCCGCTGAAGGCGATATCGTAACCATCAGAGAATGTGCTCCAATCTCTAAGACTAAGTCTTGGACCTTGGTAGACGTTGTAGTTAAAGCCTAAGCTTTAAAAACGATGAAAAAGGCTCCTTTATAGGGGCCTTTTTTCGTTATGATATCTAGTAATAATTATATTATTAGACCGATTGGCAGTATAAATTGTTGTAGTTTTGCTCAGTTCCTATATTTCCTAATTGCAAGTCACCGAGTGAGCTGGCAGTATCGTTTGCTTAAGCAAGTATTAATGGTTGGGAATGATCAGCTAGGTTCATGCAAGGACAGCAACAAGTACGTAGCAAAGAAAACAAAGAGCTCGTTTTGCGACGACTCTTTATCAGCTTGTGGCAAGCGAAACTAAATATTGTCTTGCTGGTGATGCTTACCTTAGTGTTGAGCATGTTGTATGTCACTGCACTTCCTTCGGTCTATCAAGCCTCCTCTAGGTTGATGATTACCTACAGCCCCGCCAAGTTAGGTTCTCACCAAGCCAACCCCCCGCAGGCACCCAGGCTGAACGCTATTTTAATACTGAGATTGAAATACTGCGTTCGGAGCGAATTGCTGAGGCGGTGATAAATAAGCTTGACCTACAGCATCATCCGGAATTTTTGCGCCAAGCGCTTAAGCCCTGGGAGTATTGGTGGCAGACCCTAAACTTGGGTTACAGCAGTCAATTTAAAGTTAAGCCACCACTCTCCGATACGCAATTATTACGGGAATTTAAGCGGCGTTTAACTATCTCTCCGCTAGCTAATAGCCATTTGGTGGATATTAGATTTCAAAGCTGGGATAGGTTGTTAGCTCAGCAAGTGTCAGTGGCGATAGCCGAGGCCTACATTGATTATCAGCAGCACACCAGCGAGCGTGCTACAGGCCAGTCTGTGGCTTGGCTATTACACGAATTACAAGGCTTGGAATCGGCCTTACAGTCTTCAGAGTTAGCGCTACAAAGCTACTTACAACAACACCTGCAAGCCGATGCAGAGGGTAGTGCCAACACCATACTTAGCGACTTACAGCAGCTTATTTCTGCCCAGTTGATGGCTCAGCGCGATGAGGCTGAAGCGCGCTCGACCTTGATGCTGGTTAAATCTACGCTGCAACAGCAACCTGAGCAAGTCGCTACTTTAGTGGGCATTACGGTGCCAAAAGAGCTGAGTGAGCTGGGTTTACGTTTAACTGCTTTGAAGCGTCAGCAAGCAGAAATATCAGAGCGCTTAGCGCCTAGTGATACTCGGCGTCTAGCCATGGCTGAAGAAATTATTCGGCTAGAGTCAGCCTTACAGTCAAGTAGCAATAGCTGGCTGCTCGAGTTAGAAAATAAATATCAACTAGCAGTAGCACAAGAGCAGGCCTTGTCAAAACGTTTGCGTTTAGCTCAACAAGCCTATCAAGCTTTAACTGAGCAAGATGAGCAATTCAAGCGGCTCAATCGTGAGTTAGAGAGTAATGCTCGATTGTATAATACCTTTTTAGAAAAGTTTCGAGCGCTTGAAGCCTTAGAAGGCTATAACCGCGGTTACACTCAATTGGTTGACCCTGCCAAACTGCCAGACAAACCCAGTAAACCTCAAAAGCCGATGATGGTGACGTTGGCTGGCTTATTTGCCGCAATGGTGAGCACGCTATTGGTATTACTAAAACAGGCCATGTCACGCACTTTTTCTTGTGTGGAGGAGTTGGAACAGAGTTTGGATATAGAAGTGGTCGCCGAGATCCCTAGGGTTAAAGTGCGTAATCATAAGTGGTTGCGTCAAGGCGTACACCCTTGGTTAGGTGAGCCGCTGCGCTCTTTGCGTGCTCGCTTACAAATGCTGCCAAGTCATGGCCAAGTGGTGATGTATACCTCCGCGCTGGCTGGTGAAGGCAAAACCAGTTTAAGTATACAAACTGCTTCAGCTTGTTGTGACGTGGAAAAGGTCTTGTTGATTGATGCCGATCTGCGACGAGCCTCAGTATCAAGTTACTTAAATTATTCCTTGTCTCAGCCTGGTTTAACTCATCTATTGTCTAGAACCCATAGCGTATCGCAGTGTATTCACCGTGATAATCAGCTAGGTTTTGACGTGCTAACGGCAGGCTTAATTGACCGCCACTCGACGTCTCTTTTGGCTTCAAAGAAATTTAAGCTGCTATTGCAGGGGCTGCGTCAGCACTACGACCGTATCATCATAGAAACAGGCCCATTAACTCAAGTGAGTGATGCCGTGATGGTCGCGCCTTTTGTTGATGCCGCTTTATTGGTGGTAGAAGCAGAACGTACTGATGGTAAATCTATTGAAACGGCGTTAGCCAAATTAGCCCGTTTTGAGTTAGACATTTCTGGCGTAGTCTTTAATAAGGTGGCTCGTAACCGCCGCGCCTACGACTATGATTTGCCGGCTGTGCATCTATTAGAGCGCAGTTCGGTAGTTGTGCCTTTCCACGAAGATAGCTACCGGAAACAAGGCTAAATCTAGGCTTTGTCTGGCGAGTTTGCAGCTTTTGGTATATGGTTGGGGCGCATTATATAGGAAGGGTCCATGCCAGCAACTCAATTAGCCAAGCAGCATGTGTTTAAATATTTAGACTTTGAACGTGAAGCTTGGTCAACACTCCGCCAATCAGTTCCGTTAACCTTAGCTGAAGATGATTTAGAACGTATTCGTGGTATAAACGAAAAACTCTCCTTACCTGAAGTTTGCGATATTTATCTGCCCTTATCTCGTTTACTCAACTTATATGTGAAAGCCCGCCAAGATCGCCGCGAAGTGCTGGCCAATTTCCTCGGTAGCCGTAAACACGTTCCTTATATTATTGGGGTATCTGGCAGTGTGGCGGGTGGTAAGAGTACCACTTCGCGAATATTACAGGCCTTGCTCCAGCGTTGGCCCGAGCATCCCAAAGTCGACATCGTCACCACCGATGGCTTTTTATTTCCGAACAAAGTATTGGAAGAAAAAGGGCTGATGCAACGTAAAGGTTTTCCGGAAAGCTATGACCAGAAGGCCTTGGTTGATTTTGTATCCAGCTTAAAGAGCGGCGAACCGGTGGTGACGGCTCCGATGTACTCGCACTTATCTTATGACATTGTGCAGGATCGGCAGATAAAGGTAGAACAGCCGGATATTGTGATTTTGGAGGGTTTGAACGTACTGCAGTCAGCGAGAGACTACCCGAATCAATCTAGGCAGGTATTTGTCTCGGACTATTTAGACTTTTCTATTTTTGTCGATGCGCAGCCGAATTTATTAGAGACTTGGTATATTGAACGTTTTTTAAAGTTGCGTTCGAGTGCCTTCACTCATCCCAATAACTACTTCCATCACTATGCCCAAATTGAAGAGACTAAGGCAGTGGACATTGCTCGGCAAATTTGGTCATCAATTAATTATGTTAACTTAATAGAAAATATCCTTCCTACTCGTGGCAGGGCAGACTTAATTCTAGAAAAAGGTGCCAACCATGAGGTTAGTCGAGTCCGTCTACGAAAATGAACCAACCTTCTGATGTTATTTCTGATGCAGCTCTTGCTCCGTATAATAGTTTTTCCTTGCAGGCTAGGGCGCGTTATCTGTATTTGCTGCGAGAGCCCGCGCAGTTAACTGAGCTATTCCGCTGGATATATGCCAACGATTTGCCTTGGCTGGTGCTGGGAAGTGGCTCTAATGTATTGTTGCTAGAAGATTTTGCCGGTGTGGTAATTATCAATCAGTTAGCAGGAATTACTCTCAGTGAAACCAAAAGTGACTACTACCTAGATGTCGCAGCCGGAGAAGACTGGCCAAGTCTAGTCGAATGGAGCGTTCAGCAAGGGATCTTAGGTTTAGAAAACTTAGCTTTGATCCCCGGTACCGTGGGCGCCGCTCCGGTGCAAAATATTGGTGCTTATGGGGTAGAACTGGCCGATGTTTGCCAGCAGGTAGAGTTTTTCTCAATTGCCGAGCAGCAGCAACAGTGCTTGTCACCCGCACAGTGTGAGTTTGCCTATAGAGACAGTATTTTTAAGCACGCTCTAAAAGACAAGGCCTTAATTACTCGAGTTAAGTTTCGGTTAACTAAGCAGTGGCAAGCAAAATTGAATTATGGCGGCTTGCGTGAACTGGGCGAGGGGGCAAGTGCGCAACAGATTTTTCAGCAAGTGATTGGTATGCGACAACAAAAACTACCCGATCCAAAAGTATTGGGTAATGCTGGTAGTTTTTTTAAAAACCCAGTGCTTAATCAGCAGCAATTACAGCAACTAATGGTTAAGGTACCAGCCATTCCAGTATATCCGGCCTCAGCAGGCTCTAGTAAAGTAGCGGCTGGCTGGTTAATCGATCGACTCGGCTTAAAGGGTTTCCAGCATGGCGGTGCTGGGGTGCATCAACAACAAGCCTTGGTCCTAGTAAATCATGGTCAAGCCACTGCAGCTGATATTTTGAGCGTGTGCAGACATATTCGTCATCAAGTTTGGCAGAACTTCGCCCTTGTTTTGGAACCAGAAGTGCGCTTCATTGGCGCCCATGGAGAGGTGAATCCCGATACTGTGCTAGGAAGACCCGATGCGAGCCAATAAACCTTATCAGCTGCTAAAGCATATCGCCGATGGCCAGTTTTACTCTGGCGAGTCCTTGGCGCAGGCCTTGGGGGTATCGCGCACTACGATTGCTAGTTATATCAAGCACTACAGTGAGCTAGGTTTGGATATCTATAAGGTGAAAGGTAAGGGTTATCGCTTGGCTAAACCTTTATCTTTACTAGATAACGAGCAATTAGCCGCCAGCCTTGCCGAAAACTCGCTACAAGTATTTGAACAACTAGACTCCACCAACGCGTGGTTAATGCAACATCAACAACAACTGGACCACGGGCAGGTGGTGTTGGCTGAATACCAAAGTGCTGGGCGAGGCCGCCGAGGCCGCCAGTGGCAAACTCCCTATGCAGGCCAGTTGTGTATGTCGATGCTGTGGCGTTTGCAAGATGGTATCGAAGCCACCATGGGCTTGAGTTTGGCGGTGGGGCTAGCAGTTGTAGAAAGTTTAGAAAAGCTCGGTTACAGCGGTCTAGCTTTAAAATGGCCCAATGACATTTATATGCATGGAGCCAAGCTTGGCGGAGTACTGATTGAATTACAGGGGCAAAGCGATAGTGAAGTGAGCTTAGTCATGGGGATGGGGTTAAATGTGCGAGTTGAACAGCAACAGGCTTCACTGATTGATCAGAAATTCGCCCAGTTGGAACTCGATGGCGAAGTGGTAGACCGCAATCAACTTGCGGTGACATTGATTCAAGCTTTAAATCAAATGTTTGAACAATTTAGCTCGCACGGATTTGCCAAACTGCAACAGCGCTGGAATCACTATGATGTGTTTAGTGGCCAGCAGGTGAGCTTACATTTTTCGCAAGACAAGCAAGTAAGTGGTATCGCCAAAGGTGTCGATCAGCAAGGCCAGCTATTGTTGGAGATAGACGGCGTTGAGCAGCGTTTTATGGCCGGAGAAGTGTCGCTGCGCGGCCAATAATTGAGCCCTCTGGGTGATTTTTGCGCGTTCAAATCAATCCGAGGTTTTTTTTTTGATTTGCTTGTTGCATTTAATAAAAGCATTACATAGAATGCGCAGCACTTAAGCGATGCCGATTTAGCTCAGTTGGTAGAGCAACTGACTTGTAATCAGTAGGTCGCCAGTTCGACTCCGGCAATCGGCACCATCTCTTAAGTTAAAGGCTTCATCTAGTATTAGATGATTCAGTGGGGGGGTTCCCGAGTGGCCAAAGGGAGCAGATTGTAAATCTGCCGCGAAAGCTTCGATGGTTCGAATCCGTCCCCCCCACCATTATTTTGGTAGTAGGTCGTCTTCCAAAGGTTTGATGCGGGCATCGTATAATGGCTATTACCTCAGCCTTCCAAGCTGATGATGCGGGTTCGATTCCCGCTGCCCGCTCCACAGTGCTGATATAGCTCAGTTGGTAGAGCGCACCCTTGGTAAGGGTGAGGTCGGCAGTTCAAATCTGCCTATCAGCACCACATTCCTTTATTAGTCTCCCTATTACCTTTTTACCGGTCGGTAAGCGTAAACCAATGGTGCTTTGTACCAATGACCTTTATCCAGAGGGACTATTATGTCTAAAGAAAAATTTGAACGTTCAAAACCGCACGTAAACGTTGGTACAATTGGCCACGTTGACCACGGTAAAACAACTTTAACAGCGGCTATTACTAACGTATTAGCAAAAACTTACGGCGGTGAAGCTAAAGATTTCGCAGCAATCGATAACGCTCCAGAAGAGCGCGAGCGCGGTATTACGATTTCTACTTCACACGTAGAATACGATACTCCTACTCGCCACTATGCGCACGTAGACTGTCCTGGACACGCCGACTATGTTAAAAACATGATTACCGGTGCAGCTCAAATGGACGGCGCTATTCTAGTAGTAGCTTCTACCGATGGTCCAATGCCACAAACACGTGAGCACATCCTACTTTCTCGTCAGGTTGGTGTACCTTACATCATCGTATTCATGAACAAATGTGACATGGTAGACGACGAAGAATTGCTAGAATTGGTAGAAATGGAAGTGCGTGAACTTCTATCAGAATACGAATTCCCTGGTGATGACATTCCAGTAATCCAAGGTTCAGCACTTAAAGCCCTAGAAGGTGAAGCTGAGTGGGAAGCGAAAATCATTGAACTAGCAGAAGCGCTAGATTCATACATTCCAGAGCCAGAGCGTGACATCGACAAGCCTTTCCTACTACCAATTGAAGACGTATTCTCAATTTCAGGTCGTGGTACAGTAGTAACAGGTCGTGTAGAGCGTGGTATCGTTAAAGTATCTGACGAAATTGAAATCGTAGGTATTAAAGAAACTACTAAGACAACTTGTACTGGTGTAGAAATGTTCCGTAAACTGCTTGACGAAGGTCGTGCAGGTGAGAACTGTGGTATTTTGCTACGTGGTACTAAGCGTGACGAAGTACAACGTGGTCAAGTATTGGCAGTACCTGGTTCAATTACTCCACACACCAAGTTCGAAGCAGAAGTATACGTACTAAGCAAAGACGAAGGTGGCCGTCACACGCCATTCTTCAAAGGCTACCGTCCACAGTTCTACTTCCGTACAACTGACGTAACTGGTTCAGTAGAGCTACCAGAAGGCGTAGAAATGGTAATGCCAGGCGACAACTTGAAATTTGTTGTAGAGCTAATCTGCCCAATCGCGATGGACGAAGGTTTACGCTTCGCAATCCGTGAAGGTGGCCGTACAGTAGGTGCGGGTGTTGTAGCGAAAATCTTCGAATAAGATTAAGCTTCAGCTAGAAAGAAAGGTCGCCTAGGCGGCCTTTTTTGTTTTTAAGCTCGATTAAGCCAAGGGGCTAAAAAAATGCGCTTTTTATTGTCTATTGAGTCGCGTTTTTTCGACATTCAAGGGTTACAATCTTTGAACAAAGTGCCTATAATGGCGGGCTTCGTGCTATAGGGGTGTAGTTCCAATGGCAGAACGTCGGATTCCAAATCCGAATGTTGGGAGTTCGAATCTCTCCACCCCTGCCACTATCCCTTATAAAAGGGATTTTTGATTTTGTGGGATTATTGTAGGTTGTTTGATGAGTACCAGTACTGAAAACCAAAGTGGGTCGTTAGATGGCCTAAAATGGGCACTAGCTGCTCTTATTTTGATCGCCGCTGTAGTGGGTAATTACCTGTATACAGATATGTCGATATTGGTGCGTGTGATTGGTGTAGTGATTGCCCTTATCGCTGCATTAGGCATTGCATCACAAACCAATAAAGGTAAGCAGGCCTTCGAATTTGCTAAAGAATCGCGTATGGAAGTGCGTAAGGTTATCTGGCCAACTCGTCAAGAAGCCATTCAAACTACCATGATTGTATTAGCTGCTACTGCATTCATGTCGCTAATTTTGTGGGGCCTAGATGCTATTTTGGTGCGTCTAGTGGCCTTTGTAACAGGGGTGAGTATCTAATGACTGAAGAGCGCAAATTACGTTGGTATGTGGTTCAAGCATTTTCTGGCTATGAAGCACGTGTGGCTAAATCTCTAAAAGAATATATCCAAATCCATTCTATGGAAGATCATTTCGGTGAGATCTTAGTACCGACCGAAGAAGTGGTAGAGATGCGCGCTGGTCAAAAACGTAAGAGTGAGCGTAAGTTCTTCCCTGGTTACGTTTTGGTTCAAATGGATCTTAACGATGAAAGCTGGCACTTGGTTAAGAGTGTACCACGCGTACTTGGCTTTATTGGCGGTACTGCAGAACGCCCGGCGCCTATTTCTGACAAAGAAGCGCAAGCTATTCTTGATCGCTTGGATGAAACCAGTGATAAGCCAAGACCAAAAACCTTGTTCGAACCAGGCGAAGTGGTTCGTGTTACCGATGGCCCATTCGCCGACTTCAACGGTACTATCGAAGAAGTGGATTACGAAAAAAGCCGCGTAAAAGTATCAGTATTGATTTTCGGCCGAGCTACTCCAGTAGAATTGGAATTCGGACAAATCGAAAAAGGCTGATAAAAAATAAACAATCAGTTGTTTTTAGGGTAGCAGATCGTCTATAATCCGCTGCCCTTTGTTCTATCGGGAAGCCGTTCGTTAACTCGAAGGCGTTTGAACCCAAATTAAGGTAAATTAAAAATGGCTAAAAAAGTCCAAGCTTATATTAAGCTTCAAGTTGCTGCGGGTGCCGCAAACCCGTCACCACCAGTTGGTCCTGCTCTAGGTCAACACGGTGTAAACATCATGGAATTCTGTAAAGCATTCAACGCTAAAACAGATTCATTAGAAAAAGGCGCTCCAGTACCTGTAGTTATCACAGTATATGCTGACCGCTCTTTCACTTTTGAAACCAAAACTCCACCTGCTTCTTACTTGTTGAAAAAAGCAGCTGGTATTAAATCTGGTTCTGGTGTTCCAAACAAAACTAAAGTTGGTACCGTTACTCGTGCACAACTAGAAGAAATTGCAAATACTAAAGCTGTAGACATGACTGGTGCAGATTTAGACGCAATGGTTCGTTCAATTGAAGGTTCTGCCCGTTCTATGGGCTTGGTTGTAGAGGGCTAATACGATGGCAAAACTTTCTAAGCGCATGCGTGCGATCAACGAAAAAGTTGATTCAACAAAAGAATATCCAGTAAGTGAAGCGGTTGCTTTGCTTAAAGAATTGGCCTCAGCTAAGTTTTTAGAAAGCGTTGACGCTTCTGTAAACCTAGGTGTAGATCCTCGTAAATCTGACCAAAACGTACGTGGCGCAACTGTGCTACCTCACGGTACTGGTCGTGACGTTCGCGTTGCTGTATTTACTCAAGGTGCTAACGCTGAAGCTGCTGCTGAAGCCGGTGCTGATGTTGTTGGTATGGACGACTTAGCCGCTAAAGTTAAAGCGGGTGAGATGGACTTTGACGTGGTTATTGCTTCTCCAGATGCAATGCGCGTTGTTGGTCAACTAGGTCAGATCTTAGGTCCTCGTGGCTTAATGCCTAACCCTAAAGTAGGCACTGTAACGCCTAACGTTGCTGATGCTGTTAAACTAGCTAAAGCTGGCCAAATCCGTTACCGCAACGACAAAAACGGTATTATCCATACTACAATTGGTAAAGCCGATTTTGACGTAGACAAGCTAAAAGAAAACCTTGAAGCATTGGTTGTTGCTCTTAAAAAAGCCAAACCTGCTCAATCTAAAGGTCAATACATCAAGAAAGTTAGCCTATCAACCACTATGGGTGCTGGTTTGACTATTGATGTAAATAGCTTAGATACTCAAGCTTAATTATTTACAAAGCGCAAAAATTGTACTACAATTTTGCGCTTTGTATTTATGGGTCAGGGCGTCAGCCCTCATCCAAGACCGTAGGTGCTAGGCACTAGCTTAATTTCCTACGTAGATGGTGAGGAAACCCAAGAATAATTTTTTATTCTGGAAAACCAAACCGTAAAGGCCTCTAAGTTTTTAAATTAGAGGGAAGTAAACACCAGATTTATCTGGTATTGGAATCCAGGAGTAAAGCCAATGGCATTAAGACTCGAAGACAAGAAGCAAATTGTCGCTGACGTCAACGAAGCTGCCAAAGGTGCACTTTCTGCAGTAGTTGCTGATTCACGTGGCGTAACTGTAGATGCGATGACTTCACTTCGTGCAAAAGCACGTGAAGCTGGCGTATCTATGCAAGTGGTTCGTAATACCCTTGCTCGCCGTGCAGTAGCTGGCACTGACCTAGAATGTCTTACTGAGTCATTCGTTGGTCCTACTTTGATCGCTTTCTCTAACGAGCACCCAGGTGCTGCAGCGCGTCTGTTTACAGATTTCGCTAAAGAGCAAAGCAACTTCGAAGTACGTGCAGCAGCATTTGAAGGTGCATTAGCAGACGTTAACGTTCTTGCAAAACTACCAACTTACGAAGAAGCAATTGCCAAGTTGATGGCAACGATGAAAGAAGCTTCTGCTGGCAAGCTGGTACGCACTCTGGCCGCTCTTCGCGACCAAAAAGAGTCAGAAGCAGCATAATTTGCTTGTTGCTACATTATCTTATAAATTTAATTGATTTTAGGAATTTGAGTCATGTCTATCACTAAAGACCAAATTATCGAAGCTGTTGCTGAAATGTCAGTAATGGACGTTGTTGAACTAATCGAAGCTATGGAAGAAAAATTCGGCGTATCTGCTGCTGCAGCTGTTGCTGTTGCTGGCGATGCTGGTGCTGCTGCTGAAGAGCAAACTGAATTTGACGTAATCCTGACTGGTGCTGGTTCTAACAAAGTTGCCGCTATTAAAGCAGTACGTGGCGCTACAGGTCTAGGCCTGAAAGAAGCTAAAGGCTTAGTTGATTCAGCTCCTGCTACTGTTAAAGAAGCAGTATCTAAAGAAGAAGCTGAAGCGCTTAAAGCTGCTCTTGAAGAAGCTGGTGCTTCTGTTGAGCTTAAGTAATCTACCTATAAGTAGATTGCAGCCTTTATAGGCTATGGCTGGTGGTTATTTAACCACCGGCCTTTTTGCGCTGTAGGACGTCGTCTTTTTTATCACCGTTTTAGATGGTGCGTCCGGCAAAAAAGCAGAGATAGTATTCTCTGTAACAAAGACAAACGGTATGTAAGAACTGTCCCAAATTTTGCGGACAGAGTGGGTCACTTATCAGCGAGCTGAGGAACCATATGGTTTACTCTTATACAGAGAAAAAACGCATTCGTAAGGACTTTGGAAAACGTCCTCAAGTAGTGGACACGCCTTATCTGCTTTCAATACAGCTTGATTCTTTTGAGAAATTCATAGAAATCGATCCTGAAGGCGAATATGGGCTGGAAGCTGCATTCCGCAGTGTATTCCCGATTGCCAGTTATTCAGGATATTCAGAGCTACAGTATGTTAGCTATCGTCTTGGCGAGCCGGTTTTTGACGTTAAAGAATGTCAAATTCGTGGAGTCACCTACTCTGCTCCCTTGCGCGTTAAACTGCGTTTAGTGTTGTTTGACCGAGAAGCCCCTGCCGGCACGGTTAAAGACATCAAAGAGCAAGAAGTATATATGGGTGAAATCCCATTAATGACAGGCAACGGTACGTTTGTTATTAACGGTACAGAGCGTGTTATTGTATCGCAATTACACCGTAGCCCGGGTGTGTTCTACGATCACGATCGTGGTAAAACGCACTCTTCAGGTAAAGTATTATATAACGCTCGCGTTATCCCTTACCGTGGCTCATGGTTAGATTTCGAATTCGATCCTAAAGACAACTTATTTGTTCGTATCGATCGCCGTCGTAAACTTCCTGCTTCTATTATTTTGCGTGCGTTAGAAATGTCTACGCAGGAAATATTAGAAACCTTCTTCGATACTACCTCTTTTGAATTGAAAGACGGTAAAGTGATGATGGAATTGATTCCATCTCGTCTACGTGGCGACACAGTATCCTTCGACGTGAAATTAGACGGCGAAGTACTGATCGAAACTGGTCGTCGTGTTACTGCACGTCATATTCGTCAGCTAGAGAAGTCCGGGGTTGAGCAAATTGAAGTCCCTGTTGAATACCTAGCAGATAAGGTATTGGCCGAAGACTACGTTGACGAAACCACTGGTGAAGTGATTGCAGAGGCGAACAGCGAGTTAAACTTAGAGCTAATTGCTAAGCTTTCTCAAGCTGGTCACTCGGTGATAAAAACAATTTACACCAATGATTTGGACCATGGTTCGTTCATTTCAGATACCTTGCGTGTTGATTCTTCAACTAACCGCTTAGAAGCTTTGGTTGAAATCTACCGCATGATGCGCCCTGGTGAGCCACCAACAAAAGATGCAGCCGAAGCCTTATTTGAGAACTTGTTCTTTAATAGTGACCGCTACGATTTGTCCACCGTTGGTCGTATGAAGTTTAACAGCCGTGTTGGCCGTGAAGACGGTCGCGTAGAAGGCGTGTTGGACAAAGAAGACATCATCAAGGTAATGCAAACCTTAATCGAAATTCGTAACGGTCGCGGTGAAGTTGATGATATCGACCACCTAGGTAACCGTCGAATTCGTAGCGTTGGTGAGATGGCTGAAAACCAATTCCGTGTTGGTTTGGTTCGTGTAGAACGCGCCGTTAAAGAACGTTTAAGCTTGGGTGACCTTGACGCTTTAATGCCACAAGATCTGATTAACGCTAAGCCTATTTCGGCTGCGGTTAAAGAGTTCTTCGGTTCTAGCCAATTGTCACAATTCATGGACCAAAACAACCCGCTTTCAGAAGTAACACACAAACGTCGTGTTTCTGCTTTAGGCCCAGGTGGTTTGACTCGTGAGCGTGCTGGTTTTGAGGTTCGTGACGTACACCCAACTCACTACGGTCGTCTATGTCCGATTGAAACGCCAGAAGGACCAAACATTGGTCTGATCAACTCTTTGGCGGTTTACTCGCGAACCAATGAGTTTGGTTTCTTGGAAACGCCTTACCGCAAAGTGATCAATGGCGAAATTACTGACGAAGTCGATTACTTGTCAGCGATTGACGAAGGCACTTATGTGATCGCTCAGGCCAACGCCGAAACCGATGCTGAAGGCAAGTTAGTTGAAACTGATTTAGTACCTTGTCGCCATAAAGGTGAAGCGACCTACATGCCTACTGAACAAATTCAGTACATGGATGTAAGTCCACAACAAGTTATCTCAGTTGCTGCTTCGTTGATTCCATTCCTAGAGCACGATGATGCGAACCGTGCATTGATGGGCTCGAACATGCAACGTCAAGCTGTTCCTACACTACGTGCTGACAAGCCTTTAGTGGGAACCGGTATTGAACGCGCTGTAGCGGTTGACTCCGGTGTAACCGTGGTTTCTAAGCGTGGTGGTACAGTAGATTATGCTGATGCGAGTCGCATCGTAGTTAAAGTCAATGATGACGAGATGCTTCCTGGTGAAGCGGGTATCGATATCTATAGCTTAACTAAGTACACCCGTTCTAACCAAAACACCTGTATTAACCAACGTCCCGTTGTGAAAGCTGGTGAGCGTGTAGCTAAAGGCGACGTATTGGCTGATGGTCCATCTACCGATTTAGGTGAGTTGGCGCTTGGTCAGAACATGCGTGTAGCCTTCATGCCTTGGAACGGTTACAACTTTGAGGACTCAATCGGTATTTCTGAGAACGTAGTAAAAGAAGATCGCTTTACTACCATTCATATTCAGGAACTTAGCTGTATCGCACGTGATACTAAGCTAGGCAGCGAAGAAATCTCTGCAGACATTCCAAACGTAGGCGAATCTGCACTAAGCAAGCTTGATGAGTCAGGTATTGTTTATGTGGGTGCGGAAGTTAAGCCTGGCGACATCCTTGTTGGTAAAGTTACGCCAAAAGGTGAAACGCAATTAACACCAGAAGAGAAGCTATTGCGAGCTATCTTCGGTGAAAAAGCGTCGGATGTTAAAGATACATCACTACGGGTACCTAATTCAGTATTTGGTACCGTAATCGACGTTCAAGTCTTTACTCGCGATGGCGTAGAAAAAGACAAGCGTGCTCAAGAAATTGAGTCTATGCAGCTTAAAGAAGCGAAGAAAGATTTAACCGAAGAATTCAAGATCCTTGAAGACGGTATCTTTGCTCGCGCCAAGTCGGTATTGATTGCCGCTGGCAAGTCTGAAGCTGATTTAGACCGTATGCAACCGGTTGATTGGTTAGAGTCTGCGTTAAGCGATGAAGAAGCCCAAACGCAACTTGAGCAAATTGCTGCCCAATATGACGAAATTAAAGCTGAGTTTGACAAGCAGTTTGACATTAAGCGTCGCAAGATCACCCAAGGTGATGACTTAGCGCCTGGTGTATTGAAAATTGTTAAAGTTTACTTGGCCGTTAAGCGTCGCATTCAGCCTGGTGACAAGATGGCGGGTCGTCACGGTAACAAAGGTGTAATTTCTACCATTGTTCCACGTGAAGATATGCCTTATGACGAAACAGGTCGTCCTGTTGACATCTGCTTGAACCCACTAGGTGTACCATCGCGGATGAACATCGGTCAGATCCTAGAAACTCACTTGGGCTTAGCAGCCAAAGGTGTGGGCGAGAAAATCGACGAAATGCTGAAAGTTCAGCGTGAAATCGAAATGGATAAACTGCGTGACTTCATCCAAAAAGTGTACAACGTAGGCGACGATAAGTTGAAGGTGGACGTAGCGAGTTTCACCGACGAAGAAGTCATGACCTTAGCGCAAAACTTGCGTAAAGGTGTGCCAATGGCAACACCTGCGTTTGATGGTGCTAAAGAAGCTGAAATTAAAGAGCTATTGCGTTTAGCCGACCTTCCTGAATCAGGTCAAATCGTGCTACGTGATGGTCGAACTGGTCAAGAATTTGAGCGTCCAGTAACCGTAGGTTACATGTACATGTTGAAACTTAACCACTTGGTTGATGACAAGATGCACGCTCGTTCTACCGGTTCTTACAGCTTGGTTACTCAGCAGCCTCTTGGTGGTAAAGCACAGTTTGGTGGTCAGCGCTTCGGTGAGATGGAAGTGTGGGCACTAGAAGCATACGGTGCAGCTTACACCTTGCAGGAAATGCTAACGGTTAAATCTGATGACGTTAACGGTCGTACTAAAATGTACAAAAATATCGTTGATGGTAACCATCAGATGGAGCCAGGCATGCCAGAGTCGTTCAACGTACTACTTAAAGAGATCCGCTCTTTGGGTATCAACATTGAGCTAGACGAGCTGTAAGCACAGGACTTCACCTGATTAAAAGCAAGGCGGGCGTTTCATTAGAGGCGCCCCAGGTTTAACTCCGACTTGGAGAGAAACGTGAAAGATTTACTTAAGTTTCTTAAGCAACAAAGCAAGACCGAAGAGTTTGAAGGCATTAAAATTGGCCTAGCTTCGCCAGACCAGATCCGTAGTTGGTCATTTGGTGAAGTGAAAAAACCAGAGACGATTAACTATCGTACCTTTAAGCCTGAGCGCGACGGTCTATTCTGTGCCCGTATTTTCGGCCCAGTAAAAGATTACGAATGTTTGTGTGGTAAATACAAACGTTTAAAACACCGTGGTGTAATTTGTGAGAAGTGTGGCGTAGAAGTTACCCAATCTAAAGTTCGTCGTGACCGTATGGGGCATATCGAGCTGGCTTCTCCTGTTGCGCATATTTGGTTCCTTAAATCACTACCATCGCGTATTGGTTTATTGCTAGATATGACTTTGCGTGACATCGAGCGAGTGCTTTATTTTGAATCATTTGTAGTTACCGAGCCTGGCATGACCAGCCTTGAGCGTGGCCAAATGCTGACTGAAGAAAGCTACCTTGACGCGCTTGAAGAGTTCGGTGATGAGTTTGAAGCTAAAATGGGTGCAGAAGCGGTACTCGCTTTGTTGCGTCATTTAGAGCTTGACCAAGAAATTGAAGTAATGCGTGAAGAGTTGGAGTCAACTAACTCTGAAACTAAGCGTAAGAAGACCACCAAGCGTCTTAAGCTTATGGAAGCATTCCGCGATTCAGGTAACAAACCTGAGTGGATGATTATGACCGTTCTACCGGTTCTTCCACCCGATTTACGTCCGCTAGTTCCACTAGACGGCGGCCGTTTTGCTACCTCGGATCTGAACGATTTATACCGTCGTGTGATTAACCGTAACAACCGTTTGAAGCGCCTATTAGATTTAGCTGCTCCTGACATCATCGTGCGTAACGAAAAGCGCATGTTGCAAGAAGCGGTAGACGCCTTATTAGATAACGGTCGTCGTGGTCGTGCGATTACTGGTTCGAACAAGCGCCCGCTTAAATCTTTGGCCGATATGATCAAAGGTAAGCAAGGTCGTTTCCGTCAGAACTTGCTAGGTAAGCGTGTTGATTACTCTGGTCGTTCGGTTATTACCGTTGGTCCTACACTGCGTCTACACCAGTGTGGTCTGCCTAAGAAAATGGCACTGGAGCTATTCAAGCCTTTCATCTACGGCAAACTAGAGCTTCGTGGTCTAGCGACAACGATTAAAGCTGCTAAGAAAATGGTAGAACGCGAAGGCGGCGAAGTATGGGATATTCTGGAAGAAGTTATCCGTGAACACCCAGTATTACTTAACCGTGCACCTACCTTGCACCGTTTGGGTATTCAAGCGTTTGAGCCAGTGCTAATTGAAGGTAAAGCCATTCAACTGCACCCGCTAGTCTGTGCGGCTTACAACGCCGACTTCGATGGTGACCAAATGGCGGTACACGTACCGTTGACCCTAGAAGCACAGCTAGAAGCGCGTTCGTTGATGATGTCAACCAACAACGTACTATCGCCAGCTAACGGTGAGCCAATCATTGTACCTTCGCAAGACGTTGTATTGGGTCTGTACTACATGACCCGTGAGCGCGTTAACGCTAAAGGTGAAGGCATGTACCTTTCTGGGCCTAAAGAGGCCGAGAAGCTATATCGTGCTCAACAAGCTAGCATTCACGCTCGAGTAAACGTACGTATTACCGAGGTGGCTGTAGCTGAAGATGGCTCTAAGATTGAAAAAACTGAAATCAAACAAACCACTATTGGTCGTGCCATTTTATGGTTAGTAGTACCAGACGGTTTACCGTTTGATTTAGTTAACCAAGCGATGGGCAAAAAGCAGATTTCTGGCTTACTAAACACCTGTTACCGTAAATTGGGACTTAAGCATTCAGTTATTTTTGCTGACCAATTAATGTACACCGGTTTCCATTACGCCACCTTGTCTGGTGCCTCTGTAGGTATCAACGACATGGTGATTCCAGATGCTAAGAAAGACATCGTTGATGAAGCCAGTGAAGAAGTAAGTGAAATTCAAGAGCAGTTCCTAGCCGGTCTGGTTACAGCGGGCGAGCGTTACAACAAAGTTATCGATATTTGGGCTTCGGCCAACGAAAAAGTATCGAAAGCGATGATGGACAACCTGTCTACTGAAGTTGTTATCAACAAAGACGGCGAAGAAGAGACTCAAGACTCGTTTAACAGTATCTTCATGATGGCTGACTCAGGGGCGCGTGGTAGTGCCGCTCAGATCCGTCAGTTAGCTGGTATGCGTGGCTTGATGGCGAAACCGGATGGTTCGATTATCGAAACGCCGATTGTAGCTAACTTCCGCGAAGGTCTAAACGTACTTCAGTACTTCATCTCGACTCACGGTGCTCGTAAAGGTTTGGCCGATACCGCACTGAAAACGGCGAACTCGGGTTACCTAACTCGTCGTTTAGTAGACGTGGCTCAAGATTTGGTGGTGACCGAACACGACTGTGGTACCGAAGAAGGTATCATCATGACTCCACACATTGAGGGTGGTGACGTGGTTGAGCCATTACGCGAACGCGTATTGGGCCGTGTATTGGTTGATGATGTGATCAAACCAGGTACTGAAAACGAAGTATTATTGAAGGCTAAGACCTTACTGGATGAAAAACTCTGTGATCTTCTAGAAGAAAACTCGGTTGATACCGTTAAGGTACGTTCGGTGATTAGCTGTGAAAATGACTTTGGTGTTTGTGCACTATGTTATGGTCGTGATTTGGCTCGTGGTCACTTGGTTGGCCGTGGTGAAGCAGTGGGTGTTGTTGCTGCTCAATCCATCGGTGAGCCAGGCACTCAGTTAACCATGCGTACTTTCCACATTGGTGGTGCCGCATCGAGAGCTGCAGCCGAAAACAGCATTCAGGTTAAGAACTCAGGTACTATTAAGTTACACAACTCTAAGGTTGTAACGAATAGCGACGGCAAGTTAGTAGTGACTTCTCGTTCAACTGAGTTAACCATTATCGACGAGATGGGTCAAACCAAAGAAAGCCACAAACTACAATACGGTAGTATTTTAGAAGTGGTTGACGGCGGCACTGTGACTTCTGGCGATACAGTTGCAAACTGGGATCCGCATACACACCCAATTATTACTGAAGTACCGGGTCGTATTAAGTTCGTTGATATGGTGGAAGGCGTTACCGTTAGCCGCCAAACAGATGAGCTAACTGGTCTTTCTAGCATCAACGTTCTAGATGCCAACGAACGTCCTGGTGCGGGTAAAGAAATGCGCCCAATGGTGAAATTGGTTGATGAGTCTGGTAACGACGTACTGATTGCAGGTACCGATATTCCTGCTCAATACTTCTTGTCAGCAAAAGCCATTGTTAACCTAGAAGATAACGCTGAAGTAGGCGTGGGTGATGCGATTGCACGTATTCCTCAAGAGTCTAGTGGTACTAAAGATATTACCGGTGGTCTACCAAGGGTTGCTGACTTGTTTGAAGCGCGTCAACCTAAAGAGCCTGCTATTTTGGCGGAAATTACCGGTACTATTAGTTACGGTAAAGAAACTAAAGGTAAGCGTCGTTTAGTTATCACTCCTACGGAAGGTGATGCTTACGAAGAAATGATTCCTAAGTGGCGTAACTTGAACGTGTTTGAAGGTGAGAAAGTTCAAAAAGGTGAAGTTATTGCCGATGGTCCAGAATCACCACATGACATTTTGCGTCTGCGTGGTATTAGCCCTGTAGCAAACTACATCGTAAACGAAGTACAAGACGTATATCGTTTACAAGGTGTGAAAATTAACGATAAGCACATTGAAACCATCGTGCGCCAGATGCTTCGTAAGTGTCTAATTCTCGATGCTGGCGACTCTAGCTTCTTGCTAGGCGAGCAAGCAGAAGTGGCACGGGTAAACATTGAAAATCGTCAATTGATTGCTGAGGGCAAGCGCCCAGCGGTATACCGCCGTGAGCTATTAGGTATCACCAAGGCCTCACTATCTACTGAATCGTTTATTTCAGCAGCGTCGTTCCAAGAAACAACGCGCGTACTTACTGAAGCGGCCGTAGGCGGCAAACAGGATGAGTTACGTGGTCTGAAAGAAAACGTAATTGTAGGTCGTTTGATTCCTGCTGGTACTGGTTACGCTTATCACGAGAAACGTCGTAACAAGGCTGAAGCGCCTGCACCTATCACTGCCGATGAGGCAGCTGACAACTTGGCCGCATTGCTTAATGCAACACCAGGTAACGGTGAAGCCGAGTAAGGGTTCAGCGTGAATAAGAAGGCAGCCTAGAGCTGCCTTTTTTTATCCATTTATTTTATCAGCAGCGTGTTTGGAACTTCGATTACAGCAAAGCATACCCGCGATTTACGGTCATTATTCGGAGCTAGTGTTCTAGACGAAAATATTTGACAAGATCTTCGCTTGATCACAGACTCGCTGTTTAAAATAATTATTAGAGAAGACTATGAGCAAACAAATTGTATCAACAGAAGCGGCTCCAGCTGCTATTGGCCCTTACTCACAAGCCACTAAAATCGACGAACTCGTATTTAGTTCGGGACAAATCCCTTTAGATCCTAAAACTATGGAAGTGGTCAGTGGCGGTATTGCTGAGCAAACCAAACAGGTGATGGAGAATCTTATGGCGGTATTAGAAGCTGCCGGTGCGGATGCCTCTACAGTTTTTAAGACCACTTGTTTTCTAAGCGATATGGCAAATTTTGCTGCTTTTAATGAAGTATACGCAGAGTACTTTGCGGAAAATCCGCCAGCTCGCTCTTGCGTTGAAGTAGCTCGCTTACCAAAAGATGTATTGGTCGAAGTTGAAGCCATTGCGCATATAAAATAAATATGAGTTTACGTTACAGCCTCATTGTAACTAGCCCGCTTTATGGTAAGCAAGGCAGTGCCACGGCATTAAATTTTGCCAAGGCGCTGATTGCTGAAGGGCATCGCTTACAAGCGGTGTTTTTTTACCTCGATGGGGTGAGTAATGCCTTGGCGACCAGTTTCCCGACCAGTGATGAAATTAATATTCATCAACAGTGGCTCGAGCTCAAACAACAGGCCAACTGTGACTTATTGGTTTGCAGTGCCGCCGCATATCGCCGTGGGATTCTTGATCATGAGCAAGCGCAACAACTCGGTCTTAGCGCCAACATGAGTAGTCAATTTACCGTCTCTGGCTTGGCCGAAATGGCTAGCGTAATGCTCAGTGCTGACAGGGTGGTGCATTTATGAGTCATTCACTAGTCTTTGTTCTTGGTAGTGCCCCCATGGCTCTAGTCGCGCTAGGGAAGGTTTAGATGCGGTCTTAGCAGCATCAGCTGTTTGTGAGGACATCGTCGTTTTTTTTGAAGGCGACGGAGTATGGCAGCTGCTAAAAGATCAGTCTCCGACAGAGATAATGCAGCGTAACGTATTACCCACTTATGGTCTTTTAGACCTTTATGAGGTTGAAGAGCTCTTTGTTGACCGCCAAGCGCTGCGCGATAGGCAACTTTCTATAGATCATCTTGCTATTAAAATCACCGAGATAGACGCGAAACAGTTCTATTTAAAACACGCAAATGCCCACGCAATAGTGAGGTTTTAGGGTGTTACATATTATTCGACAAGCCTACCCAAGTGATGCCTTTGAGCGCTGTTTAGAACAGCTAGATACTAAGGACCATGTGGTTCTTATTGAAGATGCAGTATATGCATTAACGCGACACGACCCGCGGTTACAGGCTTTACAAGAGCAACAGAGGCTCCATATTGTACAAGCCGATATTGAGGCGCGCGGTATGAGTATCGCCAGTGATATGCAAATTGACTATAGTGGTTTGGTGAAACTGACTGCTGTCTATTCTCCTATTGTCACTTGGTAGTTTCCTTTCTCTTAGCTGTTTTATTAATGCTGATGATCACCGCAAGCCTTGACTCTTTATCGACAAGCGCATAAAATTTCGCCTCCCCAAATTTGGGGTAGATTTTTTCACATGTTTAAATGTAATTTCAGGAGCTATTTCGAATGGCAACGATTAACCAGTTGGTTCGCAAGCCACGTGCAAGCAAGGTTGCTAAAAGCAACGTACCAGCACTAGCTGCGTGTCCACAACGTCGTGGTGTATGTACTCGCGTATATACCACCACACCAAAGAAACCAAACTCAGCACTACGTAAAGTAGCTCGTGTTCGTTTAACTAACGGATTCGAAGTGACTTCTTACATCGGTGGTGAAGGTCATAACCTACAAGAGCACAGCGTAATTCTTATTCGCGGTGGTCGTGTTAAAGATTTACCGGGTGTGCGTTATCACACCGTACGCGGCGCATTAGACTGTGCAGGCGTAAGTGATCGTCGTCAAGGACGTTCAAAATACGGCGCTAAACGTCCTAAATCATAACGGCTCTCCGTTAAGTAAGGCCAAACATTTAGTTATAGCGAAGTTTTTTTAAAATTCGTTTTGGGGAAACCTGAAGCATATCGGAGATATTAAAATGCCAAGACGTCGAGTGATCGGTCAACGCAAAATCTTGCCAGATCCTAAGTTCGGATCAGAACTTCTGGCTAAGTTCATCAACGTAGTAATGGTTGATGGTAAGAAATCAATTTCAGAAAAAATTGTTTATGGTGCACTAGATGCTGCTGCTGAGAAATCAGGCAAATCTCACCAAGAAATTTTTGAAGTTGCTCTTGAAAACGTGCGCCCAGCGGTAGAGGTTAAATCTCGCCGTGTAGGTGGTTCTACTTACCAAGTACCTGTTGAAGTACGTCCAGTTCGTCGTAATACCCTAGGTATGCGTTGGATGGTAGAAGCAGCACGTAAACGTGGTGAAAAATCTATGGCTTTACGTCTAGCGGGTGAAATCCTAGACGCGGCTGAAAACAAAGGCAGTGCGGTTAAGAAACGTGAAGACGTTCACCGTATGGCTGACGCAAACAAAGCGTTTGCACATTACCGCTGGTAATTGGTTGCGCAGCTGCTTAGGCAGCTGCGTTACTTTCTATGTGAGACTAAGGGTTCTCCCTTAGCAAGAGGATAACAATGGCTCGTACAACTCCAATTGAGCGCTACCGTAACATTGGTATCGTCGCTCATGTTGACGCTGGCAAAACAACAACAACAGAACGTGTCCTTTTCTATACTGGTCTATCGCATAAAATTGGTGAGGTGCATGACGGCGCCGCTACCATGGACTGGATGGAGCAAGAACAGGAACGCGGTATTACCATCACCTCTGCGGCTACAACCACCTTTTGGCGTGGTATGGATGCCCAGTTCGAAGAACACCGTATTAATATCATCGATACTCCCGGACACGTAGACTTCACCATTGAAGTAGAACGTTCGTTGCGCGTATTAGATGGTGCTGTTGTTGTATTTTGTGGTTCATCAGGTGTTGAACCTCAATCTGAGACAGTGTGGCGCCAGGCCGACAAATATTCTGTTCCACGATTGGTATTCGTGAACAAAATGGACCGAGCGGGTGCTGACTTTGAGCGAGTAATTGAGCAAATCCGTGACCGCTTAGGTGCTACTTGTGTACCTATTCAGTTGAACATTGGTGCTGAAGACGAATTTGTCGGTGTAATTGACCTGATCAAAATGAAGGCGATTAACTGGAACGAAGCCGATCAAGGCATCTCTTTTAGTTACGAAGAAATTCCTAGCCACTTGCTTGAGCATGCCCAAACTATGCACGAAGAGCTAGTTGAAGCGGCAGCTGAAGCTACCGAAGAGCTGATGGAAAAGTACCTAGAAGAAGGTGAGTTAACTGAAGCCGAAATCAAGTTTGGCTTACGTACTCGTACGCTAAACAATGAGATCGTGTTAGCGACCTGTGGTTCTGCATTTAAAAACAAAGGTGTGCAAGCGGTGCTTGATGCTGTTGTTGATTATTTGCCAGCGCCCACTCACGTTGCTGCAATTAAAGGTCACGATGAACGAGACAATGAAGTTGAGTGTCCGGCAGACGATGATGCGCCATTTGCAGCATTAGCGTTTAAAATTGCCACCGACCCCTTCGTTGGTACATTGACCTTTATGCGGGTTTATTCGGGTACGGTGGAAACCGGCACTGCGGTGTATAACTCGGTAAAACAAAAACGTGAACGTCTTGGTCGTATGGTGCAGATGCACTCTAACGATCGTAAAGAGATCAAAGAGGTTCGCGCCGGTGACATTGCCGCCGCAATCGGTCTTAAAGACGTGACCACGGGTGACACTTTATGTGATATGAACCATAAAGTCGTCCTTGAGCGCATGGACTTCCCCGAGCCAGTGATTCAAATCGCTGTTGAGCCTAGAACTAAAGCCGACCAAGAAAAAATGGGCGTGGCTTTGGGTAAATTGGCCGCTGAGGATCCGTCGTTCCGCGTAGAAACAAATGAAGAATCTGGACAAACCCTTATCTCTGGTATGGGTGAGTTACACTTAGATATCATCGTAGATCGCATGAAGCGCGAATTCAGTGTGGATTGTAATGTTGGTAAACCTCAAGTTGCTTATCGCGAAGCTATCCGTAAGCAGGTTGAAGTAGAAGGTAAATTCGTTCGCCAATCGGGTGGCCGTGGTCAATATGGTCATGTCTGGTTGCGTATGGAACCTTTAGAGCCAGGTGCTGGCTACGAATTTGTTAACGAAATTGTTGGTGGTGTAGTTCCAAAAGAATACATTCCAGCCGTTGACAAAGGTTGTCAAGAGCAGATGGGGCAGGGTGTACTGGCAGGTTACCCAATGCTAGACGTTAAAGTTACCTTATTTGATGGATCTTTCCATGATGTTGACTCTAACGAAATGGCGTTTAAAATTGCCGGTGCAATGGGCTTTAAGAAAGGCGCATTAGAAGCTGATCCAGTGCTGCTTGAGCCGATGATGAAGGTCGAAGTTACTACTCCCGAAGATTGGATGGGAGATGTAGTGGGTGATTTGAATCGTCGTCGTGGCATAATTGAAGGCATGGACGATGGGGCTGCGGGCTTAAAGATTATTAAGTCTAAAGTGCCGCTGTCCGAGATGTTCGGCTATGCTACAGATCTACGTTCGGCAACTCAGGGGCGTGCCTCTTACTCTATGGAATTCTTAGAGTATAATGAAGCGCCGAAAAATGTTGCTGAAGCGATTGTTGAAGCAAAATAAACTAATTCAACTATGATTGATCTGTCTCGTTAGGGACAGATTGGAATGGAAAAGAAGGTACATATCGTGTCTAAAGAAAAATTTGAACGTTCAAAACCGCACGTAAACGTTGGTACAATTGGCCACGTTGACCACGGTAAAACAACTTTAACAGCGGCTATTACTAACGTATTAGCAAAAACTTACGGCGGTGAAGCTAAAGATTTCGCAGCAATCGATAACGCTCCAGAAGAGCGCGAGCGCGGTATTACGATTTCTACTTCACACGTAGAATACGACACACCTACTCGCCACTACGCGCACGTAGACTGTCCTGGACACGCCGACTATGTTAAAAACATGATTACCGGTGCAGCTCAAATGGACGGCGCTATTCTAGTAGTAGCTTCTACCGATGGTCCAATGCCACAAACACGTGAGCACATCCTACTTTCTCGTCAGGTTGGTGTACCTTACATCATCGTATTCATGAACAAATGTGACATGGTAGACGACGAAGAATTGCTAGAATTGGTAGAAATGGAAGTTCGTGAACTTCTATCAGAATACGAATTCCCTGGTGATGACATTCCAGTAATCCAAGGTTCAGCACTTAAAGCCCTAGAAGGTGAAGCTGAGTGGGAAGCGAAAATCATTGAACTAGCAGAAGCGCTAGATTCATACATTCCAGAGCCAGAGCGTGACATCGACAAGCCTTTCCTACTACCAATTGAAGACGTATTCTCAATTTCAGGTCGTGGTACAGTAGTAACAGGTCGTGTAGAGCGTGGTATCGTTAAAGTATCTGACGAAATTGAAATCGTAGGTATTAAAGAAACTACTAAGACAACTTGTACTGGTGTAGAAATGTTCCGTAAACTGCTTGACGAAGGTCGTGCAGGTGAGAACTGTGGTATTTTGCTACGTGGTACTAAGCGTGACGAAGTACAACGTGGTCAAGTATTGGCAGTACCTGGTTCAATTACTCCACACACCAAGTTCGAAGCAGAAGTATACGTACTAAGCAAAGACGAAGGTGGCCGTCACACGCCATTCTTCAAAGGCTACCGTCCACAGTTCTACTTCCGTACAACTGACGTAACTGGTTCAGTAGAGCTACCAGAAGGCGTAGAAATGGTAATGCCAGGCGACAACTTGAAATTTGTTGTAGAGCTAATCTGCCCAATCGCGATGGACGAAGGTTTACGCTTCGCAATCCGTGAAGGTGGCCGTACAGTAGGTGCGGGTGTTGTAGCGAAAATCTTCGAATAAGATTAAGCTTCAGCTAGAAAGAAAGGTCGCCTAGGCGGCCTTTTTTTGTGCCCCCAAATCACCAACCTTCGCTGTTGGGCTGTATTGCCAAAGAGTTTTGCTGGTAAGCCCATTGAATGATACCTTTGTATTTTTGACTCTAGGCTTAAAAGAAAACGGCTATCTGGTAGGCCTTACCAATCATTTAGCACTGAAAACTCACCCTCGAAATAACGAATGGGTTTTTGCAAACAATACTTCTATAAATCTTTATCGCTTACTCTGTTTGTTTAGCTTAAGCGCTAAACTATTTAGAAAGGGTGTAGCCGATTTAGTCGTCGTAGTTATTCTATTATGTAGTGGCACAGTGAATTTTCTGCCGAGTTTAAGAATTTACAAATAGCTAGTTTTGCTGCGATAAGTACTGACGAGCAATAAAAAAGCCAGTCCTCATTAGACTGGCTTTGTATTCTAAGAGAGAGGAAGGAGGTTTAGCCTGCGTCAATAATGGTGATTGACCGAGCTGTTTCTACGCCGCCAGGGCTGGTAACAACAACAGTCATCAAACCTTCAGAGCGGTTATTGGGTGTTGTCTCCCGAATCACGCTAAGCCCCATTAAATCACATAGCCTAATACCGTCAGAAACGGTAAAGCTGGTTTGCCCTGATAATTCCCCATTATTGGTGCTAATTGCTACTTCGGTGCCTGCAGGCATTTGATTGCCGTTTAGATCTTGAATTGTAATCACTAATCCTTGAGAGGACAGTACATTTAAGTCAACACTACTGATTGGCACACTGTTAGTTGCATCTGAAATTAAGATATTGGCTTCAGAAGTTGCCATTACTAAAACTACCGAATCTCGCACTTCAACAAGATCCCGTGTACAAGTGCCAGCCGAATTCGCAGCAATGGTACAGGACAGGCCGTTAAATAGCTCTGTAACCGAGCCAGCTGGAATGCTCGAATCCTTAACGCCTGACAAAGCATCGAACTCACTATTTTCGTTGTAGTCACGGAAGCGCTCTTCAACGTTGACACTATCATGGTTAAAAATGCCGTTGGTGTCGTAGCTGCCATTTTCGTTGCTATCAACGTAAGCTTCGCCAAGTGCGGTATAGGTCTCACCTGTATCAAAGGTACGGTTACCGTTTACATCTGAATAGTATTCTTGGCCTGAGGTCACCGCTAATACGCTAGCTCGACCCACACCGTATAAGTTATTACCTTGAGTATTAGTTACATCACCTGGGATGTGTCCAGGAGCATTACAGCGACCTGCTGGAAGGTCGTAAAGATGGCCTTTGGGGCGAGGGTTTTGGCTTACCCAAGTGACTGTACAAGCACTATTGCTGTCTTGACCGGAGGTTTTGCAGTTACCTGATACTTGTCCGCCATCGGCTTCAAATACGATGGTGGTGTCGTTGGGTACAGGGTTATTGTTTTCGTCACTGACTCGTAAGGTGATGTCACTGTTTACGCCATCTACTCCCCAGGCCTCTAACGCCAAAGTACTGGCCGATAAGGACATACTTTGTTGAGATGGGACGCCAGTATGAATAGCTAGGGCATTAGAGGTAGCGGAAATGATGTCACCGGTATCTGGGTCGCTAAAGCTGGCGCTAACCACTACCGCACCCGACATGCTGCCGCTAGTCACTCGAGTCAACACTTCACCGGCTGCGTTAGATTGAGCTGTTAAGGGGCTAATGGTTACGCCGTGCAGGCTTGAATCAAGCGCAAAATCGACTTCTTGCCCTGCCTTAGGGTTGCCAGTTGAGTCGGTAACGATAAAGCGTAACTCAGAAATGGTCTCACCCACAGACTCTTTTAAGTAAATAGTTTGTGGTGATGCTGAGGCAAAAGTGATACCGCTAGCTTCAGCTACTGCTATATCGATGGTGTAGTTTTGTGGGTCGATAACGCTGATGCTGGGGTTACCGTAATGGTATCACTGCCGCTACATCCAGTCGCTTGATAAATAGCCGTTGCTACACCATTTACTGTAGTTACGCTATCAGAAATATCGGCAAGGTCTTGAGTTGAACAGCTAGAGCTAAAAGCAATCGCAATCGGTGTTGTGTATAGGTTGCCATCGCCATCGGTGATAGTGGCGCTAAAGCTGGCGGTAGCATCAGAACCTAAAGTTTCTCCATTCGCTAAACTAGAGCTAAGCTCCATATTCAAGTTGGCTTGGCCGACTTGGTAGTTAGCTGTGGCGTTCACACCAAGGTCATCGTTGCTGGCTGTGATTGAATCCGCGCCGGTTGTTTCTAACTGAGCAAACAACGTGGCAATCGCTAAGCCCTGCTGATTGGTTAAGATAGTTTCCGCGCTAAGGTCTGCATTACTTGTAGCTAAGCTTACCAGTTCGTTAGCAGCGGGGGTCCCTCCGGTATAGCTCAGGCGCGCTACAGCAGTAAGAGGAGATTCAATAGAAAGGCTGTTAGCAGTGCTACATCCCGCAGGTATTTGGTCTCGAGCCACTCCATTACAGTCATATAATGCGAGTTGCAGAGTATTTTGCCCACCATTTCCTGAATTGATTTGAACTTGGTAGTTTTCACTAGCGCTGACGGTGGTACTGTCATCGCCGCTATTGGTATAGCTGTACGTTGCAGTAACCGCATCGGCGTTGGTGGCACCACTGCGTGCCCTCATGGTGGTTTGGCCGACGCCATTGGCACCAATCAAAATGGTTTCGGCGTCTAACTCGGCACTAGTGGTGCTCAGGTTAACGAGTTCGTTAACAATGCTGGTCGAGTTTGAAAGAGTAACAACAACATAGGTGTCACTATCGCTAGGGACGGTGTTTGTTTGCTCACAGCCCACAGGAATAACTGCAGTATCAATGTCGTCAGGACAGCTATACAGGCCTATACCAATAGCTGCTGTTGGAGTGGCACCATTATCACCGCCGCTATCGCCGCTATCACCACCATTTCCACCACCGCTAAGGTCGACACTTCCGTCTCCTCCGCAGGCAAATAACATCGTACTTAATGCAATTAATAAGCTGTGTTTTAACCACGCCATCGTTTACTCCTTGTTAACCGCTACAACCGTGTATGCGCATTCCATGATATCCTTGCTTATATAACATAGTTAGTCGGTGATGGGCATTACTGATTGTTTTATTGAGAGCTAAATAGCAAACTTCGTAGCATATTGCATGATCTTGGCTAGGGTTGTTGTAGCACTTACAAAGGCTTAACTTTAGAATTGCAAGGTTAACTAGGAGAAACGATGAACCTACGCGATTTAGAATATTTAGTGGCTTTACAGGAACAAAAGCATTTTCGTAAAGCTGCGGAGAAGTGTTTTGTTAGTCAGCCCACCTTAAGTGGCCAAATAGCCAAGTTAGAAGAAGAGCTTGGTTTATTGTTGATTGAGCGAACATCTCGAAAAGTTATTTTTACTCATGCTGGCGACGAGCTGGCTGGCAAAGCTAGAAGCATTTTGTTAGAGGTGAAAGGTCTTAAAGACATGGCTAAAAGCTTTCAAGCACCAATGGCAGGCCCTTTGCATTTAGGACTTATTCCAACCGTTGCTCCTTATTTACTACCTAAAATCGTACCGCATATTCGCACTGAGTTCAGTGATATGGAACTGTTCTTATATGAAGAGCAAACTCACGTGTTACTGCAGCGTTTAGAAGAGGGTGAGTTAGATTGCCTAGTACTGGCGTATTTACCTGAAATGGAGCGATTTGGTGCCATTGACTTGTTTGATGAACCGCTATTGTTAGCCATGCCTAGCTCTCATCATTGGCACGATAAGCAAAAGCTTGAGTTGTCCGATCTTAGTGGTGAGCAAGTGTTGATGTTAGAAGATGGCCATTGTTTACGCGACCAAGCCATGGGTTATTGTTTTACCGCTGGGGCAAAAGAAGATACCAGCTTTAAGGCAACCAGCTTAGAGACGCTACGTCATATGGTAGCGGCGGGCATGGGGATTACATTATTACCCCAGTTGGCTATTCCTGAAGCAGATGAGCACAGTGGCATTTGTTATCGGCGTTTTAGCGAGCCACAACCGAGTCGCCGAATCAGCTTGCTCTATCGCAATAACTCGGTTCGACGACCCTGTTTTAATCAATTGGCAAAAGTGATTAGCCAATATGTGGTGCTAAATTAGAAGAGTTCTTCGCTATCAAAGACCGAGCCGGAAGAGGGCTTAACGTACTCCGTCGGCTCACTTCCTTTAACAAAATATTCAAAACGAGATGTGTGGTCACTGGCATTGGTGAGAAGGCCTGTCGCTCTGTCTATTCGAACGGTAGAGATGTTTTTAGGCACAGACCACGTTTGCTCAGGAACACCGTCTAGACCGACTTTCATAAAGTCTATCCAAGCCGGTTGTGCGGTCCTTGCACCAAATTCTTTACCCGCGATTTGTTCTTTGCCAAGGTTGGGGTTGTACGCTGCTTCTCCAAGTTCTCTATCGAAGCTATCAAAGCCTATCCATGAGGTCACTACTAAGTCGGGACCAAAACCAGAAAACCAAGCGTCTTTGGCATCATTAGTTGTACCAGTTTTCCCTGCAATATCATGTCGTTTAAGCTCTCGGGCAGCGCGCCAGCCAGTGCCGTTCCAACCGGTTTTATGAGCCCAGCTTCCACCCCCCCATATCGCACTGTTCATCGCCTGAGAAACTAAAAAGGCATTCTCTGCGCTAATAATCCGAGGGGCGAGATCTTCTTCATTGGCAAAGGAAATGGCGCACTGTTTTAAAGCGTCGCCTGTTTGAGAGGTAAGCTCATCTAATTCTGGACTTGCCGCGATTGTTTCAAAGCAACTGTCACAAGCCACTTTGGGGAGCTGCTGGAATAGAATATTTCCTTCGCCGTCTTCAATTCTGTCGATGAAGTAAGGACTCACTAAGTAGCCTCCATTGGCGAAAGAGCCGTAGGCACTAGCCACTTGCATCGGTGTCAGTGAAGCAGAGCCTAAAGATAGCGATTCGTTTCTAGGAAGCTCGTTAGCCGGGAAGCCAAATTTAGCGAGATGTTGAATCATAGTATCTATACCTAGGTCTCGCATTAGGCGAACCGACACTACGTTCTTAGATTTAGCTAAGGCTACTCTCAAGCGAATTGGTCCATCATAGACAGGAGGTGAGTTTTTGGGACGCCATGCAACCCCCATCGCTTTATCCCAACGGTTGATTGGAGCATCATTTTCTAAGCTGGCTAGTGTCATTCCGTGCTCAAAAGCCGCCGAATAAAGGAAGGGTTTGATGTTCGAACCCACTTGGCGACTGGCCTGCGTTACACGGTTGAACTTACTTTGATTAAAGCTGAAACCACCAACGAGGGCTTCAATGGCGCCATCGAGAGGAGAGATAGCCACCAAAGCCGCGCCAGCGTCGGGAAGTTGCGAAAGGGCATATTGGTTTTCCTCGGGAGCGGGTTCTTCAGTCGCGTCATTTTCACTGGGCTGCTCATCAACCACAGTGCTTAGATTTTCCACCCAAATGATATCGCCAGAACTAAGGATTTCATGGGCTGATTTGGGAGCTGGGCCTTGGCGGGTATCGGTAATAAAACGGCGTGCCCATTTCATATTATCCCATACGATGGTGCCGTGGTGCCCCCTTTAACTAATACTTGGGCTTGTTGCTCTTCCACAGAGAGTACAGCCGCTGCGCGCAAGGAACCATAGTTTGGCATTTCATCTAGTTGCTCGATAATCTCTGATTCACTTAGTGGGCTTTGCTCAGCTTGCCAAAGTTGTTTAATTGCACCGCGAAAGCCATGGCGTTGATCGTAGCTCTTAAGGTTGTCACGAAGTGCCTTGGTGGCGGCATTCTGGCGCTTGGCGCTGATGGTGGTGTATACATCCATACCAGAGGTATAGGCTTCTTCACCAAATTGTTCGAGGATCTGTTGGCGAACCATTTCGGCTAAGTATGGGGCGGCAAGGGTGATCTCTGCGCCATGGTAACTGGCACTAATGGGAGCTTGGTTTGCTTCATCAAAAGCGGTTTGATCGATATAGCCTGTCTCAAGCATACGGCCGAGTACCACGCGGCGTCGGTCTCTCGCTCGTTCGGGCGAGCGGATCGGGTTGAGTGCCGAAGGCGCTTTAGGTAAGCCTGCAATTACCGCTATTTGAGCTAGCGTAAGCTGGTCTACGGTTTTGCCGTAATAGACTTGGGCGGCGGCACCCACACCAAAAGAACGGTAACCCAGTGGAATTTTATTGAGATAGAGGGCAAGTATTTCGTCTTTGGATAGTTCTTGCTCAATCTTTATCGCTAGGAAGATTTCTTTAATTTTCCTAATGTAGGTTTTTTCTCTGGTCAAAAAGAAGTTACGAGCAACCTGCTGAGTAATGGTGCTGGCCCCTTGGCTTTTTTCTCCAGTAATGATCAGGTTAATTGCAGCGCGGGTAATACCAATTGGGTCGATACCCGGATGAGAATAGAAACGTGCATCCTCGGTAGCCAAGAATGCGTGTAACATCTGTTCGGGAATATCCTCGATGTCTAAAGGGATACGGCGCTTTTCGCCGAATTGAGAAATTAGCTCGCCGTCGGCACTAAACACCCGCATTGGTGTTTGCAATTGAACATCACGTAGACTGCTTACATCGGGTAACTGAGGCGCAAAATAAAAATACAAGCCAGCAATCGCTGCGACCCCGAGGCTTCCGCCTAAGAAAATTAAAAATAACAGTCTTTTAAGCCATTTCATTACAATTTTTGCACTCTGCATCTAAAGAATCGCCGATTATATCGTCAAATTGTGACCTGTTTCGACAACTTTCTGAATAACTATTAGCGCCCTAGTCAATAACCCGTTATTCTGGATTGATAGGTAACTGTTTAATTTAAAAAGATAGTTGGCGAGTCATGGTACTAGGGATAGGTAAAAAATCATCGACTGCGTTGTTAGGTATCGATTTCGGTTCTTCCACAATTAAAGGGCTACTGCTTTCAAAATCGTCAAAGGGTTTAAAAGTAGAAGCTGTGGCAGAAGTTGACACACCTACCGGGGCACTGGTCGATAACCAAGTTGTTTCTCCTGAGGAGATTACTGAGTCATTGCGAGAATTGAAGCGCAAGCTACCTTCTCGTAATCGCCAAGTAGCAACAGCGGTAGCAGGGAGTCATGTGATTACCAAAGTAATCTACATGGATAGTAGTTTATCGGCGCTGGAGTTGGAAACTCAGGTGGAACTTGAGGCGGAGAACTCCATCCCCTTTCCAATTGATGAAATCAGTCTCGACTTTGAAGTGCTGGGTGTTAATGAGAGTGAACCCACTCGAAATAACGTTCTACTTAGTGCTGCCCGCACCGAGGCGGTGAGTATTCGGGCGGAGGTTTTAGCAAATGCTGACTTTGAAGCTAAAATTGTAGATGTAGAGTCACATGCCTTAGGCCGTGCTTGGAACTACTTGTTACATCAGCAGGATGAGGAATTCGACCCACAAAAGGTGATTGCGCTAGTCGATATTGGTGAAACCACTTTAAATTTTGCCATTCTCAACAAAGGAGAAGTGGTTTACAACCGAGCGCAAAACTTTGGTGGGGCGCAATATACTCAGCAGATAGCTAGCTTCTATAGCCTGAGTGTGGAAGAAGCAAAGGAAATGAAAGTGAGTGGGCGCTTACCCGAGAACTATGAAATAGATGTGTTCGCGCAGTTTGTAAATGGCGTTATTCAAAATGTGCGCCGGCAAATTTCACTATTTTTAAGTTCAAGTGGTTATAAGACTATTGATGCAATTGCATTAAGTGGTGGTAGTGCTTTATCTGATGAGCTGGTCTTTCAAATGCAAAGCGATTTGGAAATGCCGGTGCTTAAGGCTCAGCCTTTCCATGACTGCGCTGTAGATCGCTCTATAGACCGAGAAAAGCTGCGCCATGAAGGCGGTAAGTACATGGTTGCTCTAGGTTTAGCCTTAAGGAGTTTTGATAATGTCTAACATTAACTTACTTCCTTGGCGTGAAGCGGTAAAAAGTAAGCAAAAACGCGATTTTTGGCTGGGGCTGGTATCGGCTGCTGCTATTACTTTTCTGGCGGTGTTTTTAGTGCAAAATTATTATGTGAACTTGCAGCATAAGCAGCAGGCTCGTAATCAGTTCTTAGAGAAAGAAACAGCGATTTTAGATCACCAGATTGGTGAAATTAAGAAAATTAAAGAACAGAAAGAGAGTCTTAAAAAGCGTATTGCGCTTATTCAAAAGCTTCAAGAAAGTCGAAATATACCCACTAAAATTTTCAATAGCTTACCTACGATTGCCCCGAGCGGAATTTACTTAGATAGCCTGTCTTTTAAAGATTCTTCGATCGATTTAGACGGTAAAAGTGAAGCTAACTATCGGGTGGCTAACCTAATGCGTAACATCGAACAGTTAGAATGGTTGGGCACCCCTAGTATTCGCTCTATCGTTGCTCTGTCGGGTCAACAATCAGATATGGAATTGAGCAAGTTTCAGTTGGGGTTTGCTGTCAAACTTGGTGTTCCCAGCCAAGCAGAGGGGGCTAAGTAATGGATTTACAACAGCTCAATGAATTAGACCTAGAGAATATCGGTTCGTGGCCTAAGTTGGCTAAAGTTATTTTTGTAATTATTGTTTGTGCAATGATTGCGGGCGCTAGTTATTACTATTTAGTCGCTGACGAGCAAAAGAAATTGACTCAGTTAGAAGCCAAAGAGCAAGAATTACGTAATAAATTTGAGGTAAAAGCCGCTCTAGCCGGAAACCTTCCCGCTTATCAGAAGCAAGTAGAAGAAATGAGCGAAGCCTTTTCTTCTTTATTGAAGCAGCTTCCTGAAAAGCACGAAATTCCCGGTCTGTTAGATGAACTGAGTTTTATCGGCATTGATAACGGTTTGGAGTTTCGCCGGATTAATTGGGAACCTGAAGTTGAACATGAGTTTTCTACAGAGCTGCCGATAAAATTAGAAGTCAGTGGTCAATATCATCAGCTCGGCGCTTTTGTTAGTGGGGTGGCAGCCTTACCTCGTATCGTCATCTTGGATAACATCACTATGAAGAAGCAAGGTGAAGATGGCATGTTGAGTATGGCCATGTTGGCAAAAACCTATCGTTACAAAGAAAAGCAAGTGCCGAAGGGGAAATAATGAAAGCCATAGTATTAGGATTAACCCTGCTTGCATTATTTGGCTGTGAAGGTTCGAAGGACGATTTGCAGCAATACGTTATGGAAGTAAAAGCTCGTAAAGTTCCAGTGCAGGAAGATGTACCTCAAATTAAACCTTTTGAGCACCTTGCTTATCAAGCCAGTGATGGGCGAAACCCATTCACCAGCCCTGCTCCAGAAGCTGTAGACACTACGGTAAGTGATGAAAAAGAATGTGCTCTAGCACCTCAAACAAATCGCGAAAAGCAAGCCTTGGAACAGTACTCGCTGTCTAGCTTAAAGATGCGCGGTGTGCTTGGTGATGGTCCAAGTTTATGGGCTTTGCTTGAAGTGCCCGGTGGTGAAATGTATCGAGTAAAAGAAGGCTATTACTTAGGCTTACACCATGGTGTCATCGTTAAGGTCAGTGATACTGGTTTAGATATCAAAGAAGTTGTTTCAGATGGCCAAGGCTGCTGGAACGAGAGAACTACTCAGCTTTCGCTCTCGCAAGCTGAACAATAGGGAAATAGGCATGAAGGGAAAGATGCTGAAAGGAGTATACAAAAGCGGCTTGTTGTTAGCTGGTTTATTTTGTTGCGTAACACAAGTATGGGCGAAAGCCCAGTTAATTCAATTGAATACCAATCCTATGGTGAAAGGTGCGGTAGAAATCGAGCTGTTATTTGACGGTCCAATTGAGTCTGTAGCCGACCATTTAGAATATTCTCCAAATCAACTGGTGATTGATGTTGCAAACGCAAGTTCTGCATTAAAGGTGAATCCATTACCTATCGACGGTGGCGGCGTGAAACAGCTTCAGAGTTTACAAACCGAAGCGGGTTTACAGTTGGTATTGGCGCTAGAGCGCTTGGTTCCCTATCAGGTAGAACAAAGTGCCAAACGAGTATTAGTAAAACTCGGTGCCTTGCCTGTAGCGGCGGCCACCTCTTCAAATACCGTTGATGATGCCTTTAATAATGCAAGCCGAGTCGAGCATGCCACAATAAACCATATCGAAGGTATTGATTTTCGCCGTGGTAAGGCGGGTTCTGGTCAGATCATGGTTGATTTGAATAACAGCTCGATTGCGGCAGATATTAAACGACGCGATAACACTTTATTGGTGGATTTTTATAATACCGATGTGAGCGATGAAAATGTTTACGTGATGGATGTAAACGACTTCGCCACTCCTGTTGAAAGCGTTGAAGTATTTAAGCATGACTCAAGAGTGCAGCTAAAAATCACCATTAACGGTACCTTCGACTATCGTTATGACCAGTCTGGTGAGTTATTTCTTGTTGAAGTGAAAAAACTCGAAGCCGAAGAAGCGGCTAAAGTAGAGTATCAAGGTAAGCCTATTTCTTTGAATTTCCAAGATATTCCAGTTCGTACCGTATTGCAGCTAATCGCTGACTTTAACGAATTAAACTTGGTGACTACCGATTCTGTGCAGGGCAATATCACCTTGCGTATGGATGACGTGCCATGGGAACAGGCCCTAGATATTATTCTTAAGGTAAAAGGCTTAGATAAGCGCTTAGACAACAATGTGTTGCTGATTGCCCCAGCAGCAGAATTGGCCGAGCAAGAGCGTCAACAGTTAGAAAGCGCCCAGCAAGTGGCCGACCTAGCGCCTTTGTATTCTGAGTATATTCAAGTTAATTACGCCAAAGCCTCAGACTTATCTAACCTGCTGAAGAGTGAAAATACCTCAATGCTATCTGAGCGAGGCTCTGTGGCAGTGGACGAGCGCACCAATACCTTGCTGATTAAAGATACCGAAGAATCTTTGAGCAACATTAAGGCCATGGTTGAAAAACTCGATATTGCGGTAAAACAGGTAGTGATTGAAGCGCGCATGGTAACGGTGAGTGACGATGTGAGTGAAGAACTGGGCATTCGCTGGGGCGTGACTAATACCGGTTCGGTTGGAAATAGCACCGGTATCACCTCTGGCACCTTAGATGGCGTCGACGATGTTTTAGCTGGAAATACGCCAAGTTTAGATGACCGACTTAATGTGAACTTGCCGGTGTCTGATCCTGCAGGCTCAATAGCCTTCCAAGTTGCTAAACTGGCTAACGGCAAGATCCTCGATCTTGAATTATCAGCGCTTGAGCAGGAAAACAAAGGTGAAGTGATAGCGAGTCCGCGCATTACTACCGCTAACCAAAAAGCGGCCTATATTGAGCAAGGTCGTGAGATCCCTTATGTTGAAAGTGCCTCTAGTGGCGCCACTTCGGTGACCTTCAAAAAAGCGGTGTTGAGCTTAAGAGTAACGCCACAAATTACACCTGATGGAAACGTGATCCTCGACTTGGTGATTTCTCAGGACTCGGAAGGGGATGCGGTGCTCACGCCAACTGGCCCAGCGGTGGCGATTAATAAACAAGAGATCGGCACCCAAGTATTGGTGAGAAACGGCGAAACTATTGTGTTGGGCGGTATCTACCAGCAGCAAAATATCGACCGAGTGAAAAAAGTGCCTATCTTAGGGGATGTCCCAGGTTTGGGTTACCTATTCCGCACTAAAACGGAAAGTGTTAACAAGAACGAGCTACTGATCTTCGTTACACCTCGAATCTTGGTTGATTCACTATAATTATTCTTCATTGACAACTCCCATGCCGAGTCTTTCGGTATGGGAGTGATTTTGCAGTTGCCAAACTCCCTTTCAAACGAGATAATCGCGCCCTGATCTTTTTACTAAGGTTGGTACAATAGGTGCCCGCATTGCGGGGAGAAAATAGACAAAAAACAAATTTGAAGAAGCATGGCTGAGAAACGAAATATCTTCCTTGTAGGACCGATGGGGGCTGGAAAAAGCACAATCGGTCGTCATTTAGCACAGCAATTACATTTACAGTTTTACGATACAGATCAAGAGATTGAACGCCGCACAGGTGCAGATATTGCGTGGGTGTTTGATGTTGAAGGTGAAGCTGGTTTTAGAGTTCGAGAAGAAGGCGTAATCGACGACCTTTCTCAGATGCAAGGCATAGTATTAGCAACTGGTGGTGGCTCGGTTATTAGTAAAGAAAACCGCAATCATCTTTCTGCTCGTGGCATTGTTGTTTACTTAGAAACAACAATTGATAAGCAATTTGCTCGAACTCAGCGCGACAAGCGTCGTCCTTTGTTACAAACAGAAGAGCCAAGAGAAGTACTTGAAAGCCTAGCGGCTGAGCGTAATCCTATGTACGCCGAAGTGGCCGATTATACAGTTAAAACTGACGATCAAAGCGCTAAAGCAGTAGCAAATCAAATTATTGAATTACTAGGATTCTAAAAATACGATGGAATGTTTAACGGTTGCTCTGGGCGAGCGTAGTTACCCGATTAGCATTGGTCAGGGCTTGTTAAGCCAAACCGAGCTATTTAGTAAAGCGATTACCAGTAAAAAGGTGATGGTAGTCAGTAATACTACGGTAGCCCCTTTATATTTAGAGCAACTATTAACTTGTCTTCATCAGTACCAGGTTGACGTAGTTGAGCTACCCGACGGTGAGCAATATAAAAATTTAGATACCCTTAATCAGATTTTCTCTGCTTTGTTGGCAAAACAACATAGTCGCGATACCACTATTGTCGCTTTAGGTGGCGGGGTTATTGGCGATATGGCTGGTTTTGCTGCCGCTTGTTACCAACGTGCGGTGCCATTTGTGCAAGTCCCCACTACCTTATTATCTCAGGTTGATTCTTCGGTAGGGGGAAAAACGGCGGTTAATCACCCACTAGGTAAAAACATGATAGGCGCGTTTTATCAGCCTAAAGCGGTGGTGATTGATATCAATTGCTTAGCGACTTTGGATAAACGAGAGTTAGCCGCGGGCATGGCTGAAGTAATTAAATATGGCATTATTTATGATGCTGATTTTTTTGCTTGGCTAGAAAGCCATCTTGATCAATTGATGGCGCTTGATGCGCAGTTAATGAGCCGCGCCATTGCTCGCTGTTGTGAGATTAAAGCCGAAGTTGTCGCTAAAGACGAAACGGAGCAAGGGATTAGAGCCTTACTGAATTTAGGCCACACCTTTGGTCATGCTATTGAAGCTGAGCAGGGTTACGGTGTTTGGTTGCATGGTGAAGCAGTGGGCGCTGGCATGGTGATGGCAGCCGAAACCGCCGAATTGGCTGGTATGATCTCTGCTGAACTCGTTCAACGGATGCGCCGATTAATTGAGCGGGCTGGGTTGCCAATTGCACCTCCAGAAAATATGGGCCTAGCTGAGTTTATTCCGCATATGATGCGAGATAAGAAAGTGCTCGATGGAAAACTACGTTTAGTTCTACCTAGCTCTATTGGTACAGCAGAAGTAGTTGATACAATTACTGAAAATGATATAAAAACAGTTATCAGTCGATTTCAATAAGGCAATTTGAATGGTGGGAGTGCGGCGCGATGCCGAGTTTGCGCAATTACAGAGCCAAGAGCGCCTGCGCGACAGACTCATCACTCAAATTCGTTTTAAGGCCAAGCTGATTTGCGTCAGCGGCAAGGCCGGCTCTGGTAAGTCCTCACTCGCAAACGCGGTTCTCGAGAATGCTTCATTTGCTCACTTAGCCTTGTTGAGTGCCGCTAAAGGTGATGACGGCCGTGTTCGCCGTGAGCTGCTGCAGCAATTAGTTAAAGATCCCTTATTTAACCAAGACGACCCCTTATTTGAGAGCTATCAACGCAATGTAAAAGAAAGTCACTCGCCATTGTTGATCGTGATCGACGATGCCCAAGCGCTTAGTGAGCAGGTGTTAACAGAGCTGGTGGAGTTTTACCAACACTACAACCAACTCTATCAGCATGATATGTCGCTACTATTATTTGCTGAACCCAATAGTGGTTTTAACGCCCAATTAGATGCTTTAAGCAATCAAGTATTGTATTTTGATGTTGCTCCACTCTCTGAGGGGGAAGCGCTGCAATTGGCCTCGTTACTATTTAATCGTGCCGAATATGTTGCCGAGTTTGAAAACCAACAAGCCATTGAACAGCATATTTCGTCGGCACAAGGTAACCCTCGTTTGATTTACCAGTTTGTCGACCAAATTGTTACCGGAGATATCCCCATGACGGAAACCAGTACCAGCAATCGAAATAAGCTGTATATCGTAATCGCGGTGATTTTATGTGCCGCAGTAGCCGGATTATTAGTACAAGTGATTAACGACTGGGGAGGTGAGCAAACGGACGATAGCCGTATTTCCCTAGCCTTAATGGAAGAGCCTACCTTGGCTAATGGCTCCGCTGCTGGAGATGATGCTGCTCAAGCTGCTAATACTCAAGGAGGGCAGGTGTGCCGCTGCCTGAAACCGCAGAGCTTCCCTCACAAGACTTACCCGATGAACTGACCTTAAATAACCAAGGGGCTGCATCGGAGCTGCGTGTAGTGGTAGAAGATGACGTGGTGAACAAGCTTCTAGCGGAACAAAATGCGCCGCAACAGTCGGCTCAGACTAGTACTGAAATCCAAGACAGCGCGAACTTACTCGCCGAAGATGTTGCTCCTGAAGCCGAACCCAGCGCCTCTGAAACAGTAACTAGCGAGGCGGTACCGATTAAGGTGACTGACGTAAAAACCTTGTTAGAAGCGAAGCCTAGCCAGCATTATACCCTGCAGTTAATGGCTTTAAATAATCGCGAAAAAGCCCAACAGTTTGTGTCTTCTCGCCAGTGGCAACATGAAGTCTGGGTATATCGCTCTAGCGCTAACCCCAATGTGCCTTATAAAATCATCTATGGTGATTTCGTTAGTCGCGAAGACGCCCAAGCGGCGCGTAAGCAATTGCAGCAGCAAAAATTGGATTCTTTAATTAAGCAATTTAAACAGGTCCAGTTTGAACTGACGCGCTAATAATGAAAAAAACACGTGCTTTTTTAAAGTGGGCCGGGGGTAAATATGGCCTTATTGAAGATATTCAACAGCAGCTGCCAGAAGGCGACTTATTGATTGAACCCTTCGTTGGGGCGGCTTCGGTATTTCTCAATACAAACTACTCGCGTTATCTATTAACTGACATTAACCCAGATTTGATTAACTTGTATCAAATCTTACAGCGACGACCTCAGCAGTTTATTTGCGATGCTAAACACTATTTTAATCAAGAGTGTAACCAAAGTGATTACTACTATGAGTTGCGCCAGCGCTTTAATGCTACCAGTGATGAATATCAGCGCTCGTTGATGTTTTTGTATCTAAACCGTCATGGTTATAACGGCCTGTGTCGTTATAATCGAAGTGGCGGGTTTAATGTTCCTTTTGGCTCTTACAAACGGCCCTATTTTCCTGAGGCTGAACTGGAGTTTTTCGCGGTTAAGGCGAAGCAAGCCGAGTTCCGTTGCTGTAGTTATGTTGACACCTTTGCTCAGGTAAAGGCTGGGGATATTGTTTATTGCGATCCCCCTTATGCGCCGTTAAGCCCAACGGCTAGTTTTACTAATTACGCCAGTAAGGGATTTAACCTAGCAGATCAGCAGCGTTTGGGAGCATTAGCTTTAGACGCTCAGCAACGCGGGGCTTCGGTATTGATCAGTAATCATGACTTACCACTAACCCGTGATATTTATCAAACCAGTGAATTGAGCCAGTTAAAGGTGCGTCGTACGATAAGCCGTAAAGGCCAGCAGCGTCTAAAGGTTGCCGAGCTATTGGCTTATTATCAGGCCCACTCTCTAAGCAACTAAACGCACTAATAAAACAATGCTGAGCACAAATAGGCTCAGCATTACAATCCCCAATAGAATAAACTTCCAAGCCTTACCGTGCTGGAAATCATGTTGACGTTGTTGTTCCGACTGAACGCCAAAGAAGGCGCCAAGTATGCTTTTCAGTAAAGACATAAGTGCTTGCTGTATTTTGCTGTAAAACTCTTAGCTAGAGCATGGCACAAAAACAATCTTTGTACAGAGATTGGATAACTACCCAAGCTGCGTTAAAATTGCGCACTTTAAAATCCGATGGTTACCACAATGAGCAAATCCTTTTTAATCGCCCCTTCTATTTTAGCCGCAGACTTCGCCCGCCTTGGTGAAGAAGTTGAGAACGTATTGGCTGCCGGCGCAGATGTGGTGCACTTCGATGTGATGGATAATCACTATGTGCCCAATTTAACCATTGGTCCAATGGTGTGTAAGGCCTTACGTGATTACGGTATTAGCGCCCCAATTGATGTTCACCTGATGGTTAAGCCGGTTGACGCACTTATTCCCGAATTTGCTAAGGCTGGAGCCAGCATGATTACCTTTCATTCAGAGGCATCAGAGCATATCGACCGCAGTTTGCAGCTCATTAAAGAGTTAGGTTGTAAAGCCGGCTTAGTGCTTAACCCTGCTACGCCACTACATTGCCTTGATTATGTGATGGATAAGTTGGATATGATCCTGTTGATGTCGGTGAACCCCGGTTTTGGTGGACAGAAATTTATTCCCAGTACTTTGGATAAATTGCGCGCGGTAAGACAACGCATAGACCAAAGTGGCTTCGATATTCGCTTAGAAATAGATGGTGGTGTCACTGCCGATAATATTGCCGAGATAGCAGAAGCGGGTGCCGATATGTTTGTGGCGGGCTCGGCCATCTTTAATCAGCCCGATTACAAAGCGGTGATCGACAAAATGCGAGCTGAGTTAGCTAAAGTTGCTCAATAGGGAATGCCAATGAAGTCATTAGACGAACTAAAACTGATTGCCTTTGACCTTGACGGTACTTTGGTTGATAGCGCACCGGATCTCGCTCTAGCCATTAATGCGATGTTAGTGGATTTGGGGCGTGAAGTTTTTGATGAACTCACGGTTCGTCATTGGGTTGGCAACGGCGCCGAAGTGTTAATTAAGCGGGCCTTGTCTGGTTGCTCTACAGTGGACAACACATTACCTGAGAGTCTTTATCGCCAAGCTCGAGGCTTGTTTGAGCAACATTATTGCGAAAACTTGTGTATTGCTAGCCGTTTGTATGACGGTGTTGCGGAAAGCCTAGCCACCTTTAGCCAACGTAATATTCCGATGGCCATTGTTACCAACAAGCCTAGTTTGTTCACCCCTGGTTTGTTAAAGCAAATAGGCATTGCCGACTATTTTGATGTGGTGTTGTCTGGTGATAGTTTAGCGCGGAAGAAGCCAGATCCGCTGCCTTTGCAGCATCTGTTGGACCATTATCAATTGGCTAATCAGCAAATGATGATGGTGGGCGACTCTAAAAATGATATTCAGGCTGCAAAAGCCGTGGGTTGTCGCTCGCTGGGCTTGACCTACGGATATAACTACGGTGAAGATATCGCCCTTAGTGGCCCCGATTTTGTGGCAGATAGCCTAGTAGAATTGGTCGAGTTAATTGATGGCTCGGTGACGGCTTAAGCCAATAGTAAAAGTTTATATAGGAAGATCATGAGTAAACCGATTGTATTAAGTGGCATTCAGCCATCTGGTTCATTAACCATTGGTAATTATATTGGGGCAATTAACCAATGGATCGACATGCAGAATGACTACGATTGCCATTTCATGTTGGCCGATCTACATGCCATCACCGTTCGCCAAGAGCCTAAGCAGTTTACCAATCAAGTCTTAGATGGCTTAGCCATGTACATCGCTTGTGGTTTAGACCCAGAAAAAAGCACCATTTTTGTTCAGTCTCAAGTGCCGGAACATGCACAACTGGCTTGGGCATTAAACTGCTACACCCAAATGGGCGAGCTCAATCGAATGACTCAGTTCAAAGATAAGTCGACCAAGTACGCCAATAATACCAATGCGGGCTTATATACTTATCCCGCTTTAATGGCTGCTGATATTTTATTGTATCAGGCTAATGCGGTACCGGTGGGGGATGATCAAAAGCAACACCTAGAGTTAACTCGTGATATCGCCAATCGTTTTAATAACCTTTACGGTGAAATCTTTACCGTACCAGAGCCATTTATTCCTCAGTTTGGTGCGCGGGTAATGTCTTTGCAGGAGCCCACTAAGAAAATGTCTAAGTCGGATGATAATCCGAAGGCCTTTATTTTGCTTAGCGATACTCCTAAGCAGATTGCCAAGAAGATTAAAGCTTCAGTGACCGACTCCGACGAACAAGCGCGTATTTACTTTGACCGCGATGAAAAGCCCGGTGTGTCTAACTTACTTACCTTGCAATCGGTAGCTACTGGTAAGTCTATCGATGAGCTGGTTGCCGGTTACGAAGGTAAGATGTATGGTCATCTTAAAGTTGATACTGCCGATGCGGTGGTGGCGATGATGGAACCCATTCAGCAACGTTACCAAGCCTTACGTGAAGATGAAGCCGCGCTACAAGCGATTATGGCTAAAGGCGCTGCGCGAGCCAGTGAGCAAGCCAGCAAGACACTGAGTAAGGTATATGATGTGCTAGGCTTTATTCGTTTAAAATAAGCCTATTAAACGCTTAAGAGCCCAGCTAAATGCTGGGCTTTTTTATAGGCTAAAACTGGTGTTAATGGCTGGCGTAGGGATGAACTCATACCTTACCTCGCTACAAATAATTCTGTTGCTTTCCGCTGCGCGGTTTGATAACTCAAGGCAAGCGAAAACAGCCTTGATTTTGCGCTGTGTATTGTTTTGAAATCGGCTACTATATCTGCCTATTACTATTTAGAAGCAATACGGGTGATTTGAGCTAGATGCTACTTATTATCGATAACTACGACTCCTTTACTTACAACTTGTTTCAATACTTCTCTCAGTTAGGCATTCAAGTTGCAGTTCGCCGTAATGATCAGATAAGCCTAGAGCAAATTGAACAACTGGCGCCCAGTCATTTGGTGATTTCACCCGGCCCTTGCTCGCCCAACGAAGCGGGTATTTCACTGGATGTGATCGCCCACTTTGCCGAGCGTTTGCCAATACTGGGGGTGTGTTTAGGCCATCAGTGTATTGCACAGCATTTTGGGGCTCAAGTGGTTCGCGCGGCTGAGCCGATGCACGGTAAGCTTAGACCGGTTTATCATCAACAGCAGTCGGTGTTTAAGCAGCTAGATAATCCACTAAAGGTGACTCGTTATCATTCGCTAGTAGTAGATAAGCACAGTCTGCCGGAGTGTTTAGAGGTGACGGCTTGGAGCCATGATGATGAGGGAAAACAGCATGAGATTATGGGGCTTAAGCACCGTGAACTACCGATCCATGCAGTACAGTTTCATCCGGAAAGTATTCTTACTCAACAGGGTTTAAGCTTATTAGCGAACTTTGTTGCTTCTAAAAAATAGAACGTATTCGTTGTTATACTCTCTTATATATTGATTATGTAGAATGAATAAACAATGCATATTTATGCTTGGTAGAGCGGTTTTTGGCCAGTGGCGGAGTCTGCGGGCTTAAATTGTTTTAGAACTATGCACTAAATATGCGTAAAAATGGCCATATTTTATATGGTCTTCGCGGTGATTGCTCAGACAAGGCTCTTGAGATTTGCCATAATCGCCAAACTGTTTACAAGTTATTAACCTTTCTGGCTATGAATAACGGATTGCTAGGAAGTGGAAGGAGAACACTTTATGTCACACGCTGTTACTCGTGCGTTATTTGATGAAGTTATGGTTCCAAACTATGCTCCAGCAGCCATTATCCCAGTGAAGGGAGAGGGCTCTAGACTGTGGGACCAAGAAGGTCGTGAGTATGTGGATTTTGCTGGTGGTATTGCAGTTAATTGTTTAGGGCACTGTCATCCAGCCTTGGTTAAAACCTTAACCGAACAAGGCCAAACTCTGTGGCACTTAAGTAACGTTCTGACTAACGAGCCAGCCTTACGCTTAGCTAAAAAGTTGGTGGACTCTACTTTCGCGGAGAAAGTGTTCTTTTGTAACTCTGGTGCCGAGGCCAACGAAGCCGCACTGAAGTTAGCGCGTCGTTATGCCATTGAACATGGCTCAGCCGATAAAACTAAAATCATTGCCTTTGAACAAGGCTTCCATGGGCGGACTTTCTTCACCGTAACCGTGGGCGGTCAAGCCAGTTACTCGGATGGCTTCGGTCCAAAACCCGGTGATATCGAGCATATTCCTTATAACGATTTAGCGGCCTTAGAAGCCATTATCGATGAACAAACCTGTGCGGTGATGATGGAGCCCTTGCAAGGTGAGGGCGGTATTATTAGTCCTGACTTAGCCTTTGCAAAAAAGGTGCGAGAGCTGTGTGATAAGCACAATGCGTTATTGATTTTTGATGAAGTGCAAACCGGTGTAGGCCGCACTGGCGACCTGTATGCTTACATGGGCTTAGGCGTGACTCCTGATATCTTAAGTTCTGCGAAAGCCTTAGGTGGCGGCTTCCCAATTGGTGCCATGCTAACCACTACGGCGATTGCTGCGTCGATGAAGGTGGGTACTCATGGCAGCACTTATGGCGGTAATCCTCTAGCTTGTGCTGTTGCCGAGACGGCCTTTGATATTGTGAACAGTGAACTAGTCTTAGCGGGCGTGAAGCAACGCGAACAATGGTTCCGCGATGCGCTTAATGCCATCAATCAAAAATATCAGGTTTTTTCTGAAGTGCGTGGTAAGGGTCTATTGTTAGGCGCGGTGCTTAATGAGCAATATCAAGGACGTGCTCGGGACTTTTTAACTGCGGCGGCAGAGCAAGGCCTGATGGTATTGGTTGCCGGAGCCAACGTGATTCGTTTTACTCCTTCTTTGATTATTCCCCAGCAAGATATTGAGCTGGGCATGCAGCGTTTTGAACACGCAGTAGCCAAGGTTGTAGAGGCATAAGGTTTTGCAGGCTGGTGCTTAGGCTGCCAGCCTAGCAGGCTTATTAGTTGTATGTGTGGCTAAGGCTTAGCCACTGCTCAGTGCTATTTGATCATAGGAGAAATAGCCATGTTAGTGATCCGTCCTATTCAGGAAACGGACTATCCTGCGTTATTACAGATGGCTGTGAGCTCAGGGATTGGTTTTACCTCCTTACCGGTAGATGAACCCTTATTGCGAGAAAAACTCGCTCATTCCATTCGCTCGTTTGCCAGTGATATCGACCATCCCGGTGATTTGCATTATTTGATGGTGGCAGAAGATACCGACAGCGGCGAGGTGGTGGGCACCACTGCCATCGATGCGGCAGTTGGTTTGAATAGTCCCTTCTACACCTACCATTTGGGTAAGGTGGTTCATGCTTCGCGCAGTTTAAATATCTACAACGTGGTGGAAACCTTAACCCTTACTAACGACTACACCGGCGTCACCGAGCTGTGTACGCTATTTTTGCAAGAATCTCATCGGCAAGGCCAAAATGGCCGTTTGTTGTCTAAATGTCGCTTTTTACTGATGGCTGAGCATCCACATCGATTTAATGACTCGGTGATTGCTGAAATGCGCGGTGTGTCGGACGAGCAGGGGCGCTCACCTTTTTGGCAATGGTTACAAGACAATTTCTTTAGCATGGATTTTCCTACCGCCGATTATTTAACCGGCGTGGGTAAAAAAGAGTTTATTGCCGAATTAATGCCAAAGTATCCCATTTATGTGAATTTGCTGAGTAAAGAGGCGCAGGCGGTGATTGGCGAAGTGCATCAGAAGACTCGACCGGCTTTGCGCTTACTGGAAGCTGAAGGTTTTTGTAAGCATGGTTATGTTGATATTTTTGACGCTGGACCCACCGTGGAGTGTCCCTTACAACTCATCGAAAGTGTTAAGCAATCATTTAAGGTGAGCTTAAGCATTGGCGAGCCGAGTAAGGATGCGCAACAGATGTTACTGACTAATGCGCGCTTAAAAGATTTCCGAGCTTGTGTTGCCCAGATCGAACTACATCGGCAGCAACCAAGGGCGGTGATTTCCCAACAAACGGCTAACGCCCTACAAGTGAGTGAGGGTGATAGCCTTCGAGTAGGCGCTTTGCGTTTCGAATAATGTGCTAGCCCACGGTTGGCGGCTAAGGATTGAGGTAAAAATGGCAGAGTTAAATCAGTTTATTAATGGTCAATGGCTAGCAGGGCAAGGAGCGCTGCTCAAATCCATTGATCCGGCAAAGAACCAAGTGATTTGGCAAGGGAAAACCGCCTCGCCTGAGCAAGTAGAGAGTGCCGTGAGCGCCGCTAGACATAGCCAGTTTGCTTGGTATATGAGCGGCTTAGAGCAGCGTATGGCCACCATCAAACAATTCGCCTCGTTACTCGAAACACATAAAGAAGAGTTAGCCTTGTTAATCGCCACTGAGACCGGCAAACCCTTATGGGAAACTCAGACTGAAATTGCCGCGATGATCGGCAAGGTGGCTATTTCTGAGAAAGCCTATTTAGAGCGCACTGGCGAGTCGAGCACCGAGTTGCCCGCCGCCACCGCAGTATTACGTCATAAACCGCATGGTGTAGTGGCAGTGTTTGGCCCTTACAACTTCCCTGGACATTTGCCTAATGGGCATATTGTACCGGCTCTCATCGCTGGCAATAGTGTGGTATTAAAGCCCTCGGAGCTCACCCCTTATACTTCAGAGCGTATCGTCCAATTATGGCAGCAGGCGGGTTTGCCCAACGGTGTATTAAACCTGGTTCAGGGTGAGCTTGAAACCGGCAAAGCCTTGGCCTCGCATCCAGGTATCGACGGTCTATTTTTTACTGGCAGCTCTACTACTGGTCATGTATTGCATCAACAGTTTGCTAGCCAGCCAGATAAGATTTTAGCCTTGGAGATGGGCGGCAATAATCCCTTATTGGTGGCCGAGGTGGACGATGTAGACGCGGCGGTACATGACATCGTTCAGTCGGCATTTATTTCGGCTGGGCAACGTTGTACTTGTGCGCGTCGTTTATTGCTACCGAAGAGCGAACAAGGCGAATTGATTCTGCAGCGCTTGTTAGAGGTGACTAAAGCTATTGAAGTTGGTGAATACGATGCCGAACAGCAGCCCTTCATTGGCGCGATGATCTCGGCCAAAGCCGCCGCGGCAATGGTGCAAGCTCAGCAGCGGCTGCAAGCTATAGGTGGCAAGCCCTTGCTGCCCTTGGTTCAAGCCGACAGTACTAAAGGTTTTGTCACTCCCGGTATTATCGACGTCTCTAAGGTGGCTGAACTACCCGATGAGGAATACTTTGGCCCGCTATTACAAGTGCTGTTCTATGATGATTGGGAGCAGGCCATAACATTAGCCAATAATACTCGCTATGGCTTATCGGCGGGTTTGTTAAGTAATCAGCCCACCAAGTGGGAAAATTTCCGTCACCGTACTAGAGCTGGCATTGTTAATTGGAATCGTCCAATTACTGGCGCCTCTAGTGCCGCGCCGTTTGGCGGTGTTGGTGCATCGGGAAATCATCGCGCCAGCGCAAAATATGCCGCCGATTACTGTGCTTACCCGGTAGCGTCCATGGAAGGTAGCAGCAGTGTGCTACCCGAAAACTTAAGTCCCGGCTTACACTTTTAAGTGGAGGATAAGCAGATGAACGTGACGCTGTTTTTTGAGCGGCTTTGGCAACAGTATTTGGCGGTAACCCCCAGTGCTGAGAAAATCCATCAACTCTTGGGTGGCGGCCAGCCAATAGTTAACGACCATATTGCGGTGCGTAGTTTTAATCTGCCGGGAACCGGCGTTGAGGCTTTTGCTCAACATTTGTTGGCCATGGGCTACCGCCAAGGTGGGACTTATCATTTTGCAGCTAAACATTTAGACGCGGCGCATTTTGAACATAGCGATCCCTGTGTGCCTAAAGTGTTTATTAGTGAGCTGCAGGTTGAGAGCTTATCGCCGCAGGCGCAGCAATTGGTGAAAAATTTGGCTAGTCAGGTTAACCCAGAACTGTATCTTCGTCCTGAAGTGTTTTTCTCGGGTCGGCCGTGGCAGCTGAGTTATGCTGATTATCAATGCTTATTGCAAGAAAGTGAGTATGCCGCCTGGTTGGCGGCTTATGGTTATCGAGCCAACCACTTTACCGTATCGGTAAATCAACTCGTGGGCTATCAAAGCTTACAGCACGTCAATCAAGCACTACTTGATGCGGGTTTTGTCTTAAACAGCGTGGGTGGAGAAATTAAAGGTTCACCCGAGGTGTTGTTAGAGCAGTCTTCGACTTTGGCGGACCATGCTGAAGTTAGTTTTAGTGACTGCAAACAGTCCATCCCTAGCTGCTTTTATGAATTTGCCTTACGTTATAAACAAGCCGATGGAGAATTGTACTCAGGTTTTGTTGAAGCGTCGGCAGACAAAATCTTCAGTAGTACCGACAGCCGGCAGTAGGCATAAAAAAAGCCGCATCAAAGCGGCTTTTTCGATGGTGTAGCTGCGACTAGCGCGTGCCGTAAACAACGATTGTTTTACCGTGCGCGGTAATCAATTCTTGTTCTTCCAGCATCTTAAGAATACGTCCCACTGTCTCACGAGAACAGCCTACAATTTGGCCGATTTCTTGACGAGTGATCTTAATTTGCATGCCATCTGGGTGAGTCATCGCGTCAGGCTGCTTAGCAAGATTTAACAAGGTTTGCGCAATGCGACCTGTTACATCTAGGAACGCTAAGTCACCTACTTTTTGGCTGGTGATTTGCAAACGGTTAGCCATTTGACCAGACAGACGCATCAGAATTTCAGGATTGACTTGAATAAGTTGACGGAATTTCTTGTAGGAAATTTCTGCCACTTCACACGGGCTTTTGGCTCGGATCCAAGCGGTACGAATAGGGTTTTCAGTATCTTCGAAAAGACCCAGCTCACCCATGAAGTCGCCTTGATTCAAGTAAGACAAGATCATCTCTTTGCCTTCTTCGTCTTTGATCAATACAGCCACTGAACCTTTTACGATGTAGTAAAGGGTTTCTGCTTTTTCACCAGCATGGATCAAAGTACTTTTTGAAGGGTACTTATGAATGTGGCAGTGAGAAAGAAACCATTCCATCACCGGATCAGCTTGAGGTTTGCCAATTACCATATTAAAGAAATCCTCTGTCTTTTTTAATTAGTCGTTAGTTGCACACTAACAAACTGTATTTATTTTAATTGTTGTCCATTCCGCCTCTAGCATAAAAGGCTTCTGGCTTTGCTGCAAGGCATTTATACGCCTTTAGTATGAGGCATAGTCTAGCCTTACACCTTGACCTAGATTAAGCTGCAACACGAAACATTCCTTGGGAGATATTAACATGAAAGCGACCGTTTCTTGGTCTAAAGAACTGCAATTTATTGGTGAAAGTAGCTCGGGTCACCAAATATTAATGGATGGTGATGGTGCAAAAGCTGCGGCTAGCCCTATGGAATATGTACTAATGGCGGCCGGAGGTTGTAGCTCGGTGGATGTGATTTCCATTTTGAGCAAAGCCAGACAACAAGTGAGTGACTGTAAGGTCAATCTAGAAGCGCAACGAGCCGACAGCACGCCTCGTGTTTTTACTCATATCCATTTAGAGTTTGTGGTTAGCGGTACAGACTTAAGCGAGAAACATGTGGCCAGAGCCGTGCAACTAAGCATGGACAAGTACTGCTCGGTTTCTCTGATGTTGGGCAAGGCTTGTGAAATTAGCCACAGCTACCGAATTGAAGCCGCCTAGTTAACGTATTTTTCCTGTCTCTAATAACTGTTGGATCATTGGCGACAGGATCAATTCCATGGCAAAGCCCATTTTTCCGCCCGGAACCACAATGGTGTTTTGCCGTGACATATAAGCGCCATCAATCATCTGCAACAAGTAGGGGAAATCAACATTTTTTAAACCGCGAAAACGGATCACCAGCATGCTCTCATCTAAGCTAGGAATGCTTTTGGCGCTAAAGGGGTTGGAGGTATCAACCGTAGGCACGCGCTGAAAGTTGATATGGGTGCGTGAAAACTGCGGGGTGATGTAGTTGATGTAATCATCCATCGAACGCACGATGGATTCTTGCACCGCTTCGCGAGAATGGCCACGTTCGGTGGTATCGCGCACTAATTTTTGGATCCACTCTAAGTTTACAATCGGCACCATGCCAATTAGTAAGTCGACTTTTGAAGCCACGCTTTTATCTTCATAAGCCACCCCGCCATGTAAGCCTTCATAAAACAGCACGTCGGTTTCTTCTGGTAGATCTTGCCACGGGGTAAAGGTGCCCGGCATTTGGTTGTAGGGTACGGCTTCATCAAAGGTATGCAGATAACGTCGGTATTGGCCTACGCCCGTTTCGCCGTATTGGCGGAAAAACTCATAGAGCAGATTAAAGTCGTTGGCTTCAGGGCCAAAGTAGCTAATGTGCTTGCCGTGTTCACGCGCTTTACGAATGGCTACGTCCATTTCTGGGCGAGTATAACGATGGAAACTATCGCCTTCGATGAAGGCCGCGTTGAGCTTATGCTGTCTAAATAAGTGAGCGAAGACTTCGCTGGTGGTTGAGGTGCCTGCTCCTGAGGAACCGGTGACGGCAATAATGGGATGCTTAGCTGACATAATGGCCTTATCTGTTGCTGATGACTATAAACCGGGTTTACTGATCATCCTGCTGCCCTTCCTTGGCAGAGGCATCAAATTGCTCTTTGGCAATTAAGTTTACTGTTTCATGAAGTTCAGAGTATACGATTAAAACCGTGCCATTAGTAATTTGTTGCTTAATTTGTGCGAGTTTGTCACTTAAGCTGAGTTCCTGTTCGCCATAGTCGGTGCCTTCGCGCAGTACATAACTCTCTAATAAAGCGTCGAGTGTTGCGGGTTCTAATTGTTGCCATGGAATGATCATTTTGCTGGGCGCTCCAGTTGTTGCTGAAACCATTCTGGTATGGTGGTTTCTAACCAGAAATTTGGGCGCAGCAGGCTACCATTAACAAATCCCACATGTCCACCGCGATGGCTCAAGCGGTAGTCAACGCAGGGGCTTAGCTGGTGGCCTTGGGGGATTACTCGTTGATCCATGAAGGGGTCGTCCGCCGCGTGAATTAACAAGGTGGGGTGGCGAATGTCTTTTAGCAGTGCTAGCCCACTACAGCGCTGGTAATAATCGGCCGCTCCCGCAAAGCCGTGGGCTTTAGCGGTATAGTGCTCGTCGAATTGCGTGAAATTACGCCAAGTTTTAACTTGTTCCTCGCTAAGTGGAGCCTTGTCTATAAGGCCGATTTTATGCCGAAGATTACGCTTCATTCGGCTGAGTAAGTGATGCTGGTAGACGCGCGAAAAACCTTGCTGCAAACGTTCCGAACAGGCGGCTAAATCTAGCGGCGGCGACACTATGGCCGCGGCCTTAATCGGTGAGTTGGGGGTTTTCGCTAAGTAGTTAACTAACATGTTGCCACCTAGGGAATAACCTAAGGCGAACAGTGGTGCGTTTGGGAATTGTTCATTTAAGTAGTTAATACAAGCGCTGGCATCGCCGATTTCGCCACTGTGGTAGCCCCGCCATTGTTTGTTGGGTTTACCACTACAACCTCGAAAATGCATCACTACAGCGCGCCAACCTCGCTGCTGGCTAGCTTGCAACATGCCTTTGGCGTAGGGGGAATCTACGCTTCCTTCTAAGCCGTGAAAAAGTACCACTATCGGCTGTTCAGCCGAGCTTTGCTGCGGGCTATCTACCCAGGCGAGATCGACAAAATCACCGTCGGCTAAATTCAGCTGTTGCCAAGTGAGTTTAAGCTTTTGTTTACGCCTTAAAAAGGTGGGTAACAAGGTTTGAATATGGGTGTTTCTAGCCCACCAAGGGGCTACAAAGGGAGCGTGCTTAATACCAATTCTCCGGCATGGGTGGTTGCGCTCAACTATGCTGTTTGCCATGAAAATGTTCAAGCATTTCTGTTTTAGTTTACAAGTTACCCAGAGTAACCTAGCCTGAGTAAAGTGAGTAATGATGAGGAATAACAATGTCTGGCGTGAAGCTTCAGCAAGATTTAGGTCATTTAAAGCAGTTAGCATTGGCGCAAGGGGCACCAAGCTTGCAGCAGCGCAAGCATTACTTGCAACAATTGTTGAACTTGTTATTGGAAAATCAGCAGGACATTATTGCTGCCATTGCGAGCGACTTTGGCCAACGTTGTGCTGAAGAAACCCGAGTACTGGAGTTATTTCCTGCGATTGCGGGGATCCGTTATGCTCAAAAACATTTAAAGTCTTGGTTAAAGCCTCAGCGAAGGGCAACCAGCATTTGGTTTGCCGGGGCGAGCAATCGTGTAGTGGCTAAGCCCTTGGGGGTAGTCGGCGTGATAGTGCCTTGGAACTATCCCCTATATCTTGCCTTCGGGCCGCTTACCGATGCCTTAGCCGCGGGCAACCGAGTGATGCTGAAAATGTCGGAGTTAAGTCCCGCCTTAAGCCAACTGCTAATCCGCTTAATGCCATTATATCTTGCTGAAGAGGTGGTTCGAGTATATGCCGATGAAGATGGCCAGCTAGGCGCGCCTTTTTCGGCTTTGGCTTTCGACCATTTGTTATTTACCGGTTCTACTGCAACCGGGCGTAAAGTGATGCTGGCCGCGGCTACCCAATTAACGCCACTGACTTTAGAGCTGGGAGGGAAGTCTCCGGTGATTATTAGCGATGACTTTCCAATAGAGCTGGCGGCTGAGCGGATTATGATGGGTAAATTGTTTAACGCAGGGCAAACCTGTGTGGCGCCAGACTATGTGCTGCTGCCCAGCTCACGCCGCCAAGCCTTTGTTGATGCCTGCATTCGCTATTGTCAAAAGCACTATCAAAGCATGGCTGACGAGGCCTTCTCCAGCATTATTTCAGAGAAGTTTTTAGCTCGTCTCAACTCGTTGAATGAACAAGCGCTTGAGCTAGGGGCCGAAGAATTTAAGCTCATTGCCGGTGACTGTGCTGGTAAGTTTGCTCCGCGCTTGCTGCTTAATGTGCCGAGTGAGGCTGAGGTGATGCAGCAAGAAATATTTGGTCCCTTGCTGCCGATAATGGAATATCAGCAACTCGATGAAGCTGTCGCTTATGTTCAACAACACAGTCATCCTTTGGCCTTGTATATCTTTTCTTATCAGCGCGCCATTCAGCAACAATTGATTCAGCAAATTTCAGCCGGTGGGGTTTGCATTAATGATGTACTGTTACATGTGGCCCAACATGAGCTGCCTTTTGGTGGGGTGGGGAGCAGTGGTATGGGGCACTATCATGGCTATGATGGTTTTGTGCAGTTTTCAAAAATGCTACCGATCTTTAGTCAAAGTCGCTTTTCTGCACTTAAGCTATTGCGCCCGCCTTATAACAAGCTGAGCAAGCGCTTGATCAAAATTATGCTGCGTGGATAATCGAGCGAGCATTGCCACTTAGGAAATATATTGTGAGTTGTCCGTTTTGCCAGAAAGCCTGGTTTGTTGAAAAACTAGGGCGTTGTAAACAGTGTATGTTGTTGGCTAATTTAGGCTGCTTAGCGTTGTTAATCCCCAGTTTGCTTTATCAAGGCGATGTTGCTGTATATCGCCTCGCCTTGTGGTCTGGTTTTATTGCCTTTGCTGGGCTAAGTCTCGCCCACTGGTTAATGTTTTTTTATTACCGCTGGTTCGCTGCCAAGCCTCCTAAAACCTAAGCTGTTAAGCTGGCTAAGTGGGGCTCAATGATGCTTTGGGCTTGCGCTACCAAGTCATGCTGAGGATCTAACCAATGGATTACTTCTCCGCGGCGTTCCATTTTTCTAAACCAAGTATCTTGACGTTTGGCGAATTGGTGGATTTGTGAATTAAGCTTTTGGAACATGTCATTGTAGCTAAGTTTGTGTTGTAGATACTGCGCCACCATTCGGTATTCTAAACCGTAGAATTCTAACTTTTCGTAACTCACCCCGTCTTGGTGGAGTTGCTGAACTTCTTCTATTAAGCCTTCTTCTAAACGTTGTTTTAAACGCAGGGTGATACGCTTCCTTAAAATCGCTCTATCCCAGCGTATACCAAGATACAGCGGAGAAATCTCGGGGTATTGGGGCTTGTTTTGTGTCTCAGTTTGGTCGGCTTCTGCTATCTCAATGGCTCTGACTAAACGAGGTCTCACCGTTAAATCGGTGCTGTTATGTTGCTGTGGTTTTAACTGCAATAAGCGCTGTTGTAATTGTTCCAGCGATAACTCGGCTAAGTGTTCTCTGAGCGGCTGATTAACCGGCACTTCACTTAATTGAAAGTTCTGGGTGACTGCGTCAATGTAAAGGCCTGTTCCGCCGACCATGATTGGCAGCCTATTGGCTTGTTTAACCTGTTGGTAGGCTGCAAAAAAATCGCGTTGAAAGTGAAATACGCTGTATTCGCTATCGGGTTCAACAATATCAATCAGGTGATAAGGAATTTCTTGATACTCGGCTAAGTCTTTGCCAGAACCCAGATCTAAACCTTTATATACCTGACGAGAATCAGCAGACAGTATTTCCCCTCCGTAGTGGCGCGCTAGGTATACTCCTAGTTGAGTTTTACCCGAGGCTGTCGGGCCTAATACAACGATAAGGTTGGGGGCGAGTGTTGGCATGCTGTGATTCATCTCAGATAACAAAGCGTGAATGGTAACAAGAAAAAACAAAAACGGCATGTGCAAAGCACATGCCGTCAATTTAAATGTAAGCCTGAGGTCCTTGGCAAAACAACGTTTTTAGCGGTATTAGTCTTCCCAGAAGTGCTTGCGTGACTCTTGGTAACGGTCGGCCTCAGTTAAACCTATGTCGCGTAGTAAATAAGCTGGAAGTTGTGCCAATTGACGGCGAGTTTTCTGGCGATTTATCCAAGTATTACAAAGTTGGTAAGCGTCAGCAAAAAAGTGGAAGAAAGACGTATTTTTGCGGTTGCCAATAGTGGTTGCGTTAATGCTCATGTTGTTGACCTCATCTTAATTGATGATTTGATCATAGTGCGCTATTGGTAGATCCTCAAACAAGTAAAAACGTTATTTTTGGATTAGAAAAACTAATCTTTATTTGGTGTTTGTGAACGGTGTTTTTGTGGCAAAATAATCATGAATAATTATTCATTTTGGTGAATGGTGTTTAAGCGGGTGAAACATTAAAACAACCATAACTGTTGCTTAATTGAGCATGCATGCCTTGTGTAGAGCAGGAAGGTGTTCTTAAGCGATAGTTTGTGAAGTGAAAATCAATAATGAGTAATTATTCTTGCTTGTTTTTAAAGAGGGTGAATGCCTTTTGTGCTTGGGTTCGTCGGTTATTTTTGGTTGGCTGATAAACCAACATTTTATTGTTTTTGATCAAATTTTACTAAGTCATTTTTTAGGTGTTACTTTCTTTTTAGTTGGTTTTTTGTGTTTTTTTGTAAATCTAATGTTACTAATTTGGGGTGATTTTGATCTTATTCATTGAGTTGCATTAAGAGTGGTGTTTTCTACAATTCACCTCTGCGTTATTTAAGTTATTTTGGTTTAGTTTATTTAATCCTATTTCTATGTTTGAGAAGTGACGATTGCTTGCTCATATATTCGGCTTGGTTTTCAGTATTGGTAGCCTATTGGGCTGTGTATTCAGTTTTCAGAGGTGCGGTGTTAGAGTGTGGGGGCTGTACCTATAACAAAAATAAGTCTTTAGACTAAATTGACCCACTTAAAAGGATATTAAGAATGAACATCACTTCCTTTAACCCGCCTCGTCGTATTTTAATGGGCCCCGGCCCTTCAGATATTTCCCCTCAAGTATTACAAGCTCAAAGCCGCCCCATTGTGGGTCATCTAGATCCCTTGTTTGTTGGCATGATGGACGAAATAAAGTTTTTATTGCAGTACGCCTTTCAAACAAGCAATCCGCACACTTTTGCCGTATCTGCACCGGGGTCGGCAGGCATGGAAACCTGCTTTGTTAACTTGGTGGAACCTGAAGATAAAGTCATTGTGTGTATCAATGGCGTATTTGGCCAACGGATGCTGGAAAATGTTGAGCGTTGTGGCGGTGAAGCCGTTGTTGTTGAAGATAGCTGGGGTGAGCCTGTTTCTATCAGTAAAGTTGAAAAGGCTTTAGAACAACACCCGGATGCAAAAGTATTAGCTTTTGTACACGCCGAAACCTCAACCGGCGTGGCTTCTGATGCCCAGGCGTTATGTGCGTTAGCTAAACAGCACCATTGTTTAAGCATTGTTGATGCGGTGACCTCACTCGGTGGTATTCCTCTTAAGGTTGACGAATGGGGCATTGACGCTATTTATTCTGGCAGCCAAAAGTGTTTGTCTTGTGTACCGGGCTTGTCGCCGGTGAGTTTTAGCCAAGCCGCTATCGATAAGTTGACTAAGCGTAAAACTAAAGTGCAGAGTTGGTTTTTGGATCAAAGCCTAGTGATGGGCTATTGGTCGGGTGAACAAAAACGCTCTTATCACCATACTGCGCCAGTTACGGCCTTATATGCCTTGCATGAAGCCTTGTTGTCGCTTTATAACGAGGGCCTAGAAGTATCATGGCAACGTCATGCCGATTTCCATCAGCAACTTACTCAAGGATTAAGTGAATTAGGCCTTGAGTTAATGGTTGATGAGTCATGCCGCTTACCTCAGCTCAATTTGGTAGCTGTGCCTGAAGGGGTCGATGAGGCAGCGCTTCGAGCTAGACTATTGAATGACTATAACTTGGAAATTGGTGCTGGCTTAGGTCAATTTGCCGGTAAGGCTTGGCGGATTGGTTTAATGGGTTATGCTGCGCGCCAAGAAAATGTGACTCTATGTTTAGCAGCGCTTAATGATGTGCTTAAATCTTAAACCTATATAATGAATCTTTAATTACGCCCGCTTCGGTGGGCTGATGGTTATCTTGGAGACAGCAATGTACTTAGATTTCGAAGGTTTAAGTCCTAATCAGGTCTATCACTGTATGACCCAAACCATTGTGCCAAGACCCATCGCATGGGTACTAAGTGATAATGGCACTGCGGCGTCTTATAATCTTGCTCCTTTCTCTTATTTTACGGCGGTCAGCTCTAATCCTCCTTTAATTATGCTGTCGATTGGCAAAAAAGACGATGGTAGTGATAAAGACACCACCGTTAACATTAAACAGCGTAAGCATTGTGTAGTGCATATTGCTAATGCGGCGCTAGCGCCTCAAGTCACCGAGTCTGCGCGAAGTTTGGCGCATGGTGAGTCCGAGTTAGACTCACAGCAGCTTACTACTTGTGCTTTTACTGGTTTTCACCTGCCTCGCCTAAAAGATGCACCCATTGCCATGGCTTGTGAACTCTATGAGATCCAAGCAGTAGGTAATACCCCACAAGCGATGATCCTGCTGAAAGTATTACAGCTCTATATAGATGACAGTGTGGTGACCATGCAACAAGAGCGAGTCGAAGTGAACAGCAACCAGCTAAATCCACTAGGGCGCTTAGGGGGAGGAGAGTATTGGGCAAATGGTAGTAGTTTTAGCATAACGCGGCCAAAATGAAGTCGCAATTTAAGCTTTGGTCTGTATATCTCGCGCTTTGTGGCTGCTTAGTGTTGAGCGGCTGCAGCAATAATCGTCAAACCACTGCTCCAAACCCACCTATTCAAACGTCTAAGTTAGTTGCTCAACAGCAGCAGTTGCTGGTGCAGATCCAGCAAGAGTGGCAAGGTACTCCTTATAAATTAGGCGGAACTAACAAACAAGGGGTCGATTGCTCAGCCTTTGTGCAGCATGCTTATGATCGCCTCTATAATAGCTTACTGCCTCGAACAACCGAGCAGCAGTTAGCTTTGGGTATCAGTGTTTCGTTAGCAGAAGCCCAAACCGGTGATTTAATCTTTTTTAGAACCAGTCATAAAGTTAGGCACGTTGGGGTAATCTATGACCAAGATTACTTCTTGCATGCGTCTACATCTCAAGGCGTGATCTTTTCTCGTTTAGATAACCCTTATTGGTCTGCTAGGATTTTGTTGATAAAACGACCGTTTATTTAGCGTTTAAGGTCATCAAAAGCTCGTTTTGTCTATTAACTGAGCACTTGAACTAAATCTTGTGATTTTCTTCAAAAAACGCTTGCGCCGAAAGATTCGATGCCTATAATGCACCTCCACTGACACGGCACACAGCGCTTCGCAGCGATGAGGATGCAAGTCAGGGCTGACAAGGCCTAGGGCTGAGTTGGCGACTTTCAAACTGGTTTTTAAAATGTTTTAAAAAAGCGGTTGACAGTCACAGAGGATGGCGTAGAATGCGCACCTCGCTTCGGCAAGAAGCAACGCTCTTTAACAATTTATCAAGCAATCTGTGTGAGCACTCACAGGGCATTAAGCGAAAAAATTAAGCTTAAGTGAACTGGATGCTTGCACTGTAAAACACAGTACTATTTCAGTTTTTAACTTGAGCGAAAGAACTTTTGATTGAAGAGTTTGATCATGGCTCAGATTGAACGCTGGCGGCAGGCTTAACACATGCAAGTCGAGCGGTAACATTTCTAGCTTGCTAGAAGATGACGAGCGGCGGACGGGTGAGTAATGCTTGGGAAACTGCCTGAGAGTGGGGGACAACAGTTGGAAACGACTGCTAATACCGCATAATGTCTTCGGACCAAAGGAGGGGCTCTTCGGACCTTTCGCTTTCAGATGTGCCCAAGTGGGATTAGCTAGATGGTGGGGTAATGGCCTACCATGGCGACGATCCCTAGCTGGTTTGAGAGGATGATCAGCCACACTGGGACTGAGACACGGCCCAGACTCCTACGGGAGGCAGCAGTGGGGAATATTGCACAATGGGCGCAAGCCTGATGCAGCCATGCCGCGTGTGTGAAGAAGGCCTTCGGGTTGTAAAGCACTTTCAGTTGTGAGGAAGGTTGTGTGGTTAATACCCATATAATTTGACGTTAGCAACAGAAGAAGCACCGGCTAACTCCGTGCCAGCAGCCGCGGTAATACGGAGGGTGCGAGCGTTAATCGGAATTACTGGGCGTAAAGCGTACGCAGGCGGCTTTTTAAGCCAGATGTGAAATCCCCGGGCTTAACCTGGGAATGGCATTTGGAACTGGGAAGCTAGAGTTTTGTAGAGGGTGGTAGAATTTCAGGTGTAGCGGTGAAATGCGTAGAGATCTGAAGGAATACCAGTGGCGAAGGCGGCCACCTGGACAAGAACTGACGCTCATGTACGAAAGCGTGGGGAGCAAACAGGATTAGATACCCTGGTAGTCCACGCCGTAAACGATGTCTACTAGTTGTCTGTGAGTTTAACTCGTGGGTAACGCAGCTAACGCATTAAGTAGACCGCCTGGGGAGTACGGCCGCAAGGTTAAAACTCAAATGAATTGACGGGGGCCCGCACAAGCGGTGGAGCATGTGGTTTAATTCGATGCAACGCGAAGAACCTTACCTGCCCTTGACATACTGAGAACTTGGAAGAGATTCCTTGGTGCCTTCGGGAGCTCAGATACAGGTGCTGCATGGCTGTCGTCAGCTCGTGTCGTGAGATGTTGGGTTAAGTCCCGCAACGAGCGCAACCCCTATCCTTATTTGCCAGCACGTAATGGTGGGAACTCTAGGGAGACTGCCGGTGATAAACCGGAGGAAGGTGGGGACGACGTCAAGTCATCATGGCCCTTACGGGCAGGGCTACACACGTGCTACAATGGCATGTACAGAGGGAAGCGACCTCGCGAGAGCAAGCGGATCCCAAAAAGCATGTCGTAGT